>NHFO01000023.1 GCA_002170235.1 Flavobacteriales bacterium TMED113
AAGTCATCTTTTTTTATTTGACCTAACGAAGAGTACCTGTTAGAAGTGTGAATTATGATATTATCAGTTCTTTGGGTTCCATAACCTTCTTTTGGAACTAATTTAACAGAGACATTTTGAACATTTCTAGTGTTTTTTTCGACATAATCATCAGGGTACAAGAAACTCATTTTTGAGGATTTATATTCTGTTTGTCCTAATCCAATCAATGGTAAAATCAATAATATTATATATAGTTTTTTCATTGTACAAATTTATTTTTTTTCAATTTTAGTTACAGTTGTCATGGTTAAATAAATATTGTTATCATCTAAATCTGTGAAAAATAATAGTCTCTGATTTTCATAATCTACTAGCAACATTCTACCGTCTTCAATATTATAAGCATCACAACTTACCCCATCAAAATCTATAGCCCCTGCATATTCATACCAATATTTTAAACTTTCACCCTCTGCAAACATAGAATAATATTCTTCAGAAAAATACCAATTTATATCTAGCCAGCCACTATCCTCTCCTGTTGGTAAATAAGTATCTTGTGAATAGTTATAATCATAATGTTCTATGTATTTTGAAGTGTAATCTCCTACATCAATTTGAGAAAAACTTAAAAAAGGAACAATTAATAATAATATAAATTTTTTCATAGTAATAATTTTATTTTAAAGTTATAACAATTTATAATAAATATATTTTAATCAAAAAAGAGTTGTTTTTCTGTTGAGCCATCATCATATATTTTTATTATGATGTTATCGTTAAAAACTTCTCTACCAAGAACGTTTATAACCTTAATTACTTTTTTATTAATCAAGTTTTCATTAATTGAAATATTAGATTGTATACACATGCAATTATCGTCATATATTCCATAAATTAATCCACCACCCTCAAGGACTCCAGCAATACATTCATCGCCAGGATATATACAACTTCCATCATCCTGCGTTGCCGAAAAGTCATAAAAGCATGATTCTGAATCAGTGCAACCAGCAATTTCAACTTCATCACAAATGCCATCTCCGTCTATATCACTAATACATTCACAATAACAATCATCAATAATAATACAATTATCTTCATCTACATCAGTAAAAAAAACAGTATATGTTTCGGGGTCCAAAAAACTACATTCACAATCAACAACTAGTAAATCAAAATCATTACATATGTCATCACAAATGCCATCTTGATCCAAATCAGTAACACACTCGTCAGAACACTCTCCTTGATTATCAGGGTAGATACAACTACCATCATCAGCGTTAGCCGAACAATTATAATTACAAGCAAGCATATCAACGCACCCAAAAATATTTAAACAAGTGATGGTAGAACCTATTTGGATCTGAGTTCCACAAAAATTTNCCTCTGAAAGTGTNGCAGTNTGTATGATTTCATTAGATTNTAAATATGAGATAGTCAAATAAGTNTCATTCCAGCCATCGCCATTTCCATACATATTAAAGTCCCAACATCCATCTTCAATGCAAAANTGATATGNACCTATATCTCCAGAAGCAACTGCCCAGCCTCCATCTCCTGAAATGTTCCACCCAAAATTAGTTTCAAGTCCCTGAACAGACACTAAGATTTCATTATAATTACAATTATCAAATTCATCACATANACCATCGCTATCCTCATCATTTAGACAAAAACCACTACAGTCATAAGCAAATTCTGGGTAAATGCAAGAGCCATCATCAACTGTTGCTTCAGAATTATAGTTGCATGAAAAGGGGTCTACACACCCATAAATGTCNGATGAAGANTCACACGTACAACTACAAATGTTAGCAATAGTNTCGTTAGGATTNGANCCCCAAAAAGGNTTNTTAATTTGAGACAANGAAGTNGTGCAGCCATAACCAAAATTATTTAAATAAAGTATTGCATCCTGACAATTTAAAATTGAACTATCATACAGAGACATCCCTATAGAGATTGTATAGTCATCATCAAAACAACCTAAATTAGGGTTGGAAATATTAAAATCAATACTTGACTGGGAAAAAGATGAAATACAAATTAGATACAAAATAATTTTCTTCATAATTAGAATATAGGTAATAAAATTTAAAATATTAATAAAATAAATTATAAAAAAAATGTTGTAATATTTATATTATCAAAAAAAATATTTAAATAGATGATTATTTATAATATTATATACTTATAAGCATAATATTAGGTATAAAATGAATATTTAATCATTTTTATTCTATTTAATTAAAAATTATTAAAAAAAATAACTATTAAAATCAAATAAATAGGTTTTTTTCTTTAATTATTTATTAAATATTGGATATTTAATAAATAATTAAAATATAGTGATTTTTAAATTTATTTTAAAAAACATTAATTTTTTGTTAATAAATACACTTTTTTATGTTTTTTTTAAGATAAAAGACACTTTTTTACAATTATTAACTTTTTTTATAAACTATAAGTAAATATTTACTAAAAAATCTGATAATTATAACTTTAAAAAAGTATTAAATAAAAAAACATATGTAAAACATTTTTATTAAATTTAATAAGTAAAATAGCCCCATATATAAGGTAACGCTTGAGAAATTAACACTTATATATATTAACATGAATGTTTGTAATTAGCTAGGGCGGGTCTGGTTTTGAAAAAAACTGCAGAATTACCGAATTAATTCAACTGTGTTAGAGTTTTTTATTGGAATTTCTCCAAGCCTTTATATGGGGGTGTTTTAAAGGTAAACAATATTAATCGGAACTAAAAGAGTTTGAGATGCCTGAAGCTCAAAAGAGCATTCACTGTAACTGGGTTGAGACATTCCTATATTAGGGTTATTTGAGAAACCAAATCCCTCTTGAGGAATAAGGTTTAAAAATCCACCAAAAGTTATATCGCCACTTTGATCTTCATCATGAAATACACTAATGGCATAAGAGCCTGCTGGCAGATTATCAAAATTAAGTGTTAAACCTATATCATTAATTGGAATAACAGAGTCAATATAAGCATCTATTCCATCATCAAAGCTTGCAGAATTATTAAAAATAGCTATTGCTAAATCACCTTCCGAATTATCTAAATTATAAATCTCTACATGTAATGATGTTATGTTACCCTCATCTAAAATCTCCTGAATAGGTGTGGTGAAACCTTCTTCTTTTTCACAACTAAAAATAAGTAGGAAAAATAAAAAAAGAATACATACATTAATTTTCATACTAATACATTGCAATTATTTGAAATATAAAAAGGGTAATAATAATAATAACAAATATAGCAATAAAATGAAAAAACTTAGCTAAATTTTCAAATGCAAACTCTAATTCATTTAAATTATTTAAATCAATATTATCATTTATATTTTTAGAGAATTGATATAAATAAAAACACGGGAATAACATAGTAATATAAAATATTAACAAAATAAATAAAGGAGAGCTTGGGTTTCTTGCCACTGCCATTAGGATATTTAAAAGGCTTAAGCCCGAAATAAAAAAACCAAAAAAAGATAAAAACTTTCCCCATTTAGCAGATTTAATTAATTGATTTTTAATAAATTCGTTTATCTCAAATTTTTTCATATATAATTATTTTAATACTCTTTTTCCAAATAAAAATTTATCAGCCCAATAATATGGATCATTTATTTTGCTAATAATTACACCCTTGCTTGATGAGCTATGAATAAAATTATTATAACCTAAATAAAGCCCCATATGAGTTATTAAATTAGGTGAATTTGTGGTATTAGCAAAAAAAACCAAATCCCCCTTTTTAAGGTTAGAGGAATCGTAAACTATTTTTCCAAGTCTAGCAATCTCCTGAGCAGTTCTTGGGATCTGAAATCCTTGACTACTAAATCCATTGCCTAAAAGACCTGAGCAGTCTATGCCAGATCTAGTCAACCCACCATATAAATATTTTGTGCCTAAATATGTTTTAATATTATTAATTATTGCATCCATTTCTAATGGTGATAAATTAAAATCTAACTCCAGGCCATCGGACTTAAACTTTTTATATTTATTATAAAGACTTGGATTATCAATAATTGATTTCTCAAAATCAATTATATTAGATTTATAATCTTCTTTTTTAGAGTTTTCTAAATTTATTTTAACNTCATTTNGGGCACTAATCTTTTNACCCTCTTCCTTCTTTTTATTGGGTTTAATTTTTAATGGCANACTTAAAGATANTGTAGGCATGAAGTACATAGCNCTATTNCCATTAGATATTCCATATTTAGANTTTCTNCTTATTTGCAGCCCTATAGCNAATTCTGGTTTGCCTGANAATAATTTATANTTTTTTTTTGTTAAAACCTTATAACTAATTTTTGTCTCAATAAATAAATTTGAAGACGCGCCTTTTTTTAATAGATTAGTCCTTTTAATATTACCTAAACTTAGGCCTAAATTAATTTTTTTCCCTATATACTTTCTATAACATAAAGAGGTCTCATTAAATAAGAAAAAAGTTTTGTAATTAACCGTAATAAGATTTTTATTAAATTTTAATCCAGCTCCAATATTTACAAGCAAAGGGACGCCTGAACCTAGCTCCATCACGGGATAAATTTTTTCATTATCATTTATTGGGGATAATATATCCTGAGCACTTGAAAAATAAGGCACAAAAAATATAATGTAAATAAAAGTTTTTATCATAGATATACGTTTTTTTCTAATCATAAAGCTCATATTTTAACAAATTACACTCTAAAGGGCCATTGAATAGTTGAATTTTTTTTGAAGGCTTTAATCCTATTAATTTTACTTTTTCAATATCAGAAGTTATTATCCACACAACAGATTTAGAGTAATAATCTTTTAAGACCACTCCCAGGTTACTATAAAAATCTGGGTCTTTTATCTCTAATCTTTCACCATAAGGGGGATTAAAAATAATATGACGTTTAGGATTATTTTTTTTTTGGTCAAAAAAATTAAATCTTTTTAATTCTACATTTTCTAGTAGATTAACTTGTCTCAAATTTGTTCTGGTGGCAGATATTGAGGCAAAATGATAATCTCGACCCTCTATTTTTCTAGTTAGTTGAGTTTCATTGTTTAATAATTCTTGTTTTATTTTTTTAAATAACTGCTCATCATAATCCTTCCAAAACTGAAAGCTAAAATTTTTTCTATTAATATTAGGAGCTTGATTTTTTGCAATCATTCCCGCTTCAATCAAAATAGTGCCGGATCCACACATTGGGTCCTTTAATATATCATCCTTATCCCAATTGCTTAATAAAATTATACCCGCTGCTAAAACCTCATTAATTGGAGCCTCAACTTTATGCATTCTATAACCTCTTTTGTGTAAAGAGTCTCCTGAGCTATCCATTGACAGAGTTATCTCAGACTGTCTAACATGAATGTTGACCCTTATTTTGGGGTTAACTCTATTTATTGAGGGTCTTCTACCAAATTTATCTCTAAATTGGTCAACAATAGCATCCTTTGTTTTTTGAGAAACATATTTAGAATGATTAAAAAAATTTGATTGACTAATTGTTGTATCAACTATAAATGTGTCATTTAAATCAATGAATTTTTGCCATACAATTTTTTTAACTTTTTTATATAACTCATGCTCTGATTTAGCAGTAAAGGAAGAAATAGGCTTTAAAATTCTTAAAGCTGTTCTCAAACATAAGTTAGACTTATAAAGTATTGACTTATCACCTTCAAAATATACCGCTCTTTTGGCTTTATTAATATTCTTGGCGCCAATTTTTTTTAACTCAAATGCTAATACTTCTTCAAGGCCATGAAAAGTTTTGGCAGTCATGGTAAATTCTTGATTTTCGTTATTTGTACGCATAACTAAATTTCTTATATCTTATTTTGCAAGCACTTTTTATCAACATATAAAAAGCCTAGCGGGATTATAGATCCTATTAAAATTATTAACAGTTCTTTTTTGCTCCAATTTATTTTTAATTGTAATAAAAGGGCAATTGCAATATATATAATAAATAACAATCCATGAGCCATCCCTATTTTTTGAACATAAATTTCTATATCATATATATACTTCATTGGTACAGCAAAAAAAAGTAAGGTTATCCATGAAAAACCCTCTAATACCGCAATAATTCTAAATAGTTTCATTTGATTCATATTATTAATTTTAAACGATTTTTTTAAATGTGTTTTTTATTTTATTTTCCTTGAAAAGCCGTAACAACTGAAGAGAATCTTTTTTTAAGACATTGATTAAGAGCACATTAACTGTTACATAAGTTTGTTTATATATTTCAATATTATATTTTTTTATAATATTCATAACTATATTCATTTTATTTGAAGAGAAGGTTAACTCAAATTGCTCTTTTATTTTTTTATTAATAATTATAGATTTTTGAAGTGCATCAATTGTGGCATTTTTATAAGAACGTATTAATCCAGGTATGCCTAGTTTTTTTCCTCCAAAANACCTNACCACAACAACTAAGATGTTAGTTAAGTTANATTTTTTTAATTGTGTCAATATAGGTTTTCCTGCAGAATATTTTGGCTCNCCATCATCACTATTTCTGATTATAGAATAATCCGGGTTCAATACATAGGCAAAACAATAATGACTAGCTGATTTTTGTTTTTGTTTAACAAAATCCAGCCTATTACCGACATCTTCTTTACTTTTTACTAAAAAAGCATAAGAAATAAATTTACTTCCTAACTCTTTATACTCACCATCAGTATTAAACTTTATTTCGTTATATGAATCTGTAAATAGCACTAGTTTTTTTTTATTCGTTAAATCTAAGAAAAGTATTTAAAATACTCTTTTNGTTTAAACTAATTTACTTTCTCCGTAATCTTTNTTCTGTAAAATAAAATGGNAGTAAATCTTTAGCTTTATAAAGCTTTATGACCTTGTGATCATTAAAAAGATATATTTCTATATTACTTTTTTGGCTTACTTCATATTCTAACAAAACTTGACGACAAAGTCCGCAGGGTGCNACGGGATTTGTATTTTTAAAATCTTTAGATCTTGCTGTGACGGCTATTTTAAGTATTTTCAATTTTGGATAACTAGATCGAGCTGAAAATAATGCCGTCCTTTCAGCACAAATCCCGCAAGGAAAAGAAGAGTTTTCTTGATTGCTTCCNGAAATAAATAATTCATTTTCTAACAATAAACATGAGCCAACATAGAAATTTGAATATGGTGCGTAAGCAGAATTACATGCATCAGAGGCTTTTAAAAATAAAGNTTTNTCTAGTTCTGTAAATTTATTAGATGATCTTTCAATTTCAATATATTTAATACTTATCTCGTTCATTATTATGAATTATTTAATAGACATAATATATAAAATCTTTTATATACACGTTCTATAATCATTATTTTTTAACTTTGTCATTAATATGAATAAAGAATCTTCTCAAGATATTAACTTATCTCAAACTCACTGTATTTTTTTTATTTACTATGCATTTGCGTGCTATAATAATGGCNAAGAACAAGAAATAGATATAAAAAAAATTATTTCCTACATGAAAAAGTGGGAGCCTAACAATGATTTGTGCAGTAAAATAATGAAAGAAACTGTTATGTGGTCTTCAAGCGTAATCAAATCTTCAGAAGAAGCTATTTCAACCATTTTTTCAATGGCGGATTATTTGAACTCTGAAAAGGGCTTCAATACAGCTAAAAAAGAACAAATATTACTAGATATAAGGGCCATTTCAAGATCAAACGGAATTTTTTCAGAGAAAGAAAAGAAATGGCANGATTTATTAGCTCATAATTTAAATATGAATTTGAGAGTTTCTGTATGCTCAATAAATGACATAGAAAACAGTGCCAAAGGATTAAAGCGTAAGAAAATCGGTTTTGTAAAAAAAGTTAATTAAAATGAAAATGATTCATTAATAATAACTAATCCTGTTTCAGTTAGGAANCTAAATTCTACATTGTAGCTTCCAGGNACTAATGATAGAAGGCCNGCCATATTAGTTGGNTCACCCGCATAAAGATTATCAAAATTATTTGAATATACTGCATTTCCAATAGAATCATATACACGGACAGATATTCCTAAACGTATGTATGATGCAAGGGTAACAGGATCTATAACTTCTAGCTCTAACTGACCAAAAGTAGAATTAAAAGAAAAAACATATTGGGTTGGATCAAGTATGATAGATCCACCTGGTATGTCTATTACGCCTGCACTTTGAATAATGCCATTATCAAATGTGATAAATAATTCCGATCCTATAATTTCAGCTGATTGAATTGATATTCCTGCGGGGCCCTGTTCACCTGCGGGGCCAGAGGGTCCCATATCNCCCTGAGCACCTTGTTCTCCTGGGGGACCAGATGGGCCTTGTAAGCCCTGTGAACCAACAGGCCCTTGTTCACCTTGTTCACCCTGTGGACCAGGGTTTCCTGGATTTTCACTAGTTTGCGCAAATAATGCATAAGGAACGCTTCTTAATTGAGTTGAACCCATTAACATATAATTATCTCCGCCATCTATATCAACTGAAACTTCAACAAAGTACATGTGGTTTCCCCAGTCTATATCATTGAAATTACCGCTATATAATAAACCACCACCTATAGCTAAATTTACCAATCCAATTTTTGATGTTGTAACAAAATGCTGTTCAGAGTACCTAACATCTCCAAGGGGATTATCTTCTAATATTCTGATTAAAATTGAGACGTCNCTATCTGGCATAATNTTCCAATTAACATCTCTTATGACTGTCTGNTAAGAAAATGTTTGGGGGGCTTGAGAAAATGACAAAGTNGATAGAAATANTGTAGCNATTAATAAATAAATCCTTTTCATAATTTTATTTTGTTTTTTGAATTTTATAAATGTTCTGATAATTTTTGTTTTCCAAGATTAAAAAGTAAACNCCTTCAGCTAAACCCTCTAAAGATATCGTGTGTGTGTTTTTATAAAGTGATTCGGTAGCGCGCCATTGTTTTCCCGTCACATCTAGGATATTAAGGCGCACTGGAAATAAATCAATTCCTCTCATATCAATGTTAATAACCGAATTNGTCGGGTTTGGAAATATTGATAATTCAATGTTTAAGTCNTCATTTAGTGTTGACATATATATATTTTGCTGATGAAANCCTTGCGTTATTANAAAGTCATTTGAAATACATGAATTTATAACAATCTCGCCTATTGAAAAGTCCATTTTTAAACTAGTCAACCCCCAGCCCTCTAAGGATCCTCCTGCAGAAGAAAGTAAATTAGGAGTTGCATTTTGTTGGCCAAACATGGAATAAATTGAAATCGCAAATATATATATATAGTTTTTCATATGTGTTTATATTTTTATGAACGATTTTTGGATTTTTTCNTCATTTAAGGTTATTTCTAATAAATATTTTCCTGCTTCAAGGTTNTCAATATTAAATCGGTCACTAAAAAGCCCTAATTTAGTTAAACTCTTAGAGGAGCCCAAAACTTCTCTACCTAAAGTGTCATAAATTTTTATTTTTAATTCACCCTTACTTAGTAAAGAAAAGTTAATTTCTATATAATCTGAAGCCGGCGAAGGGAATACTGTTAAGTCCTCGATNTAACCATCATAAGAGGATAAATTGTTAGTGCTTCCTAAATATATATTTTCATCTCCCTCTTGATAGGGAACGTAATATATGGGACAAAAAAACATTTCATCAGTTGTAAGTTCACCCCACGACATGTCAAAATCATTCGTATTGTCATATTTTGCAACCGCTTCAATACGAGACCCTTCAGGTATATACTGCATGTATTCAGGGTAATAGAATCCTTGCCAATCAAAATCCCAATCTGGTATTTTAATAATAGGAATGTTCTCTCCACTAGGAGTCTCTGCATAAACCTCCCAGGAATTACCCATTAAATGAGAGTGCGGTAAAATTCCAAGTAAACTCCAAGATTCTGGTAATTCACAATTTTGCTCACCCATGACAACATTACCAAAAAAGTCAAATTGATTTGGCCCAAAAAAGTCTAAAAAAGGATTAATATCAGAAAAATTTAAACAGGCCTCAACAGTAGTTTGTGAGTTTGCGGGTATATCTAAATCTAACCTCAACCACATTTTCATTAGTACCTCTCTTTCAACTTCAGATGCTGGTTTTGTAAATAAATTAATTGAAGACCTGTCCCATTCGTCAATTGATGAGGGCGCATAGTGAATTTGACATAATATATCAGCACCCGCAGGTATTTTCATCCCTAAACTACCATTCCAAACAATAGGGTTCATTCCTGGCGCATATCCCCCTAAAAAAACATATTCATTTGGATTTACACCCTCTAAATTAAAGCCGCCAAAAGCCTCATAACCCAATACATCAGGTGATTCGGCATCTTGCATTGCCCCTGTTCCTGTTACATCAGCCATCATAAGGGCGTGATGAACTGCTTTTCTATTATCTGGCCTAAACTCAATAGATTTAATATATGTATCCTCAGTAAAATTCGTNGGNAAAACAAATACTCGATAATCATCTAAATTATTTCCTTCAATAAAATATTCATCTTCTAGTTCAAAAACATAATCAGGTTCTCCAATCGCAGATCCCTCACTAAAATATGGTATTTCCGCCTCCTGAATGGGGTCGCCTTGAGGCATGCCATTTGAAACCCAGTCTGAAATAATTTGCTTTTCATCATCAGTTAAAAAGCGCTCATCTAAAAGACTGGAGTACTCTTGATCTGGAGGCCAAGGGGGCATATAGCCAGATTGAGTAACATATTCTATCATTGAACCCATACTGACAACTTCAGTATAATTTGTAAAGCTCATTGGTCCCGATTCTCCAGGCCTATGGCAAGAAGAGCATTTATTATAAATTATTTCAGATACCTGCTCAAAAGTTTGAGCAGAAGAAAACCCTAAAGAAACAATAAAAAAAAGTATAATTTTTTTCATAATAAAAACTCTATATTAAGCAACCTATAGCAATATTACTTTGCCATGGCGGAGGCTCATCATTAATTAGCGCATCTAAAACATCATAAAGATAGTGTTTATCTGCTGGACTCCACTGCCCTAAAGCGGAATAACTGTTATCTATCATGCCATTATATACAACTACACCATCATACTCAACAAAAACCTCAGAGTATACAGATGGTTGNAGTATTTCAGAAAAATCACCATTATGATCATCAATACAAGAAAATAAAATTGAATATTTTGCTTGAAAATTACTTATTGTTTTCGGGGATGATAATATATTTGGAAAATACGCGGTAAATGAAATGTTTTGGCTAGAAAATTCATCATAAATTTCNTTCAAAGGCAATGTCATATATTGNGCAATGGGGCAATTTTCATATAAAAAAACACTAACATTAATTTGCTTTANTAATTGATTTTCNTCTGATTTATCACAGGAAATAATAACAATTAGTAAAATAAATATAATTTTTTTCATTTTTAAAGTACATTNAAGAGCTAACGAGGAGATTTGAACTCCCGACCTCTTCCTTACCAAGGAAGTGCTCTACCCCTGAGCTACGTCAGCAAATGTTTTGATTTAACAAAATTAACTTATATTGTCAAATATCGAAAAAAAATGAATTACGATAGGTTGAAAAATTTGAAAAATATTAAACAAAGACTGTTTCGTGTGCTTGAAAAATCTAATAAGCCACTTAATTACAAGCAAATAACTAAAAAACTAAAATTTAAAGACAANCATTTTATTCTAGATTTACTAGAAAATCTAGTTAGAATTAAAAAAATTGAAGTAAATGAAAAATTTAAGTTTTTTATTAAAAACAAAAATGAAAAAACATTATCTGGTTATGTTATTTGTCAAAAAAAATCAATTTTTTTTCAGCCAAATGATTCGAAAGATTTAATCTTTTTAGAAAAACCTAAGCAACAATTTTTTTTTGACAAGGACTATATTAATGCAAATGTCTACGCTAAAAATGGTGAGAAAAGAGCAAAGTTTAATAATATAATTGAAAGAACAAATAGAGANTTTGTTGGCGTTGTTGAAAGGAGTGCAAAACATTGCTTTGTTGTTCCTTTAGATAAAGGAATAAAAAAAGATTTTTATATNGATGAAAAAAATAGTTTAAAGGCTAAAGATAGAGATAAAGTAATATTTAAATTAATTGACTGGCCGCCTGGCGCTAAATCTCCATTTGGTAAAATTATTAGCATCTTAGGTGAGGAAAATAATTTNGATGTAGAAAAAAAAGCTNTTCTACACAAATATGATATTGTATCGGATTTTAACACAAACTCTTTAAAAGAGTTAAAAAAAATTAATGATAAGATTTCAACNACAGAGATAAAAAAAAGAAAAGATTTAAGAAAAGTTGACACATTCACAATCGATCCAGACGATGCTAAAGATTTCGATGATGCAATTTCAATAAAAAAACTTGAAAATGAATCATACGAAGTTGGAGTTCATATTGCTGATGTAACACACTACATAAAAGAAAATTCATGTCTAGACACAGAGGCTTATCAAAGGGGTTGCTCGGTATATTTGGAGGATAAAGTTATTCCGATGATTCCNGAAAAGCTATCAAATAAAATATGCTCCCTAAGGCCAAATGAAGACAAGTTATGTTATTCAGTTTTGTTCAACATTTCTAAAGATGGTAAGGTGAATAATTCCTGGATTGGAAAAACAATTATAAACTCAAAATATAGATTAACATATCAGGAGGCTGAGAATATTATCAGTGGGGAAGCTCATAAGATTGATAATGAAATAAATATTTTAAACTCCCTTGCACAAATATTTAGAAAAAAAAGAATTNAGGANGGCTCAGTNNTAATTAAGCCAGAAGAAATTAAAATTAAGTTTAATAAAATTGGTGAGCCAAAAAAAGTTATTCGAAAAAAAATATTATTTTCAAATCAACTTGTGGAAGAATTTATGCTACTGGCAAATAAAGAAGTCTGCAAATACTTTAAGAAAAATAATCAAGCAATTTATAGGGTTCATGATAGCCCANACATAGAGAAGTTAAAGTCACTCTATTTATTTTTAAAAAAGAAAAACATACATTTTGATTTNTCTTCTAAAAAACTAAGTAATGAGATTAATTCAATTATACAAACTTGTGAAGAAGATCCTGATTTTGAAATGATTAACCAGATGGTGCTTAGGAGTATGTCTAAAGCAAAATATACAACTGAAAACATTGGGCACTTTGGTTTGGGTTTTAAAAGATATTCTCACTTTACATCCCCTATTAGAAGATACTCAGACATGGTTACNCATAGGTGTCTGGAAAATATTATAAAAAAAGATTATGATCTNGAAAAAAGTTGTATTCATATTTCTAAAAAAGAAAAAAATGCAATCCAAGCTGAGAGGGATTATAAAAATTATTTGCTGCTTTGGATGGCAAAGGATAAAGTAAATACTGTTTGTAAAGGAAAAATATCATCGGTTAAGGATTGGGGNTTATATGTTAAATTAAATGAATTTCTGTGTGAAGGGCTGGTATCAATTTCTTCATTGAAGAGGTCTGGACGATATTATTATGACGCACAAAAAGAAAAAATTATTAACAAAAAAACAGGTAATTACTACGAAATAAGCCAAGAGGTTGATGTAAAAATTGAAAAAATTAATCTAAATTACGGAGAAATGGATTTAATAATTGTTTAAATATATGAGAATCTATATATGTTTTTTTATTCTTTTGACCCTATCTTGCGCAAACATTATCCCGCCAGAAGGAGGGGCAAAAGACACGGTTCCTCCAGAGGTTATTAGCGTGTTTCCCAATAATAAATCAATTAACTTTAAAGAAAATTTCATTGAAATAAATTTTAATGAAATTATATCAATTAATAGTTCTAACATATATACCTTACCTGATTATAATTTAATTAGTAAAGTTAACATATCAAATAAAGGAAAGTCTGCTAAAATAATTTTAAATGAAAACTTAAAAGATAGCACAACTTATGTTATAGGTTTTCAAAGTGCAATTTCTGATATAAATGAGGGAAACACAATAAATAACTTTAAATACACCTTTTCTACGGGACAAACAATAGACTCATCAACCGTCATTGGAAAAATAATTAGCATGAAAAACAATAAAGAAGTTGAAAACTGCTTGGTAGGCCTTTTTGAAGGAGATATTAGCGCTAAATATGACAGCATAATCAGGGAACAAAAACCTTCTTTTTTCTGCTTTACAAATAATTTAGGTGAATATAAATATGAAAACCTGAGGCCCGGTACATACACTATGATGAGCATAAAAGATGATAACTTAAATCTTAAATATGAAAGCAGTGAACTGATATCAATGCCTACAGTAATTAACCTACAGGATTCCATTGATATTGATATACTCATATTTCTAGACGAAAGATTTGAGGGTGACCAAATGAAAGATACAATTATAGAGAGTAATTTTGCCAATAAGGATATAACTGCTAACACTGCAGATGACATGGGTATAATTAATTTGTTTTTTCAAAAAAAAATTTATGAACCAAAAAACTATATCGGTCAGTTTATAAAAAATGATAGTATAATTAATTCTTTTAATATAAATGACTCTATTATGTCATTTGATAACATCAATACAGGGACCTATCAACTTAAATTAATAGAAGACTTAAATAAAAACAACACTTGGGACAGAGGAAACATAAAAAACTTAAATCAACCTGAAAAAATTATATTTCTGAAAGACACCATTAAGGTTAGGGCTAAATGGGAGCAAAATATTATTGTTGATATATAGTTTTTTATATGTTTATTTTTTTGAGTATATAAACTCTCTATTTAACCTTGCTATATTTTCTATAGAAATGTCTTTAGGGCACTGAGCCTCACAGGCGCCTGTATTTGTACAGCTCCCAAAACCCTCTTTATCCATTTGTTTAACCATATTTTTAGCTCTATTGACCCTCTCTACTTTACCTTGTGGTAAAAGTGCGTACTGTGAAACTTTTGCAGATGTAAAAAGCATTGCTGAGGCGTTTTTACAAGCAGCCACACATGCTCCGCAGCCTATACAGGCAGCCGCATTAAAAGCTTGATCAGCATCATTCTTTGGTATTGGCGTGCTATTTCCGTCTTGAGTGTTTCCAGAAGTGTTTATCGACACATAGCCTCCTGCTTGCTGGATTCTATCAAAAGAAGATCTGTCTACAATTAAATCTTTAATTATTGGAAAAGCTTTTGCTCGAAAAGGTTCAATATATATAGTNTCTCCNTCNNTAAATTTTCNCATATGNANNTGNCANGTNGTNNTNNANTTNTCAGGNCCATGAGNTNCNCCATTAATANNNANNGAGCANGANCCACANATNCCCTCTCTACAATCATGATCAAATGCAACAGGTTCTTTTCCAGATTGAATTAGTTGATTATTAAGTAGATCCAGCATTTCTAAGAAAGACATATCTGTCTCTACACCTGATAAATTATAATCCACCATCTTCCCTTTGGTGGAATTATTTTTTTGTCTCCAAATTTTTAATTTAAGCTCCATTCTATTTATTTATAGCTTCGAGATTTTAGCTCGACAAATTCAAATGTTAATTTTTCTTTATGTAAAACAGGCTCCTTATCTTCTCCTTGAAATTCCCATGCTGAAACAAAATTATAATCTTCATCATTTCTCAAGGCCTCACCTTCTTTGGTTTGGTGCTCTTCTCTAAAGTGACCTCCACATGACTCTTCTCTATGTAGNGCGTCTTTAGCAAATAGTTCGCCTAGTTCTAAAAAATCTGCAACCCTACATGCTTTAGCTAACTCTTCATTGAACTCATTTTCTGAGCCAGGAACAAATACATGTTTGTAAAAATCATTTCTTAACGATTTTATATCTTCAATAGCNTCATTTAATCCTTGTTTATTACGAGACATACCGCACTTATTCCACATTATAAGGCCAAGCTTTTTATGAAAGAANTCAACTGGTTTATCACCATTATTATTAATTATCTTATTTATTTTATTTATAACGGATTCCTCTGCTTTTTCAAATTCAATTGATTCAGTAGAAATTGGCCCAGTTCTTATGTCTTTTGATAGATAGTCTCCAATTGTATAAGGTAGAACAAAGTAACCGTCAGCTAATCCCTGCATTAAGGCTGAAGCTCCCAGCCTATTTGCGCCATGATCAGAAAAATTGGCTTCTCCAATTGCAAAACATCCATCAATTGATGTCATTAAATTATAATCAACCCAAACACCACCCATTGTATAATGAACAGCTGGGTAAATCATCATTGGTGTTTCATATGGATTTTCATCTGTAATTTTTTCATACATTTGAAATAAGTTTCCATACTTTTCCTTTATTATTTGCTTTCCTAGAGCCTCAACTAATTCACTATCATTTGCATCTTTTCCAGATGAGTATGCCCGCTCCTTTCCATATCTAATTATTGCAGAATAAAAGTCTAAATAAACAGCTTCCCCTGTTTTATTAACTCCATAACCCGCATCACATCTTTCTTTGGCCGCACGAGATGCAACATCTCTAGGAACCAAATTACCAAAAGCTGGATATCTTCTTTCTAAATAATAATCTCTATTTTCTTCTTTAATTTCTGTGGGTCGGATTTTTTTTGAACGTAATTTTTGTGCATCTTCTATGTTTTTAGGCACCCAAATTCTACCATCATTTCTCAAAGACTCTGACATTAATGTAAGTTTGGATTGATTTTCTCCNGAAACAGGTATACAAGTTGGGTGTATCTGGGTAAAACAAGGATTAGCAAAGTAAGCGCCTTTTTTGTGAATTTTCCAGGCCGCCGTAACATTACTNCCCATGGCATTTGTAGATAAGAAAAANACATTTCCGTAACCGCCTGAAGCAATAACTACTGCATGAGCAGAATGTCTTTCTATTTTTCCTGTTACTAAATCCCTAACAATTACCCCTCTAGCCTTACCACCTATAATTACTAAATCCATCATTTCGTGGCGAGTATANATCTTTAACTTACCTCTATTTATTTGCCTATTCATCGCGGAATACGCGCCTAAGAGCAATTGTTGTCCTGTTTGACCTTTTGCATAAAATGTTCTGGAGACTAAAACTCCACCAAATGAACGATTATCCAACATGCCACCATAATCACGTGCAAATGGAACGCCCTGGGCAACACACTGATCAATTATATTTGCCGAAACCTCNGCTAATCTATAAACATTAGCTTCTCTNGATCTATAATCNCCCCCCTTAACAGTGTCATAAAATAGTCGGTAAACAGAATCTCCNTCACCCTGATAGTTTTTTGCTGCATTTATTCCTCCCTGTGCGGCAATTGAGTGAGCCCTTCTTGAAGAATCCTGAAAACAAAACGCTTTTACATTATANCCTAATTCAGCTAAGGTTGCNGATGCAGATCCGCCAGCAAGTCCTGTTCCTATAACTATAACATCAATTAATCTTTTATTGGCAGGGCTAACTAAATTTATTTTTTGTTTATGATTGAGCCATTTCTGTGAAATTTCTCCTTCTGGCACTAATGATGGTCTAGGAAAATTGTTTATAAGTCCCTGATCCGTTAAGTTGTTGTTACTTAAATTAATAAAAAGATTTAACTCATCTTTATCAATTCTGTGCACACCACCTATTTTTTGTGACTTTAACTTTCCTGAATTAATGTGNCTTCTAATCGTTTTTTCAGATACATTTATAATTTTTGAAACTTCCGTAATCGAATAAAAAGNTTTATTGTCCATTTTTGTCCATCTTTAAGTTGGATTTGTGTCCAAACATGTCGGTCATTGTCTACCGATGTCCAAATTTAATGATTGTAAAATTATTTAACAAATTTTTCAATAATTTTAATATAGATAGTGGTAAATAGCAATCAAAGAAAAGCCTAATGGAATAATTATAGAGTAAAGTAAACTAATTAATTTTATTATCTTAAATCTTTTACTTCCNACCCCGATTGACTGAATGGAAGATGAAAAACCATGTACTAAATGAAGGCCAAGGGCAATAAATGAAAANCAATAAGCGATAACAATAACAATGTTTTGGTGGAACTTAGCATTTAATTCTTTCCAATACCTAAACTCCTCAATAGTCTCGCCGCTATCCAAAAAGACTGTAGATTTACCTGACATATCCCCTTGAATATACTTTACGGTCATTTCGTGAATCCAAAAATCATAAAAATGAATAAATAAAAAAGATAAAATAACTGTTCCACTAATAATCATATTTCTTGATGCCCATGATGAGCCATCACCAATATTAGCTTTTGCATAACCCCTTACTCTAGCCCTACTATTTTTTAACTCTAATACAAAGCCCATTATAAAGTGAAATAAAACACCAAGCATTAAAATGGGTTGTAAGACATATTGAACTAATGGGTTTGTTCCCATAAAATGGGAAATTGTATTAAATAAATCTGAACTAATTAATGAGGTTAGATTAATTAATAAATGCTGTGTTAAAAAAATAATTAAAAATATACCCGATAGGGCCATAAATAACTTTCTAGTAACAGAAGAATTTAGCATAATAAATTTTTTCTTGTTGTAAAATTAATAATTAAATATAAAAAATTGCACATAAACAAAAGTGTTTATCAAGCTAAATAAATAACTATATTTATAAACCAAAATTCATAATATGGCAAATAATTGTTTAAATAGTGATTTATACACAAAAAACAGAAATAAATATTTANAAAAATTAAAGCCTCAAAGTATATCTATATTTCATTCCAACGATCAAATGCCTACAAATGCCGATGGATTAATGCCTTTTAGGCAAAATAATAACCTTCTTTATTTATGCGGCATAGATCAAGAGGAAACTGTTTTAATCCTTTTTCCAGATCATCCGAAAGAGGAGCTTCAAGAAATTTTATTTATAAAAAAAACCAGTCCACTTATAAAAATATGGGAAGGTGAAAAGGTCACTAAAGAACAGGCAAAAAAAATTTCTGGAGTCAAAAATGTTCTCTGGTTTGAAGATTATGATGATGTTATTAAGAAAATAATAAAAAAAGCAAAAAATGTATACTTAAGTCACAACGACCATCCTCGCGCAAATATTATAGTAGAATCAAGAAACAGAAGGATGGGTAAAAGATTAATTTCTAAATTTACAAATCTTAATTTATTAGAGTCTAGCNCTGTACTTAATGAAATAAGGTCAATTAAAGATGATAGTGAAATAAATATTATTAAGCATGCTTGTGAAATAACAAGATGTGGGTTTAATAGAGTTTTAAAATTTATAAAGCCTAATGTTATGGAATATAATATTGAGGCGGAAATAATTCATGAATTTAAAAATCATCAATCTAAAGGCTTTGCTTACGAGCCCATTATTGCTTCCGGAAAAAACGCATGCGTTCTTCATTATACTTCTAACAATAAAAAAATATTAGATGGTGATTTGATTTTAATGGACTTTGGTGCTGAATATTTAAACTACGCATCAGACCTTACAAGGTGTGTTCCTGCTAACGGGCGATTTACTAAAAGGCAAAAACAGGTTTATGATGCTGTTTTAAGGGTCATGAAGGCGTCAAAAAAATTATTAAAGCCCGGTGTCTTTCTTAAAGATTATGAAATTGAGGTTGGGCAAATAATGGAAAAAGAACTGGTTGATTTAAATTTAATTTCCATGAACGACATTAAAAGGCAAACCAATATACCTGCTTATAAAAAATACTATATGCATGGTACGTCTCATCATTTAGGATTAGATGTTCATGATGTTTCAAACCCAAAAAAAGAACTAAAGGAAGGAATGGTTTTAACGTGTGAGCCAGGAATTTATATACCGGAAGAAAGCCTAGGGATAAGGCTAGAAAACGATGTTGTCATAAAAGAAAATAGCTGCCAGGATCTTATGGATTCAATTATAATTGAATCTGGGGAAATAGAAGATGCCATGAATTAACTAAAAACAAATATGGTTTTTTATATGTGTTTTACTCTTCAAGCTTGAAATGGTCCCATCCCATTTGATTTAAGTCAACCTCTTCTCCTCCGGCAAGATGAAGTAGGTTTTTGTGCTTAGGCCCTTTAACTTTACCAATAATTGAAAGGCCGGGTGTTTGAATTATTTTATCAGCATGCTTTGGGTCTATAGTAAAAAGCATCTCATAATCTTCGCCCCCACTAAGTGATATAATTGTAGGATTTAGTGATGTTTCTTTACAAAAATCTAATGACTCGTCACTAATAGGTATTTTTTCCTCATATATTGAAACTGATTTTTTTGATGATTTAGCTATATGTAATAAATCTGATGAAAGCCCATCAGATAAATCTATCATAGAGCTAGGTTGAATGTTATTTTCTCTTAGAAAACTAATTACATCTTGTCTCGCCTCAGGCTTTATTTGCCTTTCAATTAATTTTTTATGCCTTGACATATGACTTCTAATATCATTTCTAACCTCTTCATTGTTATTTAACGTATCTGTGGCTTTTTTTTCTCTTAACAGTATCTGTAAGCCTAAATAGGCTCCACCAAGACTACCAGAAACAACGATTAAATCATTTTCTTGCGCTCCAGATCTGTAAATAATCTTATCTGACTTTTGAACACCAATTACAGTAATATTAATAACTAGACCTGAAAACGAGCTACTTGTATCCCCGCCAATAATATCGATCCCATGCTTGTCACAAGCAATATTCATTCCTTCATATAGTTTTTCGATATCTTGTACTGTGTATTTGCCAGAGATGCCTAAACTAACAGAAATATGTAAAGGATTTCCATTCATAGCGTAGATATCTGAAACATTACTTATGACAGACTTGTATCCTATGTGCTGTAATGTCATATAAGAGTTGTCAAAATGAATACCCTCTACTAAAGTATCTGTAGAAATTAAGTATTCTCCTTTTTGCGGCGAAATTACGGCACAGTCGTCGCCAGGACCAAGCTTAGTAAATGGACCTTTTGATATGCTGTTTTTTAGCTTTTCAATTAGGCCAAATTCTCCAATGGAAGAAATAGAGGTTTTTGTGCTCAAAATAGATTTTGTTTTTTTAATTTTGTACTTGTTAAACAATCAATATGATAACTATCACGAATATAGCAAAAGAAAAACTATTTTCTTTGATTAAAGAAAGTGGCTTTAAACAAGAGGATTTCGTTAGAGTTGGTGTAGAAAGTGGAGGGTGCTCTGGCCTATCATACAAATTAGATTTTGATAATAAAGTGTCAGATGCTGATAAAATAATTGAAAATAATGGTGTTAAAATTATTGTAGACAAAAAAAGCTATTTATATCTAGTGGGCACCACACTAAATTATTCTGGCGGCCTAAATGGTAAGGGCTTTATTTTTGAAAATCCAAACGCAAATAGAACGTGTGGTTGTGGAGAAAGCTTTTCTTTATAAAGATTTATGAGTACTGAAAACGAAATATTAAAAAAAGTTGCTAATGAAAAATACAAATATGGATTTGTTAGCAAGTTTGATTCTGAAAAAATCCAAAAAGGATTAAATGAAGATGTTATTAGGTTAATTTCAAACAAACGTAACGAGCCTCAGTGGTTATTAGATTATAGATTAAGGGCTTTCGAAAAGCTTAAAACATTATCCTCTCCAAGATGGGCAAATATTGATTTTAAAGAAATTGACTTACAAAGTATCTCTTATTACTCTGCAATTAAAAAAAAGAAAAAATATAATTCATTAAAAGAGGTTGATCCAGAACTATTAAAAACCTTTAAGCGTCTGGGTATCTCTATTGAAGAACAAAAAAGACTCACAGGTGTTGCTATGGATGTTGTCGTTGATAGCGTTTCTGTAGCAACAACCTTTCAAAAGGAACTGAAAAAACTCGGTATTATTTTTTGTCCTATTTCTGAGGCAATACAAAATCACCCTGAATTAGTAAAAAAATATCTTGGATCAGTAGTTCCTATCTCTGATAACTATTATGCAACTTTGAATTCCGCAGTCTTCACTGATGGATCGTTTTGCTATGTGCCGAAAGGAGTAAGGTGCCCTATGGAACTTTCAACTTATTTTAGGATAAATGAAGCTGGAACGGGTCAATTCGAAAGAACACTAGTTATCGCTGATAAAGAAAGCTATGTTAGTTATTTGGAGGGTTGCACAGCCCCTATTCGTGAAGAGCACCAACTTCATGCGGCAGTTGTAGAGCTTGTAGCTTTAGATAAATCTGAAATAAAGTACTCAACAGTACAAAATTGGTATCCTGGAGATAAAAATGGTGTTGGTGGAGTTTATAATTTTGTTACAAAAAGGGGTGTTTGCTACGAAAAGGCAAAAATTTCTTGGACACAAATCGAAACGGGCTCGGCTATTACTTGGAAATATCCATCGTGTGTATTAAAGGGTGATGGTTCAGTTGGGGAATTCTTTTCTGTTGCTGTCACCAATAATAAGCAACAAGCAGATACTGGCACAAAAATGATACACTTAGGCAAGAACACAAGTAGTACAATAATTAGCAAAGGGGTATGTGCCGGAAAAAGTAATGGTAGCTACAGGGGTTTAGTAAATATAGGTAAAAGAGCTATAAACTCAAGAAACTTCTCACAATGTGACTCACTATTAATGGGTGATAAGTGTGGCGCACACACCTTTCCTTACTTTGAGTGTAAAAACAGTAGCTCAACTATTGAGCATGAGGCCACAACATCTAAAATAAGTGAAGATCAACTATTTTATTGTAGACAAAGGGGAATAAGTGAAGAAAACGCGATTGGTTTAATTGTAAATGGTTATTGCAAAGATGTTCTAAAAAAATTGCCAATGGAATTTGCCGTAGAGGCACAAAAATTATTAGAAATTTCACTCGAAGGGAGTGTTGGATAAATAAAGGTTATGCTAAAAATATCAAACTTAAAAACAAAAATTAATAATACTAATATTTTAAACGGTATAGACTTATCAGTTAAACCTGGAGAGGTACACGCAATCATGGGGCCTAATGGTTCTGGTAAAAGTACCCTCGCCTCTGTTTTAGCTGGGAAAGAAAGCCATGAAATTATAGATGGAAGTATACATTTTTTAAACGAAGAGCTTGTGGGGCTAAGCCCTGAAGAGATTTCCCATCTAGGTGTTTTTCTTTCATTTCAATATCCAATAGAAATTCCAGGGGTGTCGCTAATGACTTTTATGAAAGCTTGTTTGGATCAACGTCATGAAAAATTAAATAAACCAGCAATGCCCGCAAGTGATTTTTTAAAAAAAATGAGAGAAACCTGCAGGTCTCTTAATATTGATTCCGATTGGCTTTCTAGGGGAATTAATGATGGTTTTTCTGGGGGAGAAAAAAAGAGAAATGAGATTTTTCAAATGTTACTACTTAACCCTAAGTTAGCAATATTAGATGAAACCGATTCTGGCTTAGATATTGATGCATTAAAAATTGTGTCTTCAGGAATTAATATGCTTAGAAATAACACTAACTCCTTTATAATCATTACTCATTATGAAAGAATTTTAAATTACGTTGTACCTGACTATGTTCATATTTTAAGTGAAGGTAAAATTGTTCAGTCTGGCGGGCCCGAACTGGCAAAACAACTAGAAAAAACTGGTTATACAGAAATCGTAAAATGAGCAGTATAAAAAAATTAGATCACTTGTTTGGTATGTTACCTAATCCTAAAACTGAAAGCTGGAAGTATACTAATATTAAAAAGTTTTTACCAAACGATTTATTAACAACCGTTGATGCCGAGTACAAAAACCTGGACTCTAAAACAATAAATAAAAATATTCTTTCTGTTAATTCACCTTTTAAGATGTGGTTTAAAAATGACCACTTTGACAAACAAGAGTCAATCCTACCAAAAGGTGTTTCTGTTAAAAAGATCTCACCAAACAATGTAGACCACTCGGGTTTTTACTTTAACGAAAATGGAGATGACTATAATGATAAAATTATACCATCTAAATTATTTAAAAACCAAGAGGAACACGACAATTTTTTAAAAATCAATAACCAGGCTCATAAAAACTGCTATTTAATAGAATTTGAAAGGGGTTTTAATTGTAATGAATTCATTGAAATTAATAGTTTGTTTAACAGTCTAGACTCTAGCCTTAACCAACAAAGATTATTGTTCCTGATCCACCCAAAAGCAAATGTAAAACTATTGGAGCAAGTTTTTGATCACTCCAATAAAACTAACCTTCATCACTCTGTCTCAGAATTTATTTGCTTGAAGGACTCTCTTGTTGAACACGTTTGGGTTCAGCAGGCTATTCAAAATTCCTGTACCGTTAAAACAAATTATACTATTCAAAAAAACAGCAGCCAAACAAATTTTTACAATTTATCATTAAATGGTAAGATGATTAGAAATAATTATCATGTTAATCTTTTAGAGACTTCATCTTCAACAAAGATACATGGCTTCTCATGTATAAAAAATAGTGACCATATAGATAACTATATAAATGTTATGCATTCGGCTGAGGATTGTAAAAGTTCACAGTTATTTAAAAACTTATTCACCGATAACTCTTCAGGTGTGTTTGTTGGGGGGATTTATGTTGATAAAGACAGCCAAAAAACTGAGGCCTACCAACAAAATGACAATATACTTTTATCTGAAGGCGCTCAAATTGATGCCATTCCAAAATTAGAAATTTTTGCAGATGATGTAATGTGCTCTCATGGTTGCACTATTGGTCAGCCTGACGTTGATGCAATTTTTTATTTGCAATCAAGGGGAATATCAAAAAAAGACGCTCAAGCTCTTTTAAACTTTGCTTTTTTAAACGATACCTTTAAAGATATATCCTGTGATAAATTAAAAAATATAATTATACAACTTGTTTCTAAGCAGTTGAACTTAAAAAATAACTCTTGAAAATAAACGAAAAATTACGAGCTGAATTTCCTTTTTTTAACTCAAATAAAAGAGAGAAAAACATAGTTTACTTTGATAATGCGGCAACCACACAAAAGCCTAAAGCCGTTATAGANGCAATTACTGATTATTATTCTATTTATAACAGTAATGTTCATAGGGGTGAGCACCATACATCAAACTTNTCTACCGAAAGATATGAGAAAACAAGAACAAAAATAAAAAACTATTTAAATGCAAAGTTTATAGAAGAAATAATATTTACATCTGGAACAACACAATCAATTAATTTAGTTGCTCAATGTTTTGTCGACAAGTTTCTTGAGCCCGGGGATGAGATATTAATTAATTCATTGGAGCATCATGCTAATATTGTTCCATGGCAACTTGCTTGCTCAAGAACAGGTATTAAATTGAAAGAAGTTGATTTAAATAATGATGGTAGGATTTGCTTATCTGGTTTAAAAAAATCTATTACTAAAAAAACAAAACTAATTGTTTTTCAGCATACGTCTAATATTACTGGCTCAAACAATGATGTTAAAGAAATTATCAATATATGTAAAAAGGCAAATATTTATAGTTTTATTGACGGGGCTCAAGCTATTGCTCATGAAAATATAAATTTACAGGATTTAGATTGTGATTTTTTTTGTTTTTCTGGGCACAAATTTTTTGGGCCAACGGGAACAGGTGTGCTATATGGGAAAAGAAAATTATTAAATGATATGCCTCCATATATGGGTGGTGGAGAAATGATTGAAAGTGTAAGTTTACAAAATAGTAGTTGGAATGATTTACCGCATAAATTTGAAGCTGGCACACCAAACATAGCTGGTTTTATTGGTTTGGGGGCGGCNTTTTCATACATAGAAAATGTTGGATTAGATAAAATAAAATCCATAGAATCGGGCTTGTCAAACGAGCTTTATCTTGAGCTTAGTAAGATTAAAAATATTGTTTTTTATGGGCCCAAGAGCGATATACCTATATTCACATTTAATATTAAGGGTATTCATAGTTACGATATTGGCTCTTTATTAAGTGAGCAAGGAGTATGTATTAGAACGGGTCATTTGTGCGCACAACCAGCAACAAGGTTTTTTCAAACAAATGGTTTTATTAGGGCCTCGCTTTCATTTTATAATACNTCAAGAGAAATCTCTATTTTTGTTGAAGGCTTGAATAGAGCCATTAAAATGTTATCAAAATGATTTTGCATGAGCGCGAAAAAAATATAATTTCTGATTTTAATTTTTTGGAAAATTGGGACCAAAAATATGAGTATCTCATTGATTTAGGAAAAGAGCTTCCTAAAGCTGGCCTTGAATTAAAGTCAACTGAGAACCTAATAAAGGGCTGCCAGTCTAATGTTTGGNTGTCCTCATATATAAAAAACAATAAGGTCTATTTTATAGCAGATAGTGATGCTTTGATAACTCGAGGTTTAATTGCCTTATTATTAAAAGTTTTCTCAAATGCTAAGCCAAAAGAAATTGCTTTATTTGATTTAAAGTTAATTTCTAAAGTTGGTTTGGATAAACACTTATCTATGACTCGCTCTAATGGATTAGTGAAAATGATTGAAAAAATTAAAGAAATATCATTAAATTATTTAAAAAAACAAGTATGACTAAACAAAAATTAGGTGACGAAATTATTACCGTTCTAGATAATATATTTGACCCTGAAATACCTGTAAGTATTTATGAGTTGGGNTTAATATATGATGTTAAAATAAGTGAAAAGAATGANGTTAAAGTAATTATGACACTAACATCNCCTTCTTGCCCTGTTGCAGAAAGTATGCCAGAAGAAATAAAAGAAGCTGTGCAAAAAATTAAAAACGTAAAATCTGTTGACGTCGAAGTAACATTTGAGCCTCCTTGGGATAAAAGCATGATGTCTGAAGAGGCTAAATTAGAGTTAGGTTTCCTATAAATAAGTCAAAATGATACGAAATAGAGTAACTGAATCGGGAGTTGTCGCGTTAGANCTTATAGANTTTTGTGATATGANTCCCCGTAAATCCATTGATCTAGTTGAGTGGCTTAAAGATGGTTTAATAATTAAAGAAAAAGAGTTTAGAGAGCAATTAAAATCTCTTGATGTTAATATATTCAAAGGTTTTGCTGTAAATATTTTTTGCTCATCTAGCGCAATTATACCCACGTGGGCCTATATGTTAATTCAAGCAAAATTAGAGAACATAGCTTCAGATATTTTCTTTGGTGACTCTAGTNCTTTTGAGTTATATCTTTTTCAAAAAAAAATTCAATTCATTAATGTTGAGGAATATAAAAATAAACGTGTNTTCATTAAGGCTTGTAAAAATAAAAACTTACCCATAGGTGCTTTTTCCATAATTTGNAAAAAATTAATTCCTCATGTAAAAAGTTTATTTTATGGAGAACCCTGCTCTAGCGTGCCTTTAATAAAAAATTAATTAAATTTGAAACTAAAATTAAAACAAATCACCATGAAAAAAATATTATTAAGTATTATTTTATTTGCCTTATGTGCCCCAAAAGTAAAAGCTGATGAGGGAATGTGGCTGCCCATATTTATTGAAAGACTACAAAATGTAGATTTAGAAAAAATGGGCCTAAAACTTTCTCCTGAAGAGATTTATAGTGTAAATAACTCCAGCTTAAAAGATGCCATCGTTAGCTTTAATGGATATTGTACTGGAGAGGTTATTTCAAAAAACGGATTACTACTAACAAATCATCACTGCGGTTTTGATGCTATACAAAACCATAGTACCGTAGAAAATGATTTATTAGAAAACGGGTTTTGGGCTCAAAATATGAGTGAGGAATTAAGTAACCCTGGTTTTTATGTTGATTTTTTAGTTAAAATAGAAGATGTAACAAGCTCTATAATTGATGAAACTGTTATTGGGGCTAGTGATTTGAATTCAAGAAATGAGGCTATTCGTAATAATATAACCAAAATTAAAACATCACAAGATTTATCTGGAACAGAATGGGTCGAGGTGAAATCTTTTTTTGGAGGAAATGAATATTATTTATTTATTTATGAAAGGTTTAATGATGTAAGAATGGTTGGCGCCCCGCCATCTTCAATCGGTAAATATGGTGGTGATACAGATAATTGGATGTGGCCTAGACATACGGGAGACTTTGCTTTATTTAGAGTTTATATGTCTCCAGACGGTAGTGGTTCAGAATACAGCGAAGAAAATATACCACTAAAACCAAAACACCACTTACCAATATCTTTAAATGGTGTAGAAAAGGAGGATTTTACAATGGTTTTTGGTTATCCAGGTGGCACCCAAAGATACCTGTCTTCTTTCGGTGTGAAGCAGGCTTTGGAAAAGTATAACCCTACTTTTGTTGAAATAAGAACTGACGTTTTAGATGTATTAAACAAATATATGAGTGAAGACGCTGAAATTAAAATAAAATATGCGTCAAAAAAAGCCAGAGTTTCTAATTATTGGAAATATTTTATTGGTCAATCAAAAGGTCTAAAGGCGCTAGATGTATATGGTAAAAAAGTTCGACAAGAACAGGCTTTTACAGACTATGTTAACTCTACTGAAAAAAATATAGAGCTTTATGGTAATGTTTTGTCTGATATGGAAAGTGCATACAAAATGCTAGACGAAATTGTTATTCCTCAAGTTGCTATATTTGAAGGGGGTTGGCGAGCAGCAGATGCAATTAGCTTTTCTAGGAGTGCGGACCCCTTGGTAAAGGCCCTAGAAAGTGAAGATGGGGAGGCTATTGAGGCGGCTATCGTTAGTTTAAGGGAAAAAGCAAATGAGTTTTTTAAAGAATATGATCAAGAGGTAGACCAAAAGCTTTTTGCTGCAGGAATGTCAGCATACTATTCTATCTCCCCTAAAGAGTATGTGCCTGAAGTAATAAGTGGCGCTATGGAAAAATATAAATGTTCTCCTAAGTGGGCTAAAAAAACATATAAAAAATCTATTTTCGTTAACAAGGAAAGGTTAATGTCTTTTTTAGAAAGTCCATCCGTAAAAAAAATAAAAAACGACCCTATTTACAAGGTAC
This sequence comes from Flavobacteriales bacterium TMED113, assembly GCA_002170235.1. Classification (GTDB taxonomy): domain Bacteria; phylum Bacteroidota; class Bacteroidia; order Flavobacteriales; family TMED113; genus TMED113. The sequence goes on from NHFO01000023.1 coordinate 28,846, forward strand.
AAAGTGGTATTCTTGATTTTTATTTTAATGTACTATCGCCTATTAATAATGAGGCTGAAAGTAAATTAATGAATGCAGAAAGGTTGTTAATTAAAGCTTTAAGAGAGATGTATCCTGATGGTGATTTTTACTCTGATGCTAACTTTACAATGCGAATGACTTATGGGACTGTAAATAGCTATATCGCGGCAGACGCGGTAACCTATGATTACTACACTACTCTTGAGGGAGTTATGGCAAAAATGGATAACACAAACCCTGAGTTTGTGGTACCTGAAATGCTGGTTTCATTATATGAATCAAAGGATTATGGAAATTATGCAAATGAAGATGGGGAATTACCCGTTTGCTTTATCTCTAATAATGATATAACTGGAGGTAATTCTGGCTCGCCAGTTTTAAATGGTTATGGGCACTTAGTTGGGTGCGCTTTTGATGGAAATTGGGAGGCTATGAGTGGTGATATTGCGTTTGAACCAGAGCTTCAAAGATGTATTTCTGTCGACGCAAGATATATTTTATTTATCATAGATAAATTTGCGGGCGCAACACATATTATTGACGAGTTAACTTTAATTGACTCTAGTTGGTATGAGGAACAGGAAATTGCGCAAGCTCTAGAAAATGAAATGATTGATAGCTTGGTTAATGACGATAATGAAAAAAAAGAAGCACTGATTGATGAAAACATGAGTTTCCAAGATGCTTTTTTGATGCACTGGAGAAATGGTGATAAATCTTTTACTTGGAATAATGTGATATACACAACCGAAAGAGAAGACAAAAGGACCATACAAGAGGCGCGATAAGTTTTAAATATATTATGTTAGATTTTGTTATACTAACTGAAGATAGGTATGAAAAACCGAAGAAGATAGATTGGTATATTAAAAACATTTTAGAAGAAGATGGTATTCTTTTAAATGCAATAACCCGTTTAGGTTTTTCGGTTAAAAGAGTTAGTTGGTCATCTAAAACATTCAATTGGTCAAGCGTTAAATATGTGGTTTTTAGAACCACATGGGATTACTTTGAAAGATTAAATGAGTTTAAAGAGTGGTTAAAAAGAACTTCTGGTAAAACAGAATTCATAAACCCATACTCTCAAGTTTTATGGAATTTAGATAAGTCTTATTTAAAGTATTTTGAAAATCTGGGCATAAAAATCGTGCCATCAATTTTTGTTAATAAAGCTAGTTGCTTACAAGAAGTAATAAAAAAGAAAGCGTGGGAAAACATTGTGATAAAACCAACTATTTCTGCTGCAGCTTGGAACACGCATTTAGTTCTAAAAAAGAGTATAACTGATTTTGAATCTACATTTCAAGTTTTACAAAAAAATCATAGTTTGATAATTCAGGAGTTTCAAAAAAACATTTTATCATTCGGAGAGGTTTCGTTAGTTATTATTGGTGGAAAACATACTCACGCAGTAATTAAACGGGTAAAAGAAGGTGATTATCGCGTGCAAGATGATTACGGTGGCTCTGTAGAGAGGTATAACGCATCAAATGAAATGGTAGATTTTGCGGAGTTAATTATTTCAAAGTGTGACCCAACCCCTTTTTATGCTAGAGTGGATATAATAATTGATAATAATAATGAACTAGCCCTTTCAGAATTAGAGCTTATAGAACCCGAGTTGTGGTTTAGGTTTTGCCCTAAATCTGCTCATTTATTGGCAAAAGAAATAACAAAAAATTATTAATACGCCCTTTTATTTTTTCCCTCTATATAATAAACAAATGCTTTATTGACAAACTTTGCCCCCCCATTTGTTGGGTAATTTCCAGTAAAATACCAATCTCCCGTGTGGTTAGGGCACGAAATGTGTAAGTCTTCTATGGTTTGAAACACTATTTGTAACTCACACTCTAATTCCTTGGGTTTTAATAATCGAGCAACCTCTTCTGATATTTCTTCCGCAGAAAAAAGTTGATATATTTTTTGCACATGATTAATAACCTTTTCTTTCTTTGTTTTTATGGCAAGTTTACATAATTGGTATACCTCTTCTTTAATTTTTTTTCCATCCTTTTTCTTTTCTAATAAGGATATAGCCGCCTTAAAAGCAATTAGTTTTCCAAGTTTTGCCATATCTATCCCATAACAATCTGGATATCTAATTTGAGGGGCGGATGAAACTATAACTATTTTTTTAGGCCTTAATCTTGCTAAGATTTTTAAAATACTTTTCTTTAGTGTTGTGCCCCTAACAATACTATCATCTAAAACAATTAGGTTATCTGTTTTTTTAACTACTCCATGAGTTATGTCATATACGTGACCCACTAAACCATCTCTATTTTTATCATCAGTGATAAAGGTTCTTAATTTAGCATCTTTTATTGCTATTTTTTCTACCCTGATTTTTTTATTAAAATTATTTTGTAGCGACTCTATTAATCCATAAAAAGATATCTCTGCGGTATTAGGAATAAATGAGAAAACAGCGTTTTTGGTGTCCTGATTAATTGATTCTAATACTTTTTTAGCTAATCTTTTTCCTAGTTTTTTTCTCTCTTTATAGATGTCTGAATCATTTCCTCTTGAAAAATAAATACGTTCAAAAGAGCACCCTTTGTTTCGTTTTTTTCTTAGGATCTCTTCTTCAAAGGTTTTTCCATTTTTTTTAATTATTAGAGCTGATCCCCTTGTAATTTCTTTGATTTTCTCAATAGAAACATTAAATGCTGTCTGAATAACAGGTCGCTCAGATGTAACAACAACCACCTCCTGATCTTTATAATAAAAAACGGGCCTGATGCCATTCGGGTCTCTTAAAACAAAAGCGTCACCATGGCCCCATAGTCCCGAAATAACATATCCGCCATCCCATTTTTTTGCTGACTCTTGTAATATTGATTTTATATTTAAATTTTTCTCTATTAATGTTGATATTTTTTTCTTGGAATGACCCTGTTTTTTGTATTTATAGTATAAATCATTGTTTTCCTCCTCTGTAAAGTGGCCTATTTTTTCTAATATAGTAACCGTATCTGTTTTTTGATTAGGAGATTGCCCAAAGCCTACTAATTGGTTTAAGAGCGCGTCGACATTTGTTAAATTAAAGTTACCCGCAACTGCTAGGTTTTTTGTTTTCCAGTTATTTTTTCTAACGACAGGATGACACATTTGTATATTGTTTTTCCCGTATGTTCCATATCTTAAGTGCCCTAAATATGTTTCCCCTAAAAATGAAAAATTGTTTTTTAACCAATCTGTTTTATTAAAATCTTTTTTGTTTTCTAGGGCCAAGTACTCTTTTTGAATGTTTTGAAAAATATCTTCTATGGCATTTTTTTCAACAGACCTTTTTCTATATATATACTGTTCTCCAGGGGGAACGTCAAACTTTAAGGCCACTATACCCGCCCCATCTTGTCCTCTGTTCACTTGTTTTTGCATCATCAAAAACATCTTGTTTAGGGCATATAAAGATGTTCCATATTTTTTTTTATAAAAATCTAGTGGTTTTAGTAGTCTTAAAAAAACTATTCCGCACTCATGTTTAATTGGGTCGCTCATGGTTTTGTGTGTATTACAAAAGTATATCTTTTTTAATCAATATCTATTTTTTTTATTCCCAACCAATTAAGNACNTTCTTATNCCAAATGTCTCTAACTTCATTTTTATCTAAAACCCCTATCNCTAAAGCATAATCAACCACTCTTCCTGGATAAGATGTTCCAACACCATCCACTTCGCCCAAAGGATATGGGTCATCTAAGCCCATAATAATTTGGCTGGACCCAACTCGCTTCTTTAATAAATCTAAGGTGTGCGTGTCATGAACNAATGTGTCAAAATAAATATTTTTATGTCCGAGTGTTTTTCTGGGGTCTTGTAATTCTTTAAAAATATCAGGTCTACCATCAAAACCTTGAATTCTTCTACCGTAATTAGCAATACCCAACATGCCTCCATGAGCAAAACAAGTCCTAATTTTAGGGTATTTATTAGGTAGNTCTCTAAGAGNAAACANATGAAGTGTATCTGCGCACTGGGCCATCATCCAAACTAAATGAAACCTCCAGTATTTATTTTTTAAAGCAATCATTTTTTCGCCGTCATATGGGTGAATTTGAATTGCTAAATCATATTTATTTGCTAATTCATAAATTGGGTCAACGCAATCTTCAGCAACAGAAAGCCACTCGCCTTGTTTNTTTAAAAAATGAGANGGTAGNCAAAGTAGGTTTAAACCAAGTGTGTTTACACACCTATCNATTTCATTTAGTGCTTGNTCAATAAATCTTGGCTGCACAACAAACCCACAAGTGAACTTTTTTGAGTAATTACTTTGAATTGAAGCATTAAAGTCATTTTGAAAACNTATTCCACTTTCACAGTCTTTTTTTTTCCAACCATTACAATATAGTTGTGATAAGCACAACATTACACCATGATCAATGTTATGTTGGTTCATCCATTCTATTTTTTCTTTAACAAAAAAACTTGAGCTAGTAATCGGTCTTGACCAGTCACCTTGTCTCATAAAAGCCTTATCTTCATCAATCCAAAATAGTTTTTTTTCTCTCATGAATTTTGGTACCTGCGAGGGTTCTGGTAAGATGTGGCCATGTCCATTTATTCGCATAAACTAATTTATTGGNTGTGTTAATTTAATTAAATCTTTTGTTAAGGGTTAGTGTTTTTGCTTATTTAATTTACCAATCTATATATATCTTTCATCTGCCTCCATTATCTCACCTGAAATAGGACAGGTTCTAAGTTTCTCGCTTTGATAAAATTTTTTAAAAACTGGAAGAAANTCTTTTTCTATATTTGTTAGGCGGAAATACTCTTCATATAATAATGCATTTTCTTTTTCTGAAAACCACATTAAACCATCTTTATCATCCTTGGTTCTTTTTCTTTCTATNACGAGCCCGATAGAACCTTTTGGTCTAATAGGTGAGTGTGGTATTTTTGCTGGTAGTAAAAACATNTCACCCTCTTTAATCTCTACTTCAACCATTTTATTNTTTTGCTGAGTTTTAACAACAATATTTCCCTCTATTTGATAAAAAAGCTCCTCAGTTTCATTGTAGTGATAATCTTTTCTAGCGTTTGGACCAGCAACNACCATTACAATAAAGTCTCCAGCATCAACNTAGAGGTTTTTATTTCCAACGGGTGGTTTTAATAGGTGTCTGTTATTTTCTATCCAATCATTTAGATTAAAAGGGGGTAATATTTTCATGTCTTTAAATTTATAGGTGTAATACAAATTTACGATTTTTTTTTGTGCTATATTTGAGATAATATGGATTTAGAACTAAACAATAAGACCGCAATTGTATGTGGTAGTACCCAGGGNATTGGCTTGGGTATAGCTAATGAGTTGGCTAAAAATAATGTTAATTTAATTTTAATAGCCCGAAATGAAAAGGCTCTAAAGTCAACAATAGAGTCGTTGCACAACAAAGAAAAACACAAATACATATGTGTTGATTTCAGTGANCCCGATGATTTGAAAAAAAAGTTAAGCCAACTCCTTGATTCAAGAAATGTAAGTGTTGATATTTTAATTAATAATACAGGGGGCCCTGGTGCGGGTCCTATTGAAATGGCTGATTCCGCTGATTTTTTACGAGCATTCAATATGCATATAGTTTGTAGTCAAATCATCACACAACTAATTTTACCCGGAATGAAGAAAAACTGTTTTGGGAGAATAATAAATATAATTTCTACTTCTGTAAAAANACCTATTTCAAACCTNGGGGTTTCTAATACTATTCGGGGGGCAATGGCGAATTGGAGTAAAACACTTGCAAATGAACTTGGTGGCCACGGAGTTACTGTTAATAATATTTTACCTGGTTTTACAAAAACAAATCGTTTAAAGTCTTTATTTGAAAACAAATCAAAAAAAGAAAATTGTTCTATTGAAGATGTNAAAAATAGAGCCATTCAAACTATTCCAGCCGGNAGGCTTGGTGAAATANATGATGTGTCTTACGCTGTTATGTTCTTGTGCTCTCCAAGGGCATCATATATAAATGGTATCAACCTTCCGGTTGACGGTGGAAGAACCGCCTCATTATAATTTCATTAAAATGGAGAAAATTAAAAATTATATTAACGGAAAATTAATTGCACCTAATAGTGGTGATTATTTAGAAAACTTTAACCCATCAACTGGAAAGGTGTATTGTTTGTTGCCAAATAGTAACAAAAAAGATTTTACGCTAGCGTTAAGTTCAGCAAAAAAAGCTTTTTTATTTTGGTCTCAAAAAAGTAAAAAATATAGATATAATATTTTAATGAAACTGGCTAATGAAATTGATAAAAAAGGTGAGGAATTAGCTAGAGCAGAAAGNGTTGATAATGGCAANCCTCTGTGGTTAACCAAACAAATGGATATACCAAGATGCGCTGAAAATATCCGTTTTTTTGCAACAGCCTCTTTACATTATGACTCTAAGGTACACACAATGGATGGAAAGGCTATAAATTATACACTTAGAGAGCCAATAGGTGTTGTGGGTTGTATCTCCCCCTGGAATCTTCCTTTATATTTATTGACGTGGAAAATTGCTCCCGCGCTTGCTGCTGGAAATGTTGTTATTGCGAAGCCGTCTGAAATAACCCCATATACAGCTTATTTACTTAGTAAAATTTGTATAAAAGCGGGGGTGCCTCCCGGTGTAATAAATATACTACACGGAAACGGCTTTGGTATTGGTGAAGAAATTGTTAAACATAAAGATGTTCCTGTAATTTCTTTTACTGGTGGGACAGAGACGGGTAAAAAAATAAATGAAATATGCGCTAAAAGTTTTAAAAAGGTTTCTTTAGAAATGGGGGGCAAAAACCCAACAATAGTTTTTTCAGATTGTGATCTTGAAAAAACTGTTGATACTGCCGTTCGTTCTTCTTTTTTAAATCAGGGGCAAATTTGCCTCTGTGGATCAAGAATTTTTGTTGAAAAAAGTTTGTACCCAAAATTTAAATCTGCTTTTGTAAAGGAAGCTAAAAAGTTAGTGGTTGGAAACCCCTCTAATAAAAAGTCGTTTTTAGGCGCAATGGTCTCTAAACAGCATATGGAAAAAGTTTTGTCTTTTATTGATTTAGCAAAGAAAGANGGGGGTAAAGTTTTATGTGGTGGTAGGCNGGTTTTTTTAAGNGGTAAGTTAANAGGGGGGTATTATATTTCTCCTACCNTTATAAGTGGTTTAGATTATCTTTGTAAAATTAATCAAGAAGAGGTGTTTGGGCCCGTTGTCTCAATTATGCCCTTTGAAAACGAAAAAGATGTTATAAAAATGGCTAATTCCACAAAATATGGNTTGTCAGCAAGTTTATTTACCGAAAACTTATCTAAAGCTCATCGTGTTTCTGCACAAATTAATTCTGGTGTTATTTGGGTTAACACTTGGTTGTTGCGTGATTTAAGGATACCNTTTGGNGGTATGAAGGATTCTGGGGTGGGCCGTGAAGGTGGTTTTGGTTCTTTAAACTTTTTTACAGAGCCTAAAAATGTTTGTGTTAAAATATAAAAATTATGAAAAAANTTGACTTTAAAAGTTCGCGCGCACCTAAGCCTGTGGGATTTTATCCTCACGCAAAAAAAGTGGGAGACTTTTTGTTTTTATCAGGTGTTGGGCCAAGGTCTATTGATGATAATAGTATTCCTGGTGTTACATTAAATGATATTGGGGAGGTTATTGATTATGATATTGAAAAACAATGTATAGCTGTTTTTGAAAACATACGATTTATTTTGGAAGAATCTGGCTCTTCATGGGGCAATATTGTAGATGTTACTGTGTTTTTAACAAATATGAAAAAAGATTTTAAAAAATTTAATGTGCTATATAAAAAATATTTTGAATCTTGCTTTCCTTGTAGAACAACTGTAGAGGTTAATTGTTTACCAACCCCTATAGCAATAGAATTAAAAGTAATAGCAACAACAAAATGAGTTTATATAGAGAACACAANGGGNTTGATTTAACAAAAACACAATCTGAGGTTTTGGGTTTTTGGGACAAAGAAGAGGTTTTTCANCAATCTATTATTTTAAATAAAAAGAATAAACCTTTTGTTTTTTATGAAGGCCCNCCATCAGCAAATGGTTTACCTGGTATTCACCATGTAATGGGTAGAACTATTAAAGATTTGTTTTGTAGGTACAAATCTTTNTGTGGGTATTTAGTTGAAAGAAANGCTGGTTGGGACACACATGGTTTACCGGTTGAACTAGCNGTAGAGAAAAAGTTNGGAATAACAAAAGAGGATATTGGNAGCAAAATATCNGTAAANGACTATAATGAGGCTTGTAAAGAAAGNGTGATGGCTTATACTGATGTGTGGAATGATTTAACAAAAAAAATGGGTTATTGGGTTGATATGAAAAGACCCTACATAACATATGAGCCAAAGTATATTGAATCTGTTTGGAGTTTGATTAAGCGTTTATACGAAAAAAAATTAATATATAAGGGTTACACAATACAACCATACTCACCTGCNGCGGGAACGGGTTTAAGCTCACATGAATTAAATTTACCTGGTTGCTATAAATCNGTTAAAGACACNTCNGTTGTCTCTATGTTNAGGTTGGAGGAAGAGGGGTTGGGTTCTTTTAAAACATCTTTACCTGTTCATTTTTTAGCATGGACAACAACTCCTTGGACNCTTCCAGCTAATACCGCNTTGGCTGTTGGAAAAAAAATAGAATACCTATTAATTGAAACCTTTAACCCATATTTGGGGAATAAGGTTGCTGTAATTTGTGCGAAAGATCGTGTTTCTTATTATTTCAAAAAAGANTGTTTAAGTGATGATTTAAGCTCTGAGGTTTTTGATCCCAAAAACATTAAATATTCTGTTTTGNAAACTTATTTGGGAAAAGATTTGGTTGGCTTAAAGTATAAGCAGCTTTTAAGTTTTTGTGAACCACATAGTGGTTTAAAAAACGCCTTTATGGTGGTGTGCGGTGATTTTGTTAATACTGAAGATGGTACCGGGATTGTNCATATGGCCCCAACATTTGGNGNTGATGATAAGAGGGTTGCTGAAGAAAATAATGTTCCCGCAATGGTTGTTATGAATAAGGATGGGGAGCTTGTGCCTATTGTTGATGAAAGAGGTAGATATATTGATTCTTTAAAAAAATTTGGTGGGCGTTTTGTTAAAAAAGAGCTTGACCCAAACAAGGAAAATGACCCATTAGATGTAGAAATCGCAATACTCTTAAAAAAAGAGGGTAAAGCTTTTAGGGTTGAGAAATATGAGCATAATTATCCTCATTGCTGGAGAACGGATAAACCAATATTATACTACCCACTAAGATCTTGGTTTATAAAAACAACAAACTATAAAAAAGACTTAATTAGGTTAAACAATAAGATTAATTGGCAACCACCCTCTACGGGTGATGGGCGCTTTAAAAACTGGTTAGAGGGTTTAAATGATTGGAACCTTTCTAGGTCTAGGTTTTGGGGGACCCCTTTACCAATTTGGAGAACTGAAGATGGTTNTGAGGTAACTTGTGTTGGTTCTGTTAAAGAGTTATTTAAAGAGTGTGAAAAGTCTGTTAATGTGGGTTTCATNCAAACAAACCCTTTTAATGGGTTTGTGGTTGACGATTTTTCTGATAAGAATTATAAAAACATTGATTTACATAAAAATGTAGTTGATGATATTATATTGTGCTCTGATTCTGGTAAAAAGATGTATAAAGAACCTGATGTTATTGACGTGTGGTTTGATTCTGGTGCAATGCCATACGCACAAGTTCATTATCCTTTTGAAAATAAAAACGTTATTGATAAAAACTTAGGTTTTCCCGCTGACTTTATTGCTGAGGGGGTTGATCAAACTAGGGGTTGGTTTTTTACATTACACGCTATATCTACAATGTGTTTTAACAACGAGGCTTTTAGAAATGTTATTTCAAATGGGTTAGTTTTAGATAAGGATGGTCAAAAAATGTCAAAAAGAATTGGCAATGTGATTGATCCNTTTATGTTGATTGAAAAATTTGGGGCAGACCCTGTTCGTTGGTATATGGTTTCAAATTCTAATCCTTGGGAAAACTTAAAGTTTGATGTTTCTGGAATAGAAGAGGTTTCTAGAAAGTTTTTTGGAACACTTTTTAACACTTACTCTTTTTTTGCTTTATACGCAAATATTGATAATTTTTCTCCAAAAATTGATTTGTTAAAAACAAAACCTAACTCTGTTTTAGACCAGTGGATACTTTCAGAGTTAAACTCTTTGGTTTTAAGTGTAACTTCTGCATATGATAAATTTGATGCAACNAAAGCGTCAAGAGAGATTCAGTCTTTTGTTTTAGATAAATTAAGTAATTGGTATGTTCGNTTGTGNCGCAGGCGTTTTTGGAAAAACACCCTTGATGAAGANAAGNTTTTAGGTTTTGAAACGCTACATAAATGCCTTCTTGTTATAAGNAAGATTAGCTCACCTATTGCGCCTTTTTATATGGATGGTTTGTTTAAGGATTTAACTAAAGAAAAGTCTGTTCATTTATGCNCCTTTCCTGTCGCTAAAAAAGAATTAATTAACACGCGACTGGAGAATGAGATGGGGGTTATTCGGTCTGTGGTTTCTTTAGGNCTTTCATTNAGAAAAAAAGAAAAAATTCGGGTTNGNCANCCTATAAGTGGNGTCTCTGTTGTTGTTAAAAATAGTTCGCTTAAGGGNTCTATTTCTTTGTTTTCTGATTTAATAAAATCCGAACTAAACGTTAAGGATGTTAAAATTATAGAAAACAACTCATCTCTTGTAAAAAAGAGTTTAGATATAAATTANCCTGTTTTGGGTAAAAAACACGGCAAGTTAATTAAAGATTTAAAGGTTTTGGTTGACTCTGTTTCTGATGACAAAATAAGGGAGTTTGAAGAGAAAAAAGAAGTTGTTTTTCGGATTGCGGGCGATAAAGTTGTTTTGTTTGAAGAGGATTTNTTTATTAAATCTAAGGCTAGCGAAGGTTGGTCTGTCGCAGAAAACAAAGATGCTTTAGTTGCGATTGANACTAAAATTAACGATGAGTTATTAAGTGAGGGTGTTTGCAGGGAATTTATTAACCGGGTTCAAGGTTTAAGAAAGTCTGCTGGTTTTGATGTTACAGATTGTATTGATCTTTTTATTGTGGGAAAAGATGTTTTTATCCAAAATATAAAAAAACACAAAAACTATATATGTGAAGAAACCCTAACTAAAAATCTTGTATTTGAGGGCTCGAAAACAAATAATAGTTATGAGGTTGAAATTGGTGTATATAAAGTGTATATTGCTTTAACTTTATCTAAATAAAATGAGCNCTGTTTCAAAAAGATATTCAGAAAAAGACCTTANTTTTTTTAAAAAAATAATTTTAAAAAAAATTGAGTCTGCAGAAAAAGACCTTGTTTTACTAAAGGAGTCATTTGATAATTCTAAATCAAATGGCACTAATGATACGTACTCTACTTTTAAGGCCTTCGAAGAGGGTTCCGAGACGCTTTCCAAGGAGTCAAACACGCTTTTAGCATCTAGGCAGGAAAAATTTATTCGTGATTTAAAGTACGCGCTTATAAGGATTGAAAACAAAACCTATGGGGTTTGTAGAAAAACAGGTAAGTTGATTTCTAAAAAAAGACTTGAATTGGTTCCCCACGCAACTCTTTCTATTGAGGCTAAAAACATTAAGTCTCTTAAGCGGTGAATTNTTTTAAAAAAAGTATTCCCTTTTTTTGTTTACTTGTTGTTTTGTTGGTTTTTTGTGACCAATTTTTAAAGCTATTTGTTTTTCTAAAACAAGATGGNGGGNNNTTATCAATTAAAGTAACCTCTTTTTTTAATATCATTTATTTAGAAAACAACGGTATTGCGTTTGGTTTTCTTTCTGAACTAGGTTNTGTTTTTAAGTTTTTTTTAACCCTTTTTAGGTTATTTGCTGTTGTTTTTATTTTTTTCTTTTTTATTTCCCTAATTAAAAAAAAGAGANTTTGCTTACTTGGGTGCGTGCCCNTTTCTTTAGTGTTAGCTGGCGCAATAGGAAATGTTATTGATTCTGTTTTTTATTCTTTTGTTGGTATGAATTTAGGGCCTTCTGGNGGTTTNTTTCAAGGNAGGGTAATAGATATGTTTTCTTTTAGTTTTTTCCCCCCTGTTTTTAATCTTGCGGACGCTTTTGTTTGTGTTGGTCTTTTTTTAATTTTTATATTTCAAACAAACATTGTGTTAAACAAAAAAACTTCTATTTGGGTTGATTTTAGGNGCCTGTTTAAGCGTTGATTATTTCCTTCTGTTTTTTTTCTACATTAATTTATATATTTGCGGTGATTTATAAAATTTATATTATGGAGTTTTTAGTTAATAATATTATGTACATAGCGCCTTTCCTTGGTTTAATAGGTTTGTTTGTTATGTTTCAAAAGTCTTCTTGGGTNTCAAAACAAAACCCTGGAAATAATAAAATGGTTAGTNTNGCTGATCATATTGCAAAGGGCGCGATGGCGTTCTTAATGGCAGAGTGGCGGGTTTTAGCTGTTTTTGCTGTTTTTGCCGCGGCAATACTTGCTTGGTCNGGTACGTTTGAACAAGCAAACTCATCGCCATGGATAGCTGCCTCTTTTTTAATTGGTGCTTTCTTTTCTGCTTTATCTGGTTATTTCGGTATGAATATAGCCACAAAAGCAAATGTTCGAACAACACAAGCTGCTAGAACAAGTTTACCTAAAGCCCTTAAGGTTTCTTTTACNGGAGGAACTGTTATGGGTGTTGGTGTTGCNAGTTTAGCTGTANTAGGTTTAGGTGGTTTGTTTATTGTTTTTTATTGTTGTTTTGGTGGTGAAGAAATAGGTGCAAACTCAAAAGAAATGATGAGGGTTTTAGANGTTTTAGCTGGATTTTCGCTTGGTGCTGAATCAATAGCTCTTTTTGCAAGAGTTGGTGGTGGTATATATACTAAAGCAGCTGATGTTGGNGCTGACCTTGTTGGAAAGGTTGAGGCTGGTATACCAGAAGATGACCCAAGGAACCCCGCTACTATTGCTGACAACGTTGGTGATAATGTTGGGGATGTTGCTGGAATGGGGGCTGATCTTTTTGGTTCTTATGTTGCTACAATTTTAGCCGCCATGGTTTTAGGNAATGGCCTTATTTCNGCCGATCAATTTTCGGGACTTGGTCCAATTTTACTACCTATGATTATTGCTGGATTGGGTTTAATTTTTTCAATTGTCGGNGCGTGGTTTGTTAAAATTCGTTCAGAAAAAGACTCTGTTCAAAAGGCTTTAAATATTGGTAATTGGTCCTCAATTATTTTAACTGTTGTTGCTTCTTATTTTGTTGTTTGTTGGATTTTACCTGANTCAATGACTTATATGGACAATGGGGATATAATTACTAGCTCGGGTGTTTTTTGGGCNATATTTACTGGTCTTGTNGTTGGTGGATTAATGTCTGTTATTACAGAGTATTACACTGCTATGGGTAAAAGGCCCGTTAACTCTATTGTTACGCAATCATCAACTGGTCATGCAACAAATATTATTGGTGGTTTAGCTGTTGGTATGGAATCTACCGTTATTCCTATTTTAATATTAGCTAGTGGTATTTTTGTTTCTTTCTTTTTTGCGGGACTATATGGTGTTGCTATTGCTGCNNCAGGTATGATGGCAACAACAGCAATGCAGTTGGCTATTGATGCTTTTGGGCCTATTGCTGATAACGCAGGTGGTATCGCTGAAATGAGTGGTTTACCAAAAGTTGTTAGAAAAAGAACTGATAATTTAGACTCTGTNGGTAACACAACTGCTGCCGCAGGAAAGGGTTTTGCTATTGCCTCTGCCGCATTAACAGCTTTAGCTTTATTTGCTGCCTTTGTTCATTTAGCGGGAATTAGTTCTATTGATATATTTAAAGCTGATGTTTTAGCNGGNCTTTTTGTTGGCGCCATGATTCCNTTTATATTCTCTTCTTTAGCTATTGCTGCGGTAGGAAGAGCCGCTATGGATATGGTTAAAGAGGTAAGAAGGCAGTTTAAGGAAATTCCCGGGATAATGAAGGGTACNGCAACCCCAGAGTACGAAAAGTGTGTTGAAATATCAACAAAAGCATCAATACGTGAAATGATGATTCCTGGCGCAATTCCATTGGTGGTACCGGTTGTTGTTGGTTTTGGTTTTGGTCCAGAAGTTTTAGGTGGTGTTTTAGCTGGAGTTACTGTTTCAGGTGTATTAATGGGTATTTTTCAAAACAACGCTGGTGGAGCCTGGGACAATGCAAAAAAAGCTATGGAGGCTGCGGGCCAAAAAGGAACCGACTCTCACAAGGCTTCTGTAACGGGAGACACTGTTGGGGACCCCTTTAAAGATACGTCTGGCCCATCTATGAATATACTTATTAAACTTATGAGTATTGTTGCTCTTGTTATAGCTCCTCATATAAATATAAATAGTTATGAGCCACCTGTTAGTTTAGAGAAANTAATGGAAAAAAACAATGATGAAGCGCTTTTAGATGTTGAAAAAGAGGGAGGTTCTTTCGCTAATTATTTAGATTAATTAGGGTTTCTAAAATTTGAACTGTGTTTGTTGCGGCNCCTTTTCTTAATGGGTCTGCAACAATCCACAGGTTAATTCCATTTTTTACTGATTCGTCTTTTCTTATTCTTGATACAAAAACCTCGTCTTTTTCTCTGGTTTGATTTGGTGTTGTATATTTTTGGTTTTCCTGTACAATTATTCCTTTTTGTTTTTTTAGTTCTTTAATTATTTTATTTANAGAAANNTNTTTTTTAAACTCTATGTTTACGGATTCNGCGTGCCCACCTATCGTGGGGGTCCTTACAGCGGTTGCCGTTATTTTTATATTTGTTTTTAATATTTTATTTGTTTCATTAATTATTTTTTCTTCCTCTTTAGTATAAAGGTTATCAAGGAAAACGTCACATTTTGGTATAACGTTCCTAAAAATACCGTCTTTGTATATTTTTTTTGTTGGTTTTTTTCCTTTTTCTTCCTGAATAAGTTGGTTGACCGCATCTTTTCCTGTGCCTGTTATTGCTTGATAAGTAGAAACAACAATTCTTTTAATAGGATATATTTTATTTATTGGGTATAATGTTAAAACAAGCTGTGTTGTTGAGCAGTTCGGGTTAGCAATAATTTTATCTTTTTTACTTATGTCTTTTCCATTAATTTCTGGAACAATTAGCTTTATATTTTTTTTCATCCTATAATAAGATGAGTTATCAATAACAACCGCTCCTTTTTTTGTAAAATCCTTGGCGTATTTTTTTGAAACTTCAGATCCTGCAGAAAAAATTGCATAATCTATTTTTGATTTTAATCCCTCCTTGATTGAAAGTATGGTGTGTTTTTTATTATTATATTTTATTGTTTTTCCTGCGCTCTTCTTAGAAGCAATAAATAATACTTTTTTTATTTTTTTATTTTCTAATATGTTTTTTATTTCTTTTCCGACAAGTCCTGTACATCCAACAATAGCTATAGTCATATTTCTTTTTTTATTTAATAAATTTAACTAAACTTTTTGTTTTGTTTGATTTAACTAAACTTTCTTTTATTCCTAATAAAACTGGGGTGTATCTTTTTTACAACTCTAAAAAAAAAGTTATATACGTAGGTAAGGCAAAAAGTTTAAAAAACAGGGTTCGTTCATATTTTTCAAAAAAAAATAATACTATAAAAAATGACAAGCTTGCCTTAGATATTTATTTCTTTGATTATTTATTAACTAACTCTGAAAAAGATGCTCTTTTTTTAGAAGATAATCTTATAAAAAAACATCAACCTAAATATAATTTTTTATTGAAAGATGATAAAACATATCCGTGGATATGTTTAAAAAAAGAACCCTATCCTTCTGTTTTTATTTCAAGAAACAGAATTAATAATGAAAATGTTTTTTTTGGCCCATTTATAAATTCAAAACAAGCAAATAAAATGGTTGATTTAATTAATTTTTTATTTCCTTCCTTGCTTGATTTTTATATTAAAGATAATTTTAGATCTAAAAATGATGTAGAAAAAAGTGATATTATTTTTAATAAAATAAAAAAAATTCTTTCTGGTAATTTTAGTTTTTTATTAAAAGAATATAATAAAGAAATAAAAAAATATTCTAAAAAATTAGATTTTGAAAAAGCATTAAATATTAAAAGTAAAATAGATTTAATAGAAGATTATATAAATGCATCATCGGTTGTTTTTAATAAAAATTATAATTCTGATGTTTTCTGTATTATTTCAGAAAATAAAAATTGTTTTGTTTCTTTTTTAAGAATAAAGGGGGGTAGAATTTTATTTTATAAAAATAGTATTATAAAAAATAATTTAATCAAAAATGAGTCTGCTGTTTTAAAATATTTTATAGAAAAAATNTATGAAGAAAAAAAACCTATAAATAAAAAAATAGCTTTAAANATTAATATACTTAATGATAAGTATAATTTTTTTGTTCCTAAAAAAGGTNTTTATAAAAAATTTATTGATTTTTCTTTATTGAATTTAAAAAACTATAAAACAAAATTTACTTTTAATAATAAACCCTCTCTTGATTTACTAAAAAAAATATTGTTTTTAAATAAAAAACCTAAACATATTGAGTGTTTTGATAATTCTAATTTATTTGGAAAAAATCCAACTTCTGCGTGTGTTGTTTTTCATGATGGTAAAGCTGAAAAAAAAGAATATAGACATTATGGAATAAAAACAGTTAATAGCATAAATGATTTTGATTCTATGTATGAAGTAGTTAAAAGGCGATATAAATACTTAATTGATAATAATAAAAAACTTCCAGACCTAATATTAATTGATGGAGGAAAGGGTCAGTTAACAAGCGCTTATAATGCTCTTTGTAATTTAAAAATAGAAGATAAAATAGATTTAATTGCTATTGCAAAGAGATTTGAACATATATATAGTCTAAATGAAAATAGTCCTTTTGTTTTAAATAAATATTCAAATGAATTAAAATTATTACAATTTATTAGAAATGAAGCACATAGGTTTTGTTTGAGATTACATAGAAATAAAAGATCAAAAGATTTTTTTAAATAATAACAAAAAAATATTAATAACTATTAAATATTGTTAATTATATATTAATAACTATTAAAAAATTATATAATTATAAAATTTATTTTTTTCATTGTTAATAAACCTGATTTTATTAACTATTTCTTAACACCTATTTTATATATTATTTATTAATATTTTATATAATCTATAAATATTAACAATGTTAATATTTAATAACTTTATATGATTTATAATTATAATTTATATATATATATAATGTTAATAATCTTAATATTTTGTTAATAGCAAGTTTTTATATAAAATTTTATACAACTTATTAACCGAACATATATATTATATATTATTATTATATATATATATTATTATTATATAGTGTCGTTAATAAGTCTTTTAGTATAATTATTATTATTTATATTTAAAATATCTTCTGTATATATATTATCAACTATTTGACCTTTCTTTAAAACAATTATTTTATTACATAAAAAAGAAACAGAACCTAAATCATGAGAAATAAATATTATTGATAAATTATATTTTAATTTTAAATATTTAATAAGGTTTAAAATACTTGCTTGAGTTATTATATCTAAAGCAGATAAAGATTCATCAAAAATAATTATTTCAGGTTTAGTTAATAATACTCTTATTATTGAAATTCTTTGTTTTTGACCACCTGATAATTGATGTGGATATTTATCATATACATCTTCCTCAAGATTTGTTATTTTAAAAAAATTTAAAATAGTTTCTTTAATTTTATTTTTATCATATTTAAAAAATAAACAAACTTCATACAATAAATTACCAACCTTATAATTTGGAGTTAAACTAGATATAGATTCTTGAAAAACTAATTGAATTTTATTATTTTTTTTTATTATTTTTTTTCCATTAAAATAAAAAGAGCCAGAATAATTATTAATTAAACCAGAAATTATTTTTGCTATAGTACTTTTTCCTGATCCAGATTCTCCCACAATACCTATACAATCTCCATTTAAAACATTAAAATTTATATTATTTAATATTTTATTATTATCAATAATAAATGATATATTTTCAAGTAATAATATTTCTTTTCTTTTTATTTTTTTATCATTAATAATTTCATAGGTGTTTTCAGACGGTAAATACTTTCTTTTATCACCAATAATTGGTTTACTTAAAATAAGATTTTTAGTAAAATTATTTTTTGGAGAAGTTAAAATATTTTTGGTTTTACCTTTTTCAATACAAACACCATTTTTTAATATATATGTATTATATGTATAGTTTTTTATAATATTTATATCATGGCTTATTATAATTAATGAAATGTTTCTTTTTTTTATAATACTAAAAAGAAGGCTTAATATTTTTTTTTTAATTGAAGCATCAAGAGCAGTTGTAGGCTCATCGGCTATAATTAATTTAGGAGAAAGGGCTAAGCAAGATGCAATTAAAACNCTTTGTAATTGTCCTCCCGATAATTGATGCGGATAAGAATGGTAAATTTTTTCAACATCTTTTATACCTACCTCTTCTANTAAATTAAAACAAATATTTTTTAANTCTTTTTTAGAATATTTTTTTGTTCTTATTAATGATTCTTTTAAACNGTAACCGCAAGTATAAACAGGATTTAATGAAGAAAAAGGGTTTTGAAAAATTATNGAAGTAAACAACCCTCTATAACCTTGGTTTTCTTTTTTATTTAAATTAAATACAGACTTTCTTATATCGTTATAAAAATAAATATTTCCAGAAAAAATAGCNTTNCGNGGAAGAAGATTTAAACANGCTAAAGANAAAATAGANTTTCCGCACCCAGAAGGANCTACAACACCTACGCTTTCACCTTCATTTATAGTAATATTTATGTTTTTTAATACAGAATTTTCTTTTGAATTTTCGTTTTTAAAACTAANTGAAAAATCTTCAATTTCAAGAATTTTTTTTTCCAAAACAATTAATATTTTGTTAGAANCTCGTTCATAAACATATTAAAAGAGGCNGGGGGTTTATTATTTCCAACATTTGATTTTTCTTCTTTTCTACCAAGCCTTACAACAATAATATTTTTATCAGGAACTATAGCAACGTATTGACCTTTAAAACCTCTCATATAATAAACAACATAATCATTTACGTTTGTTATCCACCAACCGTATGAATAAAAATCACTAATATTTGGACTCTTAATTTTAGAGAAAAAAGAGGAAGGAACAACACGGTTNTTTTTGTAAAAACCGNTATTTAAAAANAAACGGCCNACTTTAGCAAAATNTAAAGCATTACTATGAAAGCAACAAAACCCTTTTTCAACCCCACTAGACCTATCAAGTGACCATAATGCATTTTCCTTTGCCCCAATTTTTTCCCAAAAGCGAGAACCAGCATACTCNGACAAAGAGGTTCCATTTTTAATTAAAATAGAGTCTAACATAAGAGAGGCGAGTTGAGTTGCACCACTTTGATAAACATATTTTTTACCAGGCTCAGAATTAAAACCAAAATTTAAAACAAGGTCAGTTAAATCTTTTGTATAATAAAAACGAGCAGTTATTCCAAANGGGTTATAATAACTTTCTTTCCANTCTAAACCAGCNGTCATNTTNAATAAATTACCAATAGTCACATCATTTCCTTTTTCATAAAAAGAAAGATTTGGAAAAACTTCTTTTACAGGCATATCTAAACTAGAAACATAGCCATCATCAATAGCACAAGCAACAATTAAAGACAAAATACTTTTTGCCATAGAAAAAGAGTTGCTTTTATTGTTTTCAGTTAAATGCTCTGGCCAATACTTTTCAAAAACTAATCCATCATTTTTTATAACAACAAAAGAGCTNGTTTTGAATTTTTCTAAAAGAGTGTTAAGCGAATCACTTAACTCATAATTATTGTAGGTTTTGGACTTTTTCCACTCAAAAGGTTTTTCAGANGCAAATACCGTATCGTTGTAAAAAAACTTAGCGTCATCAATTTGTGCCGTTTTTTCAAACCTTAAATAGGTTGCGCGAAGACCATAAAAAATATAACCATAACCNGTAANCCACAAAGAAACACAAGCTAAAAAAACAAACAAAAAGAAAATTTTAAAAAAACGCTTCATATTAATGGTTCAAAATTTATTTGGAAAACCTCTTTAAAACACNCTTTAAAATCAGAAAAAACCTCTTCAAAAGAAATGTTACGACCAAGCTCTTGGTCTAAAGAAGTTACGGATTTATCTACTATTCCACAAGGAACAATAGCTTGAAANCTATTTAAATCAACAGAAAAATTAAAAGCTAAACCATGCATTGTTACCCACCTACTTGCCCNCACACCCATAGCACAAATTTTTCTATCACCATTCTTATCACAAACCCAAACCCCCGTCGCGCCGTCCAACCTTGAGCCAGATATGCCATATTTTTTTAAAACTAAAATAACAACTTCTTCTAAACACCTAAGGTACTTATGAATATCAGTAAAAAAATTATCAAGATCAAAAATAGGATAAACAACAAGTTGCCCGGGGCCATGGTAGGTTATATCCCCACCGCGATTAATTTTGTAAAACTTTGAACCACTCTCATTTAAATCCTCTTTATTTAAAAGAAGGTTTTTTTCGTCCCCACTTTTTCCTAAAGTATAAACGTGTGGGTGTTGACAAAACAATAAATAATTTTTTGTTTTAATAGGAATACTTTTTGACACACGGTTTTTCCTCTTAACATCAATAATAGAGTTTAAAAGAGATTCTTGATAGTCCCAAGTTTCCTTAAAATCAACTAATCCTAAATATTTAAAAAAAACAGTGTTCATTTTTAATATTTAAATATATTTATATAACAAAAATACATTATTGTGAGCGAACTTACAGAACAAGAAATAATAAGAAGAGAGTCTCTGAGAAAAATAGAAGAGCTAGGAATAAACCCGTATCCAGCTGAAGAGTTTTTGACCACCACCACCACAAGTGAGATAAAAAAAGAATTTTCAGAAGAAAAAAACAACTTTCAAAACGTAAGAATAGCGGGAAGAATTATGAGCCGAAGAATTATGGGAAAAGCCTCTTTTGCAGAAATTAAAGACCAAACAGGAAGACTACAGCTTTATTTAAATAGAGACGAAATTTGCCCAGGAGAAGATAAAACAATGTACAACGATGTGTTTAAAAAATATTTAGACATAGGAGACATAATAGGGGTGGAGGGTAGATGTTTTGTAACAAANGTAGGAGAGAAGTCGGTTTTTGTAGAAAAACTATCCCTTCTTTCTAAGTCTATAAAACCACTACCTATTGTAAAAACAGATGCGGAAGGAAAGTCTCATGATGACTTTAAAGATACNGAGCTCAGGTACAGACAAAGATCTTTNGATTTAATTGTAAATGATGGGGCTTGGGATGTTTTTGAAAAAAGAACAAAAATATTTAACAGTATAAGAAAAGCTTTAAACGAAGAGGGTTTAATGGAGGTGGAAACACCAATATTACAACCAATAGCNGGGGGNGCNGCGGCAAGNCCNTTTNCNACACACCACAACACGNTAGANATACCACTATACTTAAGAATAGCTAATGAGCTTTATTTAAAAAGACTAATTGTAGGTGGAAAAAAGGGTGTTTTTGAGTTTGCAAAAGATTTTAGAAACGAAGGAATGGANAGAACNCANAANCCNGANTTCACAATGTTAGANTTTTATGTNGCNTANAANGANTANAANTGGATGATGGGTTTTNTNGAAAAAATGTTTGAACAAANTAGNAAAAGANGTTTGNGGNNAAACAAANATANAATANGATGGAANCAAGAAATAGAATTAAAAGGGCCCTACAAAAGGTTAGCCTTTTTTGATGCAATAAAAGAAAAAACAGGAGATGATATTTCAAAAATGAACGAAGATGAATTAGTAAAATATTGCAAATCAAAAAACATAGAAACAAACAAATCTATGGGAAGGGGAAAATTATTTGATGCGGTTTTTGGAGAGTTTTGTGAAAAAGAATTAATTCAACCAACGTACATAACAGACTATCCAATTGAGATGTCACCTTTAACAAAAAAACATAGAAGTAAAGAGGGTTTAACAGAAAGGTTTGAATTNTTTATTAATGGTAAAGAAATCGCAAACGCATATTCAGAACAAAACAACCCTATTGAACAAAGAAAAAGCTTTGAAGACCAAATGAGGTTGGCTGAAAAAGGAGATGANGAGGCAATGTTAATTGACAACCAGTTTTTNACAGCCTTAGAATATGGAATGCCACCAACATCAGGAATAGGCATAGGAATGGATAGGTTGACNATGNTATTAACAAATAAAAAAACAATTCAAGATGTTTTNTTTTTCCCACAAATGAAACCCGAAAACAAATGAAAATAACAATAGGATGTGATCATGCGGGAGTAGAATATAAATCTAAAATAGTTGAGTTTTTAGAAAAAGAAGGTTACCAAGTTTTAGATGTTGGGACTCACGGAAAAGAAAGCGTGGATTACCCAGACTATGCACACATGGTTGCTGAAGGGGTTTTAGCTGGAGCAGATTTTGGAGTCCTAATTTGTGGAAGTGGAAATGGGGTTAGTATGTCAGCCAACAAACATAAAGGAATAAGGGCGGCTCTTTGTTGGAGTGAAGAAATAACAAAACTAGCAAGACAACATAATGATGCAAACATAATTTCAATACCTGCAAGATTTATGTCTTTAGAAAAATCAATACAAATAATTATAACTTTTTTAACAGAATCTTTTGAAGGGGGAAGGCACCAAAGAAGGGTTCAAAAAATTTAACACATGAAAAAAACACTACTATCTATTATATTTATCCTTAGTTCTTTTTTACACTCCCAAACAACGCACTATGTTCCCGCGGATTTTAGTAGTATTCAGTCTGCGATAAATGCGTCAGAAAATGGCGATCAAATAATTGTTTCACCAGGCACATATTTTGAGAACATTGATTACAATGGAAAAAATATAGAGATTGCTTCAAACTATATTTTAGACAACAACCAAAATACAATTAACACAACAATTATTGATGGGGGTTTAAGCGGAAGGGTTGTTCAAATGAATAACTGTGAGCTAGCAATATTAAATGGCTTCACAATAACAAACGGCTCTAGTGGGGGTGGCGCGGGTATTTACACAACACTTTCAACTATAGAGTTAAAAAACCTAGTAATTACTCAAAACAACGCATCTGATGATGGTGGAGGAATACATTGCCATGATAGCGACATGATATTAGAAAACACAATAGTTTCATCAAACTCCGCTTCAGTTTTTGGAGGAGGGGTTTTTATAGAAAACGACTCACAAGTTGAAATAATAAGTTGTAATATAAACAATAACACATCACTAGATTCGGGGGGGGGTATTTATATAACCGATACCAATAATTACAATAAAGACGTTTCGATTACATGTACACAAATAACGAACAATAACGGAACAGGAATAACCTCAGATAATTCCACATTAAACTTAAACAACATTGTTATTACTGAGAACACACAAATAGGAATGGCTTTAGGTGAGGCGACTAACATAACTGCTGACAATACATATATTGTTAATAACAACGAGGAGCTTGTAAACGGGCAAGCTTTTGATTTATATTCTTATGGATCAACGGGCTCGGGTTTTTCAAATAGTGTGGTCGGGTTAATTACTAACTCTGGCGCCGTTCCAGGTGAGGGCAATAGTAGTAATTGTTTTGGTTGTGCCGAAACAAGTGAAAATGCAGCTACACAAGCCCTTATAAGTTGTGTTATCACGGGCTGTACAAACACAACAGCGTGTAATTATAATTCAAGCGCAACTGAAGATGATGGTTCATGTGTGTTGTTAAACGAAACGTGTGACTCTTGTTCTGAAGATGGATTATCGGTATTAGACAACGACTTAGACAATGATGGGGTTTGCGATATTGATGAAGTGGCGGGTTGTACAGATTTAACTGCATGCAACTTTAATATTGGGGCAACAGAAGATGATGGATCTTGCGAATTTATAGAGCAGGTAACCATTTCAGGAGAAACAGAAACATGTGGAGAAAATGTATTATTAGAAGCAATTGGTGGCCCATATGATTCATATCAATGGTATTTAGATGGTGATATTATAAACAATGAAAACCAAACAACAATATCAGCAATTCAGTCAGGGAATTACAAAGTAGAGGCCGAAAACGGTGGGGTAGAAAACAATTATTCACTACAATTTGATGGTCAAAATGATTACGTTGAAATAACAAATCCAATTAATAATCTAAATGAAATAACAGTGAGCCTTTGGGCAAATTTTCCAGAAGACACTGATGGCGGGAACCCACACACACTTATTTCAGATTGGCCGGCTGGTGGCGCCACATTTAATTTAAGATATAATCCGGGGGTAAACACTATACAGGTAGAGTTAATAGTAAACGAAACTAATTACTCTGTGTCACAAACATTGAGCCCATCAAACTTTACAAATTGGAATCACATTTCATTTACTTACAATGGAGAAAATTTGACACTATATTTAAATAACAACACTCCGGTAACAATGCGCGCTTCTAGTGGAAACATAGACTCGTTTAGTGATAGCATTTTGTTAGGACAAGAAGAAAACAATGATGCGTATTATGAGGG
>NHFO01000024.1 GCA_002170235.1 Flavobacteriales bacterium TMED113
TATTGCAGATGACAAACCCTGAGGAACGTCATTTTGCATTTTTATAGCACCTTCAAGTTTATCATATTTCATTAAATATAAAATTGGAGCAAACGTTTCTTTTTGAACAACATTATAATTGTTTTTCACTTCAGCTAAAGCTGGTTTTACATAACACCCAGACTGATAGCCATCCCCAGTTAATACACCGCCAGGAACAATTATTTTTCCACCTTCTTTTTCAACCTCAGCTAAGGAATCATTGTACATTTTAACCGCGTCACCATCAATAAGTGGCCCCATGTGGTTGTTTTCATCTAAAGGGTTTCCAATTTTAATTTGCTTGTAAGCGTTGGTTAATTTGTCTTTAAACTCATCATATATTGATGAGTGTACAAAAACCCGTCTAGTTGTTGTGCACCTTTGGCCCGCTGTACCCACAGCCCCAAATACAACACCAACTAAACTTATATTTAAATCCGCATCCGGGCTTACAATCATAGCATTATTTCCCCCTAGCTCTAAAATTGTTTTACCAAAACGACCAGCTACCGCTTGACCAACAATTCTCCCCATCCTAGTTGAGCCAGTTGCAGAAATTAAAGGCATTCTAGAATCATTTGTCATCCATTCCCCAACCTTATAATCACCATTTATTAAACCACAAATTCCCTCAGGAAGGTTGTTTTTTTTCAAAACACCAGCCATAATTTCTTGACAAACAACACCACAAAAAGGTGTTTTTTCAGACGGCTTCCAGACGCAAACATTTCCACAAACCCAAGCAATTGCAGCGTTCCAAGCCCAAACGGCTACAGGAAAATTAAAGGCAGATATTATACCCACAACACCTAATGGGTGGTATTGCTCATACATTCTATGTTTCGGCCTTTCAGAATGAAGCGTGATTCCCGACAGTTGTCTTGATAAACCCACAGCAAAATCACAAATATCTATCATCTCCTGAACCTCTCCTAAACCTTCTTGGTAAGACTTTCCCATTTCATATGAAACTAGGGCACCAAGAGCTTCTTTTTTTTCTCTTAAAGCCTCTCCAAATTGTCTAACAACCTCACCTCTTTTGGGTGCGGGCATCATTCTCCATGAAGAAAAAGCTTTTAATGAGGACTTTAAAACCTCTTCATATTGGTCTTTGTTGGTTGATTCAATAGACCCTATTTTTTGTCCATCTACAGGAGAAATAGATATAATTTTCTCACCACCACCACTCAACCATGTTGATCCAATTGCGGTTCCATTTGTTAAAGACTCAATTTTAAGATCTTTTAATATATTTTCAATATTCATAATAATAGTTTAATTAAATAAATTCCAAATATCCAAACCGTTTGCATAAACAAAAAGTCCTAGCAAAATAATCATACCAACGATTTGTAGTTTTTCTAATATTTTTGGATTTACATCACGGCCCGTAATCATCTCAAATATAAGAATAGCAGCGTGACCACCATCTAGGGCTGGAATAGGTAGCAAATTAATCACCGCCAGCATAATTGACAATAGTGCTGTTAAAATCCAAAACTTTTTCCAACTAAAATCTTCAGGGAAAATTTGACCAATTTTTATAAAACCACCAACCTCTTTGTAAACCCCAGTTTCTGGTAGGAAAATTAATGGCAATTGCCCGACATATTGCCGAATACTTTTGCTAGTTTCAAAAACACCCGCACTTATACATGATGGGTTTTTGCCCCCCAAAAGACTATAATTAATGTCTTTTGATGGTAAAATGTTATAATAATCTTTTGCCAAAAAACCAATCTTTGGATTAACCTCATTAGGAATTGTTAGTGTAATATTTTTGTTTTTTTCAATTCCTAGAGTAACCCTGTCACCCTTATATTTATTAAAAAAATACTTTAAATCTACCATTGAAAAAATGTCTTCCCCATTACAGCTAACTATCCTCATCCCCTCTTTTAAACCAGCTTTTCTTGCAATAATAGCCGACTCTTCATGTGTTTTAATCTTTTGTCCAACAACCAAGTCTCCCTTAATATTGTTTTTCAACAAAAGATCATCAATAGAAATGTAGTTTTTAATTGCAACAGAGTCCAGATTATCTCCCTGCTGAACAGTGTAATCTTTATCTAAAACCCTCCCCACAACAACAGGAACCCGTGGCATTATTTCTACCATACCAGAAACAATTAATTTAATGTCACCTCCAGAGAAATTAATGGGTATAGTTTTGTTGTTTCTCTCAATTAACAACTCTTTTTCTCCCCACAAAATTAAATCGATTCTTACGTCCCTCCAATCAACTTGATCATAGTTTTTACCATCTATTTCAATAATTTTGTCTCCGGGCTTTAATGAAAAATCAATAAAATCTGGTAAATCACTCCCAGAATTTTCATTAGGAACACAATCAGCTGGATAATTAGCGTACTGATTATAATTAAACGAGTTTTTATCCAAGCAACCCGCATAAATAACATCAATCCCATAATTATCATTAATATCACTATTATAAACAACAGCCCCTTTTCCCCAAAACCACAGCACCATGCTGTAAATAAAAAAAGCTAGAACAACATTAACAAAAACACCACCAAGCATGATTATAAGTTTTTGCCATCTAGGCTTACTTCTAAACTCCCATGGCTCAGGATCTTTTTCTAACTGCTCTTTATCCATGGACTCATCAATCATTCCAGAAATTTTTACGTAACCTCCAAGTGGCAACCAACCTATTCCATATGTGGTTTCACCAATTTTCTTTTTGAATAATGAGAACCAAGGGTTGAAAAAAATATAAAACTTTTCAACTCTTGTTTTAAACATTTTTGCCGCAACGAAATGACCTAATTCATGCAAAGCAACAAGTATTGTAAGTGATAAAAGTAATTGAGCTATTTTAATAATCATTTTTTTGTATTAGTGTAGAAGAAAAATTTCTCGTTTCAATATCAATTTGGAATAAATCTTCTATAGTTGGTTTCGCCACAAAAGTAATACTTTCAATTGATTTTTCTATAATTTTTTGCATATCTAAAAAAGCTATTTTTTTTGTCAAAAAAGCCTCTACGGCTATTTCATTAGCCGCGTTTAAAACACAACCAACAGAACCCTCTCGCTTTATAGCCTCATAAGCATAAATTAAATGCTTAAAAGTTTTTTCATCAGCCTTTTCAAAATTTAATTGCTTTATTTCTGTTAGGTCTAATCTTTGAAATCCCGAAACCTCCCTTTGAGGGTAATTTAAAGCATAATGTATTGGAACATTCATATTTGGTAATCCAAGTTGCGCTATAATTGAAGAGTCGTTAAACTCAACCATAGAATGAATAATAGATTCAGGGTGAATAAGTACTTTTATTTTTTCTTTAGGTAAATCAAAAAGCCACTTTGCCTCAATAATTTCAAACCCCTTATTCATCAATGTTGCTGAGTCAATGGAAATTTTTTTACCCATTTTCCAATTCGGATGATTTAATGCGCTACCTACATCTACTAACCTTAAATCACTTTCTTTTTTTCCACGAAAAGGCCCCCCTGAGGCGGTTAATATTAGTCTATCCACACTTTTTAAACTTTCTCCATTTAGACATTGAAAAATTGCAGAATGCTCTGAGTCAACCGGTATAATTTTGGTTTTCATTTTTTTTGACAAACCCATTATATAATTTCCAGCAACCACCAAAGTTTCTTTACTGGCCAAGGCAATGTTTTTTTTACTCTTTATGGCTGAAATCGTTGGCTTTAATGCGGCGAAACCGACTATCGCCATAAGAACAATATCAATTTCTAGATCAAAAACCAAATCACATAAAGCGCGCTCTCCTAAAGCTAAAGACGTTTTTTCAAGAGAAACTTTATTTATATTATTAAAGGCTTTTTCGGAGTTAATTACTGCGTGATTGGGTTTAAAACTTTTTATTTGGTTAATAAAAACCTTTTCATTTGAATTGCAACTTAAAAGTACTATTTCAAATTTTTTTGAATTTGCACCAATAATTTCTAGTGCTCTTTTTCCAATGGATCCAGTTGAGCCTAGAACAGCAATTTTTTTTTTAATAATATTCATAACATAAAATTAATTAAATAATCACCAATTTTTCTATCATTAGCTAACTGTGGGCATTTGTTTTGACCCCCAAGTTTACCAATAGATGACATATATTTATTGAAGCCACCTTTTTTAATTCGTATAATTTTTAAGGGTCGAATTATTTTATTTTTTATTAGGTCACCATAATATATATTTTGGCTCACCATGCATGTATCTAAATAATCAGCGAAAGCCNCTATATTATCAGGCTCTCTATTAAATTCAATAAACCAATCATGGCCTTGTGAGTCTTTTGTTTTGCTTATGCTTGGGCATACTGTAAAACCAACNATTTCTCCGCCAAANAATTTTGTTGTTTTTTCTAATGCAGTTTCCACCTCATCATTAATAACGTGCTCCCCAAAAGCAGAAATGTAGTGCTGAACCCTCCCAGTTATAACAATTTTATATGGACTAATGCTTGTAAACTTTATAGTGTCACCAATATTGTAGCCCCATAAACCAGCACAAGTATTTAAAATAATGACATAGTTTGTATCAACCTTGACATCTTTTAACCAAATTCGTTTAGGGTTTTTGTTGTTTGTAAATTCAGACACTTCAATGAACTCATAAAAAACACCATGATTTGTTAATAAAAGCATATCGTTTTTATTGACATNATTTTGATAACCAATAAAAGCCTCTGAGGCCGGGTAAAGTTCCAAGAAATCAATATCTCCAACTAGCTTATCAAATGTGTTTTTGTAAGGCCTAAAGTTAACCCCACCATATACATATAAACTAAGCTTTGGAAATACTTCTTTAATGTTTTTGCCACCACATTCAATTAACAGTTTTTCAAAATACATTATTACCCAAGGGGGTATTCCCCCGATAAGCCTTAAATCACAATCCTTAGTTTCATGAATTATATTCTTTATTTTATCCTCCCAATCCTCAATAGAGTTAACTACCATACTTGGAAGTCTGTTTTTTTGCAAAAACCTAGGAACATAATTTGCCACAATACCAGACAATCGTCCACATGGAATTTTTTTGTAATTAGTAACTACAGGAGAACCCTGTATAAACATCATTTTTCCNTTAATTATATCAAAGTTATTTGTTTGCTTTGCATAAAGCAATAAAGCTTCTTTTGTTGACTTTATTTGAATTTTTAACATTTCTCTAGTTAGTGGAATATACTTAGCCCCACTTGTTGTCCCAGAACTTTTTGCAAAATATTTAGGTAAACCTTCCCATAATACATTTTTTGTGCCACTAGCTATTTTTTCAATATAAGGGACAAAATCCTCGTAGTCACTAATAGGTATTTTTTTTTGAAAGCTTAAAATGGAATCGGTGCTTTTAATTTTATGTAATCGCCCAAATTCAGTTTGGCTTAATTTAGAGTTTAAATAACAAAATATTTTTTTTTGGCTCTTAATTGCATTGTTCTCCCCCCTTTTAACAGAATCGTAATTGTACTTAGCTAAGATTTTAACTATAAATTTTTTAATCCCCATTAATTTAAAATATAATATATTCCTGAGGGTCCACATTTAGACCGTTATGTTTTAGCTCAAAATGTAGATGGGTTCCGTTAGAAAGGGAGCCCGTATTTCCTGTATAACCAATAACCCCTCCCCTTTTTACACTATCTCCGCGCTCCTTTATAATATTATTGGCATGCATGTAAATTGACATTATATTTTCTTCATGATTAATAATTATAAACTTTCCAAATTCTTCATTTTCNCCTGAGATTAACACAGAACCATCTAAAACTGAGAATATTTTTTCTTTTTCTTTTGTAGACAAATCTACTCCAAGATGATTTATTTTTAGGTCAAAAGTATCAACTAAAATACCTTTAGTGGGCTTATGAAAATCCAATGTGTTTAACAAATTATTTTGGCGCTCAACATATAATCTTAAATCAGACTCATTTTCTGAAATATGATCATCTAAATTTACTAGATTGGGTTTAAAGTCAGTTAAATACAATGAGTCTATATCATCTAAATTAATTTTTCCTGAAGCAATATCTGTAAAGTTTTCAATCCAACGACTCTGTTGTTCAACAAGAATAGCTAAACTATCTGTTTGGTCCATTATTTTTATAAACTCTCCNCTATCAACAGTTTTTTTTGTTTGAAGATATTTAGAAATAGGGGTAAAATAAATAAGACACAAACANAAACTAGAACAAATTATGAAAAAACACAAAATGACGTAAAAAACATATAGTCTGTTTGTAAAAAAAGAAAACCTTTCCTCTAGAGAGTCGGCGGAAAGAAAAACCAACTTATATTTTTTTGTTATTTTTTTAAAAAAAAGCCTTATTTTTTTCAACGATATATAATTTTATTAAAAATAATTATAACAATATAATAATAAACTAATCTAGAAATATTAAAATAAATTTATTTATTATTAGTTGGAAGATTTATAAACACTAAAAAAGTGAATTTAAAAAAACAAACATTTGTACTATTTATAATATTAATTGTAGGCTGCTCAACAACCAGAAACAATTTTTTTAGTAGAAACTTTCACCAAACTACAACAAAGTACAATGGATACTTTAACGCCAANGAAAGNATGAAAAANGGTCTTGAAAAAAACCTAAGTTCATATAAAGAAAATTATCAGAGCGTTATACCGATAGACCCCCTATTCAACATATATGTTGCAGACGAACCTAAAGATGCTTATCCAAATTTTGATCGAGTTATTGAAAAAACGGTCAAAGTTATAAGAAAGCATTCTATGGAAATAAATGACAAAGAAATAAATAAATGGATTGATGATAATTATTTTTTAATGGCGCAAGCGCGTTTTTACAAACAAGATTATCAGGCAGCCATTAATACATTTAGTTATATTGTTAGAAAATATCCAAAATCTAATTTGGTAAATAAATCTTTAATATGGTCAACCAAGGCGCACATAAAATTAAACAACTTACAAACTGCAGAGAAGAACCTTAATTTCCTTTTGATAGAGTCAAACTTATCATTATTAGACCAGCGATTGTTATATGAATTATTAGCCGAATATTATATTATTAATAAAGATTATTCCAAAGGAATCAATGCCATTAATAGGTCCTTTGGCGGAAAAGAAAGTAGGGACAAAAAAATAAGAAAGCATTTTATTTTAGGTCAACTTTATCAATCCGAAGAAATTGGGGACAGCGCTATTTTTCATTATAATAAGGTTATATCAATGAATCCTGAATATGAAATGGCATTTAGATCCCAACTTAATAAAGCCCAAGCATTNGCTTATTCTAATAATGACCCAAAGGAACTGTTAATTGATTATCAAAAAATGTTAAAAGATGATAAAAACAATGAGTATAGGGATCAAATATTTTATGCTATCAGCGAGATTTACTTAAACCAGCCGGATACCCTANTAGCTGTTGAAAACCTTAATAGNTCTATTAATTCATTTTTGTTTAATGTTGATCAAAAACAACAATCCCATTTAAAGTTGGGTGAAATTTATTTTAATCAAAAAGATTACTCTAATAGTTTTTTACAGTACGATTCTGTTATGAATATAATTAATACAGAAAGTCAAAATTACACATCTATAAAAAGAAAACACAGGCAATTAAAGGAGGTTTCCAATTATCAAAACACCATAACAAGGCAAGACAGCTTACTTCATTTAGCCTCACTNTCAGAGGGAGAAAGAAATAAAATAATTGACAAGTTTATTGAAGACCTTAAACAAAAAGAGGCCTTAGAGCGTCAAGCAATGAACTCGGAAAGGGGTGGTAATAACTTTAACTTATATGAATACAATAGAAATCAAAATCAAGGGCCAAATACAGCGTCTGGTGGATGGTATTTCTACAATCCTTCTGCCATGAGTTTTGGTTATTCTGAGTTTTTAGGAAGNTGGGGAAATAGAAAACTTGAAGATAATTGGAGAAGAAAAAANAAAAACTCAATTAACCTGGAGGAAGAAAATATTGAGATAGAAGATGGGCCCAATGAAAAAGAAAAATATGATAGACAATATTATATTGATCAATTACCATTATCAGAAGAAAGCCAAAAGGAATCATTGGATTTAATTGAAAACTCATATTACAAGTTAGGTTTGGCCCTTAAAGATTATTTCATTGATTATTTTGGAATGATTGACCGCCATAATGAAATGCTTAAATCCTTTCCAAATACNGATTATAAATTATTAATCTTAATACATCACATGTTAGCCTATCANTCCTTAGAAATGGAGATAGAGTTTAACCAAACACTATCATTAATATTTTCTGAGTTTCCAAATAACAATTACATAGATACAAATGGAGTACTATTACCCCCAAAGGAAGAGNTGGAGGCTTCTGAATATGAAAAAGCATTTGAT
Organism: Flavobacteriales bacterium TMED113; assembly: GCA_002170235.1. GTDB lineage: Bacteria > Bacteroidota > Bacteroidia > Flavobacteriales > TMED113 > TMED113. The sequence continues at coordinate 8,387 of NHFO01000024.1, forward strand.
TTATTTAGCCTTCAGAAGTATGAAGAAACTCTTTTATTTCTGGAAGAATTGGACTACCAAAAAAACGAAAGAATTTCAAAAAATGAAATGTTAAACCTATCAATGATAGAGGCTTTTTGCTCTGCCGTTATTTATGGCAAAAAATCATACATTGATTATTTAGAGAAAATTATTATTGATTATCCTGATACAGAAGTAAGCTCTAAAGCNCAACTATTTTTAGANGTATTATACGGATCTTTTTTTGAAACTAATCAGGACATATATTTAACAGACTTCANTATAGATCATCANGTTATAATNTCAGTTGAGGATTTATCAATTGANNTGCCTCAAGCNCAATCGATAATTACNAATTTTAATAATTTATTTTATTTAGAAAGTGAGTTGCAGGTTAATAATTTATTATTAAATAAAGATGTTCAACTTATAAAAGTGGCAAAGTTCAAGAATAAAAAATTAGCTATGCTCTATTTTTCAGAAATACAAGAAAACGAGTCATGGTTAAGTTTCTCCGAGAATAAAAAAATTAACGTTTTAGTTATTTCGAATCCGAATTTTATAAAATTACTTAAACAGAAGGAACTGAATACTTATCAAAGCTATTTTTCAGAAAAGTATTTAAATTATTAACTTAGCAATAAATTTAACCCAAATTTCAATGAAAATATTAGAAAAAAAAGATAACAAGCAGTGCATTAACTCTATTGGAGAGGGCACTGTTTTAAATGGCGAAATTCACTCAGGTGGAGACATCAGAATAGATGGCATTTTAAAAGGCTCTGTTAAAGTNGAAGGAAAACTAGTTTTAGGNCCACAGGGCAAAATAGAGGGAGATGTAGAATGCGGAAACGGAATTATTGCTGGTGAACTTAAAGCGAAGATTACTTCCAAAAACTTATTGACCTTAAAATCTTCCGCTAAATTATATGGCGATATTTGTTCAAATAAATTAGAAATAGAACCAGGTGCAATATTTACAGGATCTTGTAGTATGGGCCCAATNATTAAAGAATTAAAAAACAANCCTGGTTCAAATAAGGCTGAAGAAAATAGCTCTTATTCACAAAAAAATGAAAAAACAGCGTAATAAAAGTCAGGGGTTTTCCTTATTATTTAGATCAACTATTTTATCGATAGTATCCATTTGTATTATAGCTGTTCTTTCAAATATGGGTTATATTCGAAATCTTTCNTTTTGGTTTTTTGTTGCACCAATTTATTTTTTTTGTATAACACTTTTATATAGTNTTTTTATTGACAAAAGAAATGCGGTNAATTCAGCTACATTTTTTTCTATGTATCCAATGTTGATACTTGTTAAATTAATTTGCACNGCCTCATTAATTGTTATGTATACAGAACTAGACCCAAATCCACAACTAGCATTTTGGGTTTTAGTAGTTGTTTTATATTTTATGTTCTCGGCATTAATTGCAATTAGTTTATATAAATACCGTTGAAAAATGTTCTTAAATATTTTGGTGAGGGCTCAAAGTTGGCATCTATCGTTATTTTATTTTTTTTTATAGGCCATCAAATTGACAAAAATTTTGATTTGAAGTTTGTTGCTTTAGTCTTTTCTATTATAGCTATCATTTTTTCTTTATATCAACTCGTTAAAAAACTTTCTTAAAAAGGTATATTTTTATAATTAAGTTGTTTCAAAAATTTAAATATTAAAAAAGNAAAAATTTACTTTTAAATAAANTAAAATAANCTATTTTTGTGAACAATAAAATGCTATAAAATTGAAGCAATCTATATTTCGTCTTTTGCCTTTATTTTTTTTGTTAGCNTCGNTGTTCCCAACTAAATCTTTTTCTGGNCCAACAAACCCNGATGAGCCATTTGATCCNGCAAAGATGATTTTAGATCATATATATGACTCACACGAATGGCATTTATGGGGAAATGTATCGATTCCNCTGCCAGTNATACTATTCCATGAAGGAAATGGCTTTCAGGTTTTTATGTCCTCTAAGTTTAAACACCTAACAAAGCCCTACAATAACTACATGTATGATCACGTATCTCAAAAAATTGTATATGTTGATGAGNTTGGNGNTGATGAATTGGGAGAAAAAATATACTCTATCAATACTGATGANTCAAATAAGTTATGGGATTTTTCAATTACTAAAAATGTTGTGAGTTTNTTTTTTAGCTTTTTAGTTCTTTGTNTTTTATTGATTTCTGTAGCNCGAACTTATTTAAGAGACCCAAACACTCCACCTAAAGGCCTACANGCNTTCTTAGAGCCGCTTATAATTTTTGTTAGAGANGATATAGCAAAGTCTGCCATAGGCGAGCAATCGTATAAAAAATATTTACCATTTTTATTAACGATTTTCTTTTTTATTGCTTTTAATAACTTATTAGGCCTCATACCAGTTTTTCCTGGAGGCGCTAATTTAACAGGAAACATTGCGGTTGCCATGGTCATGGCTGCAATCGTATTTATTATAACCACTCTTAGTGGAACTAAGTATTATTGGAAACATATTTTTGCAATGCCAGGTGTTCCCAAACCCGTACTTTTAATTTTAACTCCGATAGAGATTATTGGAGTATTTTTGAAACCATTTGTTCTTATGATAAGGTTGTTTGCAAACATAACAGCAGGTCACATAATTATATTATCCTTTTTTAGTTTGATATTTATTTTTGGAGACCTAATGGGACCAGTTGCTGGATATGGAGTATCCGTGGCATCCGTGCTCTTTGTATTGTTTATGATGACTTTAGAAATATTGGTGGCCTTTTTACAAGCATATGTTTTTACATTATTATCAGCAATGTATTTTGGAATGGCCTTAGAACAACATTAAATATTATTAACTAAAAAAATTATTTTAAAATGGAATTATTATCAGTTTTATTTGAACTTATCCCATCTAATACGATAGGTTATGGTTTAGCCGCTTTAGGCGCAGCAGTTGCCGCTCTTGGCGCTGGTCTTGGAATCGGAAAGGTTGGAGAGGGAGCCCTTAATGCGATGGCTAGACAACCAGAATCAATTAATGACCTAAGAGCAAACATGATTTTGATGGCAGCCTTAATTGAGGGTGCAGCATTTTTTGCTATGGTAATTGGATTACTTGTTCTATTTACGGTTCCTAACGCAGTTNTTGCTGTATAAAAGTTCTAGTTTATGAAATTAGTATCACCTGAAATAGGTCTAATTTTCTGGATGTCTTTATGNTTCATATTGTTGATTCTTATATTAAAGAAGTATGCCTGGAAGCCAATACTAAAAGCTCTTGATGAAAGAGAAAAGAGTATTTCTAATGCTTTATCAAAAGCTGAACAGGCAAGGTCTAAAATAGAAGAGTTACAAAATGATCAAGATCAAATAATAAANGAGGCAAAGAAAGAAAGGGAACTAATATTGAACGAAGCAAAAAAATTAGCTGAAGAGTATCGAACTCAACAACAAAAGATTGTCAATGAGGAAATGGCTCAAAAAATGGCTAGAGTGAAAGAAAGTATAGAAATGGAAAAAAGAGCCGCTATTTCTGAACTAAAGCAAAGCGTTGCAACTCTTTCCGTAGAAATTGCTGAAGGAATATTAGAAAAAAAATTAGATTCAGAATCTGAAAATGATGAGTTTATAGAAAAGAACTTAGAAAAATTAGAAATTAATTAATGAACCCAATAATTTCAAATAGATATGCTAAAGCCCTTTTTTTGCTTGCAAAAAAAGATAGCTTGCTTAATGAAATTAATAATGAAGCACAGTCTTTAATTGATTTTTTTTCTAGCCATAATGACGCTAGGTTATTATTAATTAACCCNGTTATTAGTAAAGAAAAAAAACTAAATGTTTTTCAAAAAAGTTTTAATGGAAAACTCTCTTCTTTAATGCTATCCTTTGTTANGTTAGTTATTGAAAGGGGGCGATATAGNAACCTTAATAATATGTTGGAGCAGTATATAGAAATATATAAAAAAGAAAAAAATATTATTTCACTAGAGCTTGTAACATCTAAAAATATTAGCGATTCATTAAAGAAAAAAATTCATCAGAAATTGGGCTCTCAAGAAAATGTAATTTTTAAGGAAACTGTTGATCCTAAAATTTTAGGAGGAATTTTGATTAGACTAAATGATTTACAATATGACGCAACTGTAAAGAATAAACTTAATAATGTTAGAAAAGCGTTTAAAATTTAAAATAAATAATTATGTCAGGAATAAAACCAGCTGAAGTATCAGAAATATTAAAAAAAGAATTAGAAGGCCTGTCCAATATATCAGATTTTGAAGAAGTGGGAGTTGTCCTAGAGGTTGGGGATGGTATAGCAAGAATTTATGGCCTTACTAATGTACAGTCAGGTGAGTTAATTGAGTTTGAAAACTCAGCACAAGCTATTGTTCTTAATTTAGAAGAGGACCACGTTGGAGCAGTATTAATGGATTCTGCTAGTTCAATAAAGCAGGGCGATGTTGTTAGAAGAACTAAACGTATTGCGTCTGTTAATGTTGGAAAAGGCATGTTAGGAAGGGTTATAGATTCTTTAGGCCAACCAATTGACGGAAAGGGTGATATTTCTGGAGAAACTTTTGAAATGCCCTTAGAAAGAAAGGCGCCCGGTGTACTTTACAGAGAATCTGTAAGTGAACCGTTGCAAACAGGCATCAAAGCTATCGATTCTATGATTCCCATAGGTCGCGGCCAAAGAGAGTTAATTATTGGTGACAGACAAACAGGAAAAACATCAGTAGCCATTGACACCATTATAAATCAAAAAGAGTTTTATGAGCAAGGAAACCCTGTTTATTGTATTTATGTTGCTATTGGTCAGAAAGGATCAACTGTAGCCAACATACAAAAAACGTTAGAAATGGCAGGTGCAATGGATTATACTGTAATTGTAGCTGAAAATGCATCTGACCCTGCTCCAAAACAATTTTATGCCCCTTTTACGGGCGCATCAATAGGTGAGTTTTTTAGAGATACTGGGGGNCATGCATTAGTAATCTATGATGACCTTTCCAAGCAAGCGGTTTCATATAGAGAGGTTTCTCTTTTGTTGAGGAGGCCACCCGGACGGGAGGCTTACCCTGGAGATGTTTTTTACTTACATTCTAGACTTTTAGAGCGTGCAGCNAAGATTATAAATTCTGATGAAATTGCCTCAAATATGAATGATTTACCTGANTCCTTAAAAAATCATGTTAAGGGTGGAGGTTCGTTAACAGCTTTACCAATTATAGAAACGCAAGCAGGTGATGTTTCNGCATATATTCCAACAAACGTAATCTCTATTACTGATGGTCAAATATTTTTAGAAAAAGATTTATTTAACTCTGGGGTCAGACCTGCTATTAATGTTGGTATATCTGTTTCAAGGGTAGGTGGAAGCGCTCAAATTAAATCTATGAAAAAAGTTGCAGGTACATTAAAATTAGATCAGGCACAATATAGAGAACTAGAGGCCTTTGCTAAGTTTGGCTCAGATTTAGATGCCGCAACAACAGCAATTATTGAAAAAGGAAGAAGAAATGTAGAAATATTAAAACAAGGCCTTAATGAACCTATGTCTGTTGAAAAACAGGTGGCAATTATATATTGCGGAACAAAAGGGTTGTTAAATGATATTCCTATTGAAAAAATGAAAGAATTTGAAGATCAGTTTTTGGCGACATTAACTTCTGATTCAAATAATATATTACAAGATCTAAAATCAGGTAAGTTGTCAGAAGAATGTACTAGCACATTAGAAGAAACCTGTAAAAAGATAAAAGGAAATTTGACGATTTAATCTATGGCAAACTTAAAGGAAATTAGAACCCGTATATCGTCTGTTACTTCAACAATGAAGATAACGAGTGCAATGAAAATGGTTTCCGCGGCTAAATTAAAAAAAGCTCAAGATGATATAGAAAAGTTACGTCCATATGCCGAAAAACTAAACAAACTTATTTTAGATTTAAGTGATGGGGCTAGTGATGAATTAGGGCCCTTAGTTGAAGATAGACAAGGAAAAAAAGTATTGTTTGTTGTGTTTTTTTCAAATAGAGGATTATGTGGCGGATTTAATGCATCCCTTTTAAAATATTTAGCTAATCTTGATAAAGACTTTCAGGACTATAAAAAAAGTATTTTTTGTATAGGAAAAAAGGGTTTAGAGCCCTTAAAGAGAAAAAAAGCTAATATTATTCAAACAGAAACCGAAGTTGTAAATGAACCATCCTTTGATCAAGTAAATAATATTGCAAATAATTTAACCTCTAAATTCTTAGAAAAAGAATATGATAAAATAATACTTGTATATAATAAGTTTAAAAATGCAGCCTCACAGATTCCTTCGCATGAACAATTATTACCAATTGTTAACAAATCAAACTTAGACAGTCAGTCAAAAGATTACATCTTTGAGCCTAGCAGTATCAGGATTGTTCAAAGTATATTACCTAAATCTGTAAACACGAAGGTGTTTAAATCTTTACTTGAGTCAATTGCCTCTGAACAAGGTGCAAGAATGACAGCAATGCACAAAGCAACAGATAATGCCCAAGAATTAAAAGATAATTTAAAGCTCACTTACAATAGACAGCGACAAGCGGCCATAACAAGTGAAATTTTAGAAATAGTTGCTGGAGCCGAAGCATTAAATTCTTAGTTAGAAATAATAATTTTTTTTTTAATTAACTTGTATCTTTGTTTTAATTATGAAGAAATTAAAATTAAGTCACAGAATATTAATAGCCATGTTTACATTAATATTCTTTTCTTTTATTACAGTAGGCTTAATTACAATAATTAGATATCAGTCTAAAAACAAAGCATATCATAAGGAAAGATTACAAAGAAAAGACAGGGCCGTTGTTGAGTCTATTCGCTTTCTAACAGATGGAAACAATGTACACCAAGGCCTTAATAATTTAGATCAGATCTCACAAATACACAACTTAGATCTTAGAATATTTAATTTAGACGGATCCTTTATAATTGATTCTTCAAAGGATAATGAAGGTGTATATATATTAAACACAATATCTTCACAAAAAATAGAGCCCAAGGCTTTTGACATCCTATATAAAAAAATAAATAATAAACTTTCCAACATTAAGCACATATACACAAACAAAAAGGGTGATTTAGAAATATATACCGTGCTTTATAATGACAATAAAGAGCCTTATGCTATTTTAAATATTCCATATAAAGCAAATGACTTAAAAAACATAAATAATGAAATTATGAATGAGGTTTTTGTTCTATCTAGTATTTATGTTTTTTTATTCATAATATCTGCAATTATGGCAATAGTTCTTTTAAGACAAATAACTAACCCATTAAAGTTAATTACTCAAAAACTAGGATCATTAGAAATCAATCAAACTAATGAACCATTAAATTGGCCAGTAAAAGATGAAATAGGAATGCTAATCATGCAGTATAACCAACTTCTTGTTGAGTTAAAAAACAAAGCAGATGAATTAGCCCAAAGTGAACGAAAATCTGCCTGGAAGAATATGGCCAAGCAAATAGCCCACGAAATTAAGAACCCATTAACCCCAATGCGCTTAAGTGTTCAGCACTTTGAACGTGTTATAGTTAAAGAAAACCCAAATTTAAAAGACCAAGTATTACAATTTTCCAAGATGCTAATTCAACAAATTGACACAATGAGTACTGTTGTGTCAGCATTTTCAAATTTTGCAAGCCTTGGTGAAGAAAAAAAAGAAGTTTTTTATTTGCAGGATGAGGTTTTACGTATTGTTGATTTATATAAAGAAAGTGGAATAAAATATAATCAGCCTGACTCTAATTGCATAGTTAAAATTGACAGATCACACCTAACACGAGTTCTAAATAATATAATTAAAAATGCTATTGAATCTATTCCTAAGGAAAGGAAAAAGAATATTATAATAAATATTATTTCAATAGATAATTATTGGGAAATAATTGTAAAAGATAATGGTTTGGGTATACCAGAAAACTTACAGCCTAAAATTTTTGAGCCAAAGTTTACCACAAAAAACTCTGGAATGGGCCTTGGTTTAGCCATGGTGAAAAACATTATAGATGACTTTCATGGAAAAATCACTTTTCTTAGTAAATTAGATGAAGGCACTACATTTTATATACAAATACCTAAATACAATGAATAAACTAAATAGCACTCAATTAATAATAGAAAACAATATTGCATTAATTAAAATTTGTAGAGAAAAACAATTAAATGCACTAAACCAGGCTGTACTAGATGAACTATCTCTCGTATTAAATGATGTTCAAATAAATTCAAGCGTAAAGGCTGTAATAATCACAGGCCAAGGAGAAAAATCATTTGTAGCTGGCGCTGATATAAAGGAGTTTCAAAACTTTTCTAAGGAAGAGGGAAGATTACTTGCCCAAAATGGCCAGCATAATGTTTTTGATAAAATAGAAAACTTTTCAAAACCTGTAATAGCGGCAATTAATGGTTACGCGTTGGGAGGTGGCTTAGAGTTAGCACTTTCATGTCACATTAGAGTTGCTTCAGAAAACGCAAAACTAGGCTTTCCAGAATGTTCTTTAGGCTTAATTCCTGGGTATGGCGGCACACAACGATTAGGCCAAATTGTTGGCAAGGGTTTTGCTTTTGAAATGATTTTAACTGGTAAAATGATTGATGTTAACAGAGCGCAAAACATTGGCTTAGTTAATCAAATTTCGCAGTTAGAGAGCCTTATAGAAGATGCAAAAAAAATCGCTAAATCTTGTATAAAAAATTCACCAAAAGCACTTAGTGCTGCAATAAAATGTATAAATAAGAGTTTTTACACAGATGGCTATGAATTAGAAATAAAAGAGTTTTCTGAGTTATTTGAAAACGATGAATTTAAAGAAGGTGTATTAGCTTTTTTAGAAAAAAGAAGACCGAACTTTTAAAATGAAAGATCTAAAAATATTTTTAAAACAAACTGTCTATTACGGTTTAAGCAGTGTTATAGCACGAGTTTTAAATTTTTTACTTGTCCCCCTATATACATATATTTTTATTCCTGAACAATATGGCATAATATCAGAAATGTATGCCTATGCCGTATTTATAATGATCTTAAGTACATTAAGTATTGAGACGGCATTTTTTAAATTTTCAAATAAACCAACTATTAAAGATAATGTAGCTTCTAATTCCTCATTTTTACTATTAGTATCATCAACTATTCTTATTTTATTAGCAATATTTTTTGTAGACCCGATTTCAAAAATTATTGGTGGAACACAGTTTACAGATTATAGAAACTATATATTTTATTTTTTAATTATTTTATCAGTTGATACTTTATGTGTTATTCCATTTGCTCAGCTTAGACTAAAGGAGAGAGCAAGGCGTTTTGCGACTGTTAAAGTAATAAACATTTTGGTTAACATACTTTTTAATTTATATTTTTATTTATACTTAGGTTATACAAAAATAGACTATGTGTTTATTTCTAATTTACTTTCAAGCATAGTCACCTTTTTAATTCTGGCCCCTAGTATTAATAATTTTTCATTTGATCTGCAATTATCTAAAAAAATGATGAAATACTCATTTCCCTTAATTATTGCGGGATTTGCTTATGCTGTAAATGAAACAGCAGATAAAATATTAATTAAAAACTTAACAAATCAAAATCCATTGGAACAATTGGGCATATATAGTGCTTGTTATAAGCTTTCCATATTTATGATATTATTCATTCAAGCATTTAGGTTAGCTGCGGAGCCCCTGTTTTTTAATTATCAGAAAAAAACAAACTCTAAAAAAATTTACGCCCAATTAATGAGGTTTTATTTTTTTATATCAATGTTATTATTTTTAATGATTTCTTTGAACATAGATTACTTGAAGCTTTTAATTTCAGATAGTTCTTATCATACTGGACTTCACATTATTCCAATTATTCTTTTAGGGCATATTTGTCTAGGTGCTTATTACAATTTATCCTTGTGGTATAAACTTACAGACCAAACAAAATATGGTGCCTATATTTCAATATTTGGGTGCATCATAACCCTAAGTGTTAACATTATCTTTTTACCCACTTATGGCTACATTAGTGCAGCTTGGGCAACTTTTCTTTGCTATATATCTATGATGTTAATTTCATTTTTTTTAGGAAAGAAAAAATATCCTATTCCATATAATGTGAAATCCATTTGTTTATATATTATATTAGCTTTAGTAATTTTTTGTATGCACCAATTCTACAGTTATACAGGAATCTTATCCTCTATAATTTTAATAGGCATATATATAATTTGTGTTATTTTTATTGAGGGTTGGTATAAAAAATTAAAACTTGTAATTAAATGAATAAAGTAAATTGTAAAATTATTAATAAGTCAAATAACCCCTTACCGAATTATCAATCTGAGGGTGCGGCTGCAGTGGATTTAACAGCCTTTTTAAAAGAAGATATAATATTAAAACCATTAGAAAGGTCATTGGTGCCAACAGGAATACAGATTGCCCTACCTAAAGGATATGAGGCCCAAGTTCGACCTCGAAGTGGGTTAGCTTTAAAAAAAGGAATATCTGTTTTAAATTCTCCAGGAACTATCGACTCGGATTATAGAGGAGACATTGGAGTAATTTTAATTAATTTATCAAATGAAGATTTTATTATACATAATGGAGATAGGATTGCTCAACTAATTGTGACTAGTTATAGTCAAATATCATGGGTTGAACAAGAAAAACTTGATGTTACAGGTCGAGGCAAGGGGGGATTTGGAAGTACTGGAGTTAAATTATGAATGTTATTATTCCAATGGCCGGAATGGGAAGTAGGCTAAGGCCCCTTACTTTGGTTACACCTAAACCGCTAGTTAAATTAGCCGGAAAAACAATAATTTATAGAATAGTTGATTATATATGTAATAATTTGACGGCTAACTCAAAGATAAAAACTATAGGATTTATTCTAAAGAAGGAATCTCCTCAAATTGAAAATTATTTAAAGGATAGTTTAGCTAAAAAATATTCTTTTGACATCATGTTTTTTTATCAAAGAAAACCAGAGGGAACTGCCCATGCAATATATTGTGCAAAAAACATATTGAAAGGCAAAGTCTTAGTGTTATTTTCTGACACGTTGTTTTTTTTAAAAAAGAAGGTAAATCTTTTAAATAAAATAGATGATGGCACAATCTTAGTCAAGGAGGTTAAGGACCCGTCACAATATGGCGTTGTAACTGTTGAAGAGAACAACATTGTAAATAATTTTGTGGAAAAACCAAAATTTCCAAAATCAAATCTTGCAATAATTGGTGTATACTTTTTCATGGACGGTCTCTCTCTTTTAAAAGAAATAGAAAACCTTCTTAAGAAGGGTCACAAGGAAAAGAATGAATATCAACTAACAACTGTATTAAAAAACTTAACTACACAGGGTAAAAAATTTAAAGCTCTTGCCGTCGATGATTGGTTAGATTGTGGAAATCCCGAACAATTAATTTTAACAAATAAATATTTATTAAATCAACAAAGTAAAATATCTGATACATTAGATTTATATAAATCACAGATAATTGAACCCGTATATATTGGTAAAAATGTTGTTTTAAGAAACTCAACCATTGGCCCAAATGTTTCAATAGAAGATGACTCAGTTATTGAAAATAGTATTATTAAAAACTCTATTATTCAGGAGAAAACATCAATTAATGGAGCAAAATTTAACAATTCTTTAATAGGAAGGTTTGTTAATTATAAATCAAATTATTCATCAGTAAACATTGGTGATTATTCAAATTTTAGTGAAAATGAGTAAAATTTATATTTTTTTATTTTTTACGTCTGTGTTATTTGCTCAGGATAGCTCGATGAATCGCCAAGATCGTAAATATTGTAACACTTATTTTTTAGCAGAAAAATATAAAATGTTAGATGATTATGAGTTAGCATTAAAAAAATACATGGAATGTATAAAGCTTTATCCAGATGAGCCCTCAGCTTATTTTGAGGTAGCTAAAATTTTATTTGCTAATTCTAATTATGAAGATGCAATAACATATGTTAATAAAGCAGCTGAAATTGAACCAAATAATAAATGGCATTTATTTTTATTAATACAATTATATAGCTCTCAGTTTGATTATGAAAGTGAGGCGAAAACTTGGGAAAATCTCTTGGAAATCGAGCCCTTTAATATAGAGTTTTACTTTGATTGTGCAATAGCTTACTTAGAAATGGGTGATTTAAAAAAAGCCCTTAAAACCCTTAGCAACTATGAGAAAAATGTAGGATATAATGAGGATATATTTTCACTAAAATCTAAAATATTTAACGAACAAGAGGACTATAAAAAACAAGTTAAAGTTTTAGAAAAAGGCATCGCCATATTTCCAAACTCTATTCTCTTATTAGAAGATTTAGCAAAGTACTATATTCAAAAAAGTGAATATGATTTGGCTAATTCAATATATTCAAAAATTGTTAAAATTAACCCTAATAACTCTACAGCACTTCTAGCATCTTATACTATTTTAAAAAACAAAAATAGAACAGAAGATTCAAAAAAAATTTTAAAAAAAGTAATTGATAGCCCCAATATTAATGAGCAAAAAAAACAGGAAATATTATATGAAATAATGGTTAAAGAAGAAGAGTTAAATTTTTACTACAATGATATTCCCTATTTATTTGAATCTTGTATTTCTTTATATCCACAGTCATCTTTTTTTTACACAGTATTGGCAGACTTTTATTCTTTAGATAAACAATATTTATTAGCCAGAGACAACTATTTTAAAGCACTACAATTAGAAAAAAACTCATCAGTTATATGGGAACGATATATTTATATGAGCCTTTTACAAAACAATTATAATCAGGCTGTTATTGATTCTGATTTGGCCATTGAAAAATTTCCTTTGCAAGGATCCTTTTATTATTATAAGGGCTTGTCTCAATTTTATCAAGAAAAATATAGAAGCGCAGTGGCCACATTGAACAGTGGATTACTTTATATAATAGACGATAATTGGCTCTTAACGGTAGTTTACGAAACACTGGGAAATGCATATCATGAGCTGGCTGAGCTTGATTCTTCTCAAGAGTATCACAATATGTCCGATGAGAGCTATGAAAAAGCATTGTCGTATAGCCCCAATAATCCTTATATATTAAATAATTATAGTTATTATTTGTCACTTAGGGGAGAAAATTTACAGTTAGCAAAGGATATGATAGAAAAATGCATTTCTCTATCTACTTCCCCTAATCCCTCTTTTATGGACACGTATGCGTGGGTTTTATACAAATTAGAAAACTATACTGAGGCAGAAAAGATTATAAAAAAGTGCATTGATTTTGGGGGGAATTCCGCAATTATATACGAACATTATGGTGACATATTAATGGGCCTAGGTCTTACAAATAAAGCCATTCTACAATGGGAAAAGGCCCTAGAAAAAGAGCCCTTAAATAATGATTTAAAACAAAAAATTTTTAAGTCAAAAAATGATTAATAATTTAATAGTATATTTTTTTTTATTTTTTGTGCTATCATCTTTTTCTCAGAATACAGAAAATTTGATCAAAGAAAAAAACACTTTAATACAAGAAATTTCTTATACTAAAGACTTACTTTCTCAGGCTAAATCAGAAAAGAAAAATAATTTATCAACACTTTCTTTGTTTCAAAGAGATATTGAACTAAGGAAGTCTCTTATTCAGAGCTTTGATAATGAAATTAATCTCATTGAAAAGAGTATAGATACATTAATTTGTAAGTTAAATATATTATATACTAAGGAGACGCATTTAGCAATTTCATTATTAAAAAAGAAAAAGAAAATAAACCATTTGTTCAAATTATATTCGCAATCAATTAGAAATATTTATTTATCACACGAATATCAAAATATTTTTTATGCTATTATTTCTGATAAATCTATAGATAGAAGTCTTAACAATTATGTTTATTTTAAAACAATAATAAACTCTTCTAAAGCATTATCACAAAAACTTTCAAATGAACAAAGATTACTCCACGATGACCAAAAAAAATTAAATGAAAATAAGAAAACAATAAAATTATCCATTAAAAACTTTATTACTTTAATAAATGATAAGCAATTATCAAGAAATGATAAGGAAGTCCAGTTAGAATCTCTCTTGTATCAAAAAGAGCAGAAGCAAAATTTGGTTAATAAATTAAGCAATGAGATAGAGCAATTAAAAAAAGAAATTTCTGAAAAAGAACTAAACGCTCAAAAAATAGAAAATGAAATTAAAATTGCTTTAAATAAGCAAAGTGAAATGAAAAATTCAGAATTAAATTTTGATGTCTTATCACAGGAGTTTCAACAAAAAAAAGGAAGTTTAGATTGGCCCACGGACAACTTTATTATTATGTCTAGTTTTGGAAAAGTTTCGCACACTAGTTTGCCAGGAATTCAATATATTAACCATGGAATTCAGTTAGCCGTACCGAGGGGCTCATCAATTAAATCGGTATACTCAGGCGAGGTTTCGTCTATTATTATTCAAAATAATTATTTAAAATCTATAATCATTGACCATGGATTATATTTTACTGTTTATACCAACCTTGGCGAAGTATATTTTCAGCAGGGAGATATTGTATTGGAAAATGAGCCACTCGGCTTAGTGTTTATTAAAGAAAAACACAAAACAGGTATAACAGAATTCCAAATATGGAAGGAATTTGAGTCTCAAGACCCTAAAATTTGGTTAAAAAATGTAAACTAATCATAAAAAACTAGTATTTTTATTAAAAATAAAATAGATGAAAACAACTTTCTTATTAGAAATATTTATCGACACAAAAATATTGTTTGGAGTAGTAAGCCCTTGGCAAATAGCAATAATTGCTCTAGCAATCTTACTGCTTTTTGGCGGAAGAAAAATCCCAGAACTAATGAGGGGGTTTGGAAGCGGTATTAAAGAGTTTAAAAAAGGTTTGAAGGAAGAGGATAATGACGAGAAAGACGAGAAGAAAAAATAATATTTAATGCACACAAATTCTCCTTTGAATGTCAATAAATATATATTCAAATCATCAGGAAAAAGCTGCGTAGATACAGTTAACATATTTATTAATCGAATAAAAAAAAACAAAGACCTTAATATATTTATTGAACTTTATGAAGATGAGTCTCTTACTAGGGCAAAGGTAATTGATAAAAAAATAAAAGAAAAAAATGCTGGCAAGCTTGCAGGTTGTGTTATAGCAATAAAAGATAACATTTGCTATAAAAATCACCTTGTTACAGCTTCGTCCAAAATCTTAGAGGGCTTTAATTCATTATATTCTGCAACTGTTATAAAAAGATTATTGAAAGAAGATGCAATAATAATTGGAAGATTAAATTGTGATGAGTTTGCTATGGGCTCTACTAATGAAAATTCTGTTTATGGACCCGTTAAAAACCCTTTAAACACGAAAAATGTTCCAGGTGGATCATCTGGTGGCTCAGCTGCAGCAGTGGCGGCAGAACTTTGTCACTTGGCTATTGGAAGTGACACGGGGGGGTCCGTTAGGCAACCCGCTGCTTTTTGTGGCGCAATTGGCTTCAAGCCAACATATGGAATGTTATCTAGGCACGGTTTAATTTCTTATGCATCTTCATTTGATCAAATAGGACCAATTTCTTCTTGTATTAATACCATTGATTTATTTATGCAAATTGTTTCAGGAAAAGATTCGTTTGATTCAACTTGTGTCTATGGATCTACGGACTATAATCATAATAAATTATCTGATAATCATTATATAGAAGAAAAGGTAAACATTGTTGTTATTAAAAATACTTTAGAGCACCCTTCATTAGATAAAAAAGTTAAAGAAGAATTTTTAATTCTTTTAAATAAACTAGAATCATCCGGACATAAAATTAATTTTAAAACTTTGCCATTATTAGATTATTTAGTTCCGGCTTATTATATATTAACTACTGCAGAAGCCTCATCAAATTTAGCGAGGTATGACGGTGTAAAATATGGTTATAGATCTAAAGGTAACTCTACATTGATAGATTTAATTAAATCATCCAGATCCAAAGGTTTTGGTCCAGAAGTCAAGCGCCGTATACTTTTGGGTTCTTTTGTTCTAAGTGAGGGTTATTATGACAACTACTATTCAAAAGCTCAAAAAGTAAGAAGATTAATTAAGGAAGAAACGGATAATTTATTATTATCAAATAGTTTTATATTAACACCTACCAGTCCGGTATTGCCTTTTGCGATTGGTTCAGAAATTGATGATCCCACAGCCCTATATTTGCAAGACGTATTTACCGTACAGTCTAATTTAACAGGAAACCCAGCAATTTCTGTACCTATTAAACGCCATACTCCTATAGGGGCGCAATTTATCGGCAAATCAGGTTCTGATTCTAATTTAATTAGTTTTGCAAAATATATATATAGTTTATGCAACTAAATAAGTTAATACATTTTATTTTATTATTAAGCCTAACATCACTATCTCAAAGTGACATTAAAAGCTTTGACCCTATTGTAGCTTCTGAGAGAATGGAGATGTTAAATAAAAAAAGCCCAATTGAATTTTCATATAACATTGAAGTTGAAAAATATATTAAGGATTACCTATATAAAAACAGAGAAAAAGTATCAGAGCTTCTTGCTCTTTCTGACTTTTATTTTCCAATTTTTGAAGAAACTTTGGATCGTAATAATCTACCACTTGAGTTAAAGTATCTACCAATTATTGAATCAGAGCTTAATCCAACAGCTCGCTCTTCAATGGGTGCCACGGGAATTTGGCAGATTATGTTTAATACAGCCAAAGAATATAATTTGTTAGTTAGCTCATATGTTGATGAAAGAATGGACGAACAAAAATCTACTGTTGCAGCTTGTAAATATTTTGAAAAATCTTTTAAAAGATTCGGTAATTGGACATCTTCAATTGCTTCGTATAATGTGGGTCAGTATGGTGTTGTTAAAGCGATAAAAAGATCCGGAGGAAAGTCTAATTATTGGCAATATCGAAGTTTTTTACCCCCTGAAACGCAACAGTATATTCCCAAATATTTCGCTGCCGTTTATGTAATGAATTATGCTCACCTATATGATATTAAACCTAAAAAATATATTGATAATATTTATAATGAAACTGATACGATCCATATAAATTATAGATTAAATTTAGAAGAACTGAGTAGCTTAATCAATCTTAATGAAAACACTATATTTAAACTAAACCCCTCTTACAAGTTGAATATAATTCCTCATGTAGATGAAAGAATATACTATCTACGTTTACCCTTAGACTATCTAAATTATTATATAGAAAATAAAGATCAAATTTATTATAAGCTTAAGGAATTAGAGTTAGATGTTGACTATCCGTTATACGAAGAGTTAGTTAAAACTATTACCTATACTGTTAAATCTGGTGACTATTTAGGTAAAATAGCCAATAAATATAATTGTAAGGTGAAGGATATTTTACTTTGGAACGACAAGAAAAACACAAAAATAAAAGTAGGTGAAAAATTAAAAATATATGTTAATGCAGATTTTTAATTACATCATGTTAATTTATAGACATCTTATTTTTTCTATAATATTTATAACCCTCTCTTCATGTAATTCTTTTAAGGGCACCACTATTTCAGAGGATTCATTGGAGATTCTAATTGTATCTAGAGAAAATATAGACAACAAAAACTTAGAAAAATTTAAAAGGCACTTTTTTTTACCTCAAGTAACCATTCCTGAAACTGAAATGACAGGAGATTTATATAATATTTTTGATTTAACTTTTATAGATTTTAATGATTTCACTGAGTATTTTCATGGATATCAAAATATTGTTTTTTTATCCCCCGGCTCCTCCTATTCAATTACAGAAAAAGCAGATAAATGGCACCCTTCTCAAGTTGTCTTAAACTTTATGATTGACACCCTGTCTAATGAAAAAGACATACAAATAATGTCAAAAAAATTGATAAATGAAATCAAGGAAAAAGAAGTTAGTAGAAGAATAAAAAAATATAAGAATGGGGAAAAAGCGGAAATCAGACAATTTTTAAAAAAGAATTTTGATCTTTCTATTTCATTATCAAATAACTTTTCAATTGTTGATACAATAAATAATTTTCTTGATTTAAGAAGGGATTTTGATAAAGGAACTTATAGGTTAATTATATCTAAGATAAGTGGTAATTATATTACAAGGAACGAGATTATTAATGAAGTAAATGAAATTTCTAAAAACAATATATATAGTGATACAGAGGGAGCATTCGCAAATATAGATGATATTAATGCGAATGTATATATTTCTAAACTAACAGATGAAAATAATATTTTTGAAATTAGAGGTTTATGGAAAATGTATAATGACCCCGCCCCAATGGGAGGCCCGATATTAAGCTATGTAATAAACGACAAGAAATATAGGCATGCTGTAATTTTTATCTTTTATATTTTTGCCCCAGGCGAGGATAAAGCAGATCATTTAATAGAAGCGGAGGCAATTGGAAAAAGCTTATTTACTAATTAGCGGCAACCCTTAATGTAATAACAAAACTTCTACCAGGAGCGCTAATTCCCGAAGCAAAAACCTTGTAGTGTTTATCTAATAAGTTATTTAAACTTAACTGTATACTTGTGTAATCATTAATTATATAATTACAATTTAAATTTATTGTTTCCCAATTCGGATGCCCCGTGTAGCTTATATTTTCAATTTCACCATTCTCACTAATGGTAATATTATCTATTGGGCTTTCTTCTAGATTGTCAACCCCAGCTAAGTCATATTCATTCATGTTTTTAGCAAAAGCATATCTTATATCAAATGCTAATTGAAACTTTCCAAGTTGCCTTTCAATTAAGATTTTGCCAAATGTAGGTGGGATATGCGCAAGGGGACCTCTTCCTTTTTCATTTTTACTTTTAGTAAAGTTAATATCACTATTTAGCTTATAATTTTCAAACAAATTAGTCTCTATTCCTAATGTAACACCATAAATTATTGCGGATCCAATATTTTGGTTGGCAAAAGTATATTTTGAGTCATCATCATATGGAAGCTGGTTCGTCCAAAAAGGTGGGGCATCGGGATCAGAGGCATTTAAATTAACCAACATTGTATCCCTAATAATAGCGTTTTCGATGTGTGTATAAAAAGCTGTCCCATACGCAAGTAGGTTTACGGGATATTTTATTTCTTTTGTTATCGATAACTCTTGAGAATAGGCATATTCAGGCTCTAAGTTAGAGTTTGGAATAGTTATGTTATCACCTTTAACAAATAACTTGCCCATATCATCTATGTTTGGAGAATGAAAACCCTTACTAGTTACGGAGCTAATTTTCCACAGGTTACTAGGATGGTAAATTAACTTAATGTTTCCTGATAAAATATGATTGTTTGATTTTATTGTTGTTCCCTCAATGGCTAGAAAATCTCTTGAAAGACTGTCTGTAAAAGACGCCTCAAGCCTTGAGAATGTACTCCTAACACCCGCTTCCATCTGGAATTTTTCATTAAAATTTTTAAAGAAATTTAGATAAAAGGCAGAAGAAAATAGTATTGAGCCACCATTTGGGTATCTAGTTGCGCCTAATGTATATTCTTCAATATTTGATTTTGACTCTACCCAATTAATTATTGTTTCAGATCCATAAGAAAAATCACCTTTTTTAAAATTAGAATTAAAGCTTATAATATCTACCTTTTCTTCACGAATTCTCATTGAATCGGCAAGTGTTATCACATCAAATTCAGTGATCTTTTGTTGACTTCTTGACTCTTCAACTTGTTGATATGCTAATATAAATTCAGACCTATCAAATAATTTATTTTGCCTGAATCCCTGTAAATTTATTGAGCTAAAAAATCTATTTTGTGGGCCATAGTACCAAAATAAGTACTTTGGGTCAAAAGTAGCATTTGTATGATTATATTCAGTATCATTTAGTTTGTCAAACCTTGGGACATTTGATGTTGTAGAATATTGAGTATTAGATGTTATTCTCCAATAATCATTTAATTTAAACATCATTTTATTTATCCAATCTAGCTGTTGGTATCCAGTATTTGGTTGAATATCCAGATTAGTATTTTCTACAATATCACCATCTTGTTCGTAATAATATATACGGCCCCAATCTTCATATCCATGAGATCTGTTTCTTCCCATTTTAACATCCCCATAATCCCGGCTTGTTATTCCACTAAAAATAGAGAACTTTTTGGACTGGTAGTTAAATGAAAAGTGTGAAGAAAACCCGTTGTATCCACTTGCGTATCTTGTAAAATAATTAGTTCTAAATTCTGGTGTGTTTTTAAAATATAAATTTTTAGTTTTCATGTGTATTGCCCCGCCTAATGCATCGCTACCAAATAAAACTGAGCTTGGGCCAAATATAACCTCAACATCCTCAAGTACAGATTCATCAATACTTATAATATTTTGTACATGACCAGATCTGTATATAGCATTGTTTAGCCTTACACCGTCAACAACTAATAAAATCTTATTTGCTTCAAAACCCCTAATATTTGGACTTCCACCACCAAATTGACTTTTTTGAACACTAATACCCCCCTTTTTTTCTAGTAGATCGGCTATATTTTCTGTATTTAATTTATTGATTTCTTTTCTTGATATAAATATTTTTTGCTCAGAACTATTTTTAATGTTGTCTGAGTTTTTTTCTTCATTTAAATAAATTTCTGGTATTTCATATACTGTTTCAGTGATTTTTATTTTTTTTGTTATTATGACATCACTTTTTTTTATTGGAGATGATTGGTAAATAGGATGTTGAATGTATATTAGTTCATTTAAATTAAACCGGCTAATATTTACTTCACCTGAAATGTTTGATAGCGCACTAATTGATTTACTTTCATTAAATAAAAAAACATTTGGAATCGGGTTATTGTTATCATCTAATATTAAAACTTCTTGACTTAGAGCAATATTAACTAATAGTAGCCATAAAATAAAAATCCTAGTCATATTTTTAGAGAATTATAAACTTCTAAACATTTATTAAGCCTTAAATTATTTAAGTGATAATCATAATAAGATACCAACTCATTTAAAACAAATTTCGTTAAATTATTGTTTAAATTGAAATTTTTAAGATCGTCTGCCTCCATATTAAGTAATGAAAAGAGTAATAGACTTTTTTTATGATTCCAATTTCTAGTTTCAACAGAGTCGCTAAATGATCCAGATTCTAGATTAAAGTATTTTACAGATTCTTTATTTAAATCATAATANTTTGGAGAGATTCCTAATATTTTTGTAAAGTTTGCTAAAAACCATATATCANAATTCTTAATTATATTGTTTTTTTTATTTAGCCATAAAATCTGATTGAATAAAAAATTATACACCTCATTTTCTTGAGACCCTTCTTGTAGTGATTTGCTTATTATTTCGCAAAGAAAAAGACTTAGAATACTTTTTTCGTAATTATTTAAAATTTCTCCCGTNACCTCTTTAAGAATAATTTTATTTAAATATTGAATATTTTTCTTNCTGTTATATTTAAATGATATTGATATAACCATAAGAGGTTGAAGATATTTTTTTTTACTGCTTTTTTTTCCACTCTTTACCATAAATGAAACTAAGCCTAATTTTTCGGTTAAAATTTTAACTATAATATCATTATCTCCAAATAATGTATGTTTCAATACTATACCATCTGTATCAACAATCATTTTAATTATATATAAGTATTTTTTTTATGATACTTTCTGTAAAATCTGAATTAGTACAAAAAAACAAATAAACACCAGTCTTTACTCTATCACCTGAAAATGACTTACCATTCCAAGTAGCGGTGCCCCCTTCAGAATTTGTTTCAAACACTAAATTTCCTGAAACATCTGTTATTTTTACATTTGTATCATTAGTTAATCCCGAAATTGTTATCAACCCATCATAATTACTTCTAACTGGATTAGGAAATATTAACACATTATTGAAATAATTACTGTCTTGTGTTGCGTCTGCTCTAAATGAACAAAGTCCAAATTCTGTCGCAAAATATACTTTACCATTTGCTCCATCAATACAAACACCATAAACAGTATTACCTAAAAGAGGGCTATTGTTTTTTGTAAAATTTAGGACTTGTTGATTCCCATCGCTTGACATTAAAAAAACACCCTTTCCTTCAGTTGCTATCCACTTTCTATTTCCCCCATCTATTTCAATGTCAAGTATTTTTGTGTTGTTTAAAAGGGGCTCAACGTANCCATCTGCTTCTACCAAAATTTGNTCNGAACTAACGTTATTATTTGTAAGAATATCATTAGGAAAATAAAAAACATTTATGCCGTTATCCGTTCCCACCCATATATTCCCATCATTATCCTCTTCAATGCAGTGTACATTATTGTCATTCAAATTACCATTATTAGAAGAACTAGATAATTTCCTTTCGATTAGCGTATTGTCGTTTTCATCAAATACAACTAAACCATCGTTTCTTAATTGCACCCATTTTTGACCATTACTTGCGCAGAAGATCNTGCCTGACATCATGTTATTGGAAATTAAACTTGAATTGTAACTAGCCCATGTTTTATTTTTGAATGATGAAATGGGGTTATTTGCTTCAGAATTCGTAACCCAAAGTGTATTGTTTGGATCTATACACCCCCCTCCTATTCTAACCCAACCGTCTTTGGTGATGCTTTGTAAAGAACTATTCTTTTCGTTATAAATACTTATCAAAGATGAGCCTTCAAATTCAAGTAAACCAGAGTTCCAGGTACCCACAAAAAATGAGTTTGGTNAATTTGNATTTGAAATAATAGAAATTGCATCATTGATTTCTTCAGGGACCAATGCATTTGTGTGTGTAAAATAGTGATTTTGATATATTGAAATTTCTTGATTATTACTTAAGTTATTCCAAGATCCATTTTTTCCTCCATGTGAAATTATTAGTTTATCATTNATAAAAGCCATATCACCAAAGCCNGTATCTGCAGGGCCATTAGGGCAAATATTTACAGGNGCATTGNTGAACNGATTATNTATACTACTAATCTCCANATTAATAATCCCACTCATATTATCGGCAAAATAAATNTCAATATCACCATTTTCATTTCTCTTAAAAGAAATATCTTTAAATGAATTTTCTTCGTTCCATGAAGAAATCCACCAATTANTGTATGTTTTTTCAATTTCGTTTACGTCTAAAAAGGAAAATAATATATTGTTTGAAAAGCCCATTAATGTGTTTTCATATAAGTCGATAGAGATTATCTTATTAGAAGATTCGGAATTACATATTTCCATAATCTCTTTATAAATAAAACCACCTTTATTCGTAGAGAAGTAGACAATTCCGCAAGAATCCTTAGGNTTTATAAACAAAGATTTTTCTAGACTATTACCCAAAATATCTTCGAANCCATTTTCAAACAGAGTATTTAAGTTTCCTATGTTAATACCATTTTGGTAAACAGGAAAATNTGATTGCCACTGTGNNGTGTTCATAATGTTGATNTTATTTAAATCAGATGAGTAAACNCCAGTGCTAGTAGAAACAAAAATTTTATTTGACAAAAAGCTTTTNNCTGANNAGGGNTCATCAAATATAACGCANTTAAAAACATTACTNTTGATTCCATTACTTTGAAANTAATATGTNTCTCTTATTTCTTTNTTTTCAATATCTAGCTCTACTAAACCAAAAGAACAAGATAAATATGCAATATTATTTTTTACGTATATATTATTTATTTTTTTATCACCAATTATGTTGGCATCTTTTATATATGGTAGGTTTATTACACCAAAAGGATAAAAAAGATCAATATTCCCGTTTTGGTACCCAAGAATAATCACGTCAAATTCTTCATTGTACTCAATTGCAGAAACATTTATGTCTGATAGGCCTTCAATTTTACTATATGACGAAATACTATTATCATTTTTATTATAAGAAAAAAACTGAGTTTCTGTACCAGCAAAAACTATATCATTATGCAAAAAAATAGTGTTAGCGCTTGAGTAGTCTAAATAAATCTCCCATTCTCCCACCCTTGACTGACAAAAAGAAAATAGTGAAGTGAAAAAAAATAGTGTAAATAGATATTGCCTCATAATTATATGTAAATATAATCTATAACGAATTGATTAAAAAATTAATATTTTTACATAAATAAATTGGCCTCGTAGTTCAACTGGATAGAATGACAGATTTCGGCTCTGTTGGTTGCAGGTTCGAATCCTGCCGAGGTCACAAATAAATAAAGTAAACACTTAATAATGAGTTGTTTATATTTTTTTTAAATTGGATTTTGGACAAATAGTTGGCCAAAATATATCTTACGGTTTAAGTAAAGAAAGTGAAAAGTCTAATTTAGATGGCTTTTTTTATTCTATCACACTCTTTAACATATCATATCTATCTAGCCCCAAAGCATAATAATCTTTTGTAATCTTAGTAATTTTAAATCCAAATTTTTCATAGAACTTAAATGTATTTTGGGTAGTATTTAATAATATATCTGATTCGGGATATGCAGTTATTATTTTTTGAATTCTATATTCAGTTAATTGACGACCAAATCCATTTTTATGATAATTTCTATCTACCATTCCCCAAGTTAAGTCAACAGTGTTTATTTTATTATTATAACCATATCCCCCTGATGCAACTATATGATTATCATCATTAAATAAAACATAATATTGAATGTCTTTTTTAAGTAAATAGTTTTTAAACAGTTGTTGTTCTGAATAATCAAAAAAATCAGGAGTGTTTGTTTTAAATATTGAAACACAATTTTCAAAATAGTCAGAATGATATTTTTGAATCTTACTCAAATCTCAGTTTTATTTAAATATAGTGGTTTAAGTAAAGAAAGTAAAAAGTCTAATTTAGATGGCTTTTTTATTTTAATGCCAATTCGTGTAATTCTTTTGAAGAAAAAAAACTAAAATCATTGAAAACCTCTTCCTCCTCTTCAAAACTATTATTTATTCTCTTACAAAAGAGTTTTTTATCGTGTAATCTATTACAAATTTGAAAATTTTCTCTTAAGAAAAATTTAACTGTTTTATCTGTGCAATATGCTTCTATATTGTAATTGGGGAAGTTAATGTCAACGTATCTTTGTCGTTTTTTAAATAACTCTTTATAAATAGTATCATTTATATAACCATCTTCAATAAGTGTATCTTGATATATCAAATTTTTATTTTTTTTTATATTAAAACTACATTTTCCAATTACTTCTAATTTTTCAGAAATAGCAATAAAACAAACAAAATATTTATCTAGTTCAAGTCTTTGTATTTTAT
>NHFO01000025.1 GCA_002170235.1 Flavobacteriales bacterium TMED113
ACTATTTCTGGTAAAGAAGAAAAAGTCAAAACATATATTGAAAAAGAGTTAGAACATCAAAAGATGGATAAGTATGTTTCTTCAATATTAATTCCTACTGAAAAAATATTTCAGATAAAGAATGGAAAAAAAATTAGTAAAGAAAGAAATTTCTTTCCAGGTTACTTACTAGTACAAGCTAAATTGTTTGCAGAATTAATACACGTTATTAGAAATGTTTTAAATGTAATTGGTTTTTTAGGAGAAACTAAAGGTGGTGTTCCTTTACCAATGAGAAAATCAGAAGTTAATAGAATATTAGGGAAAGTTGATGAATTAGCAAATGAAGAAGAACAAATAAATATTCCTTTCTTTGTAGGAGAGCCAATTAAAGTGATAGATGGACCTTTTAATGGTTTTGATGCTACTATAGAATCAGTTAATGAAGAAAAAAGAAAATTACAGGTTGTTGTTAAAATATTTGGAAGAAAAACATTATTAGAACTTGGTTATTTGCAAGTTCAAAAGCAATAAAAATTATGGCAAAAGAAATTATAGGCTTAATAAAATTACAAATCAGAGGAGGTGGAGCTAATCCATCCCCGCCTGTTGGACCAGCATTAGGTGCAAAAGGAGTAAATATCATGGATTTTTGTAAACAGTTTAATGGGAGAACGCAAGATAAACAAGGTAAATTACTTCCTGTTGTTATAACGGTTTTTGCTGATAAGTCTTTTAATTTTATAATTAAAACTCCACCAGCTGCTGTTCAACTATTGGAGTCTGCTAAGTTAAAAAAAGGATCACCTGAATCTAACAGAGTCAAAGTAGCAACTGTGAGTTGGGACGATGTAAAAAAGATAGCAGAGGATAAAATGCAGGATTTAAATGCTTTTAAAATTGAATCTGCGATGAAAATGGTTGCCGGAACAGCAAGAAGTATGGGTATAAATGTTAAAGGAAAATTTCCTATTAATGAAGAAAATTCTTAGAAAATGTTAAGTAAAAGAAAAAAAGAATCTTTAGGTAAATATGATGTTGATAAATTACATTCTATAGATGAAGCATCTAGCTTGTTAAAAGAAATAACAAAATCAACAAAATTTGATGAAAGTGTTGATTTGTCAATAAGATTAGGAGTTGATCCAAAAAANCCAAATCAAATGGTAAGAGGAGTTGTNTCNCTTCCACACGGTACAGGAAAAGATGTAAAAGTTTTAGTNATCTGTGAGGCTGACAATAATTCAGCGGCAGAAAACGCAGGAGCTGATTTCATTGGTTTAGATGATTATTTAGAAAAAATAAAATCAGGTTGGTTAGATTTTGATGTTTTAATAACTACACCAAGTTGTATGCCTAAAATAGGAGTTTTAGGTAGATTTTTNGGNCCAAGAGGATTAATGCCTAATCCAAAAAGTGGAACTGTAACTACAGATATAGAAAAAGCAGTTAAGGATGTTAAGTCTGGAAAAATTGATTTCAAGGTAGATAAATTTGGAATAATNAATTCCTCTTTTGGNAANGCNTCTTTNTCTAAAGATAAAATAGTAGATAATTTAAANGAGTTATTACAAACTATACTAAAATTAAAACCCAATACACTTAAAGGTACATATGTAAAATCTGTTACANTTTCAAGTACAATGAGTACAGGAATAAAAATAGATCCAAATAAAATATAATTATGAATCGAGAGGAGAAAAAAAATATAATCAATGANCTTTCAACTAAATTAAANGAAGGAAGTAGTATNTATTTTACAAAAATACANGGTNTNGATGCAGTACAGACAGCTTCTCTTAGAAGACTNTGTTTTGAGAGNGGTGTTTCACTTTTAGTTGTTAAAAATAGATTATTAAGAAAAGCAATGGAGGATCAGGAGGATAAAGATTTTTCTGAATTTTATGANTTATTAAAAGAAAATACTTCTTTAATGATATCNNCTTCNCAAAAAGCCCCGGCAAAAATTATAAAAGATTTTTTAGATAAGAATGGAACAGAAACACCTGTTTTAAAGGGAGCTTTTATCGATAATGAAGTTTATTTGGGCCACGAGAATATTGANATGTTAAGTACATTAAAATCTAGAGAGGAGTTAATAGGAGATGTATTAACTTTATTACAATCACCTATTAAGAATTTACTTTCTTCTTTAAACTCAAGCTCTAGTAATTTAACTGGTATATTAAAAAGCTTATCTGAAAATGGAGATAGTATATCAAAAAAGGAATTAAAACCTGAAGAAGCATCAGCNTCAGAAGGAAATACATCATCTGAAGAGGGTGANAAACAATAAAGTAAAGTATCTGAATTTCAGATATATATGTAGTTTAATAATTTAAAATAAAATAAAAATGGCAGACGTAAAAAAAGTTGCAGAACAATTNGTAAACTTAACTGTTCAAGAAGTTAACGAACTTACAGAGATTTTAAAAACAGATTATGGCATTGAGCCAGCTGCTACTGCAGTAGCTGTTGCTGCGGGACCAGGTCAAGCTGCTGAAGGAGGTGATTCTTCAGCTGCTCAAACTGAGTTTGATGTAGTATTAAAATCTGCTGGAGGCTCAAAGTTAGCTGTTGTAAAATTAGTCAAAGAACTTACTGGAAAAGGCTTAAAAGATGCTAAGGATTTAGTCGATGGAGCTCCTGCTTCACTTAAAGAAGCAGTTTCTAANGATGAGGCAGAGGCTATGAAAAAACAACTTGAAGAAGCTGGAGCTGAAGTAGAGCTTAAGTAAAAAAAAAAGTTTATTTATTTGTTTAATTAATCAACTTCNGGTTGATTTAAAATTTATCGTATTGGTTAAAGCTATTAATAATGAAAGAATAGATTTCGGTTCTTTTTCTGGAAAATTACAATATCCAGATTTTTTAGGTATACAATTAGATTCATTTAGGAAATTTTTTCAGCTTAATTCTACTCCAGGTGGAAGAAAGGATGAAGGACTTTACAGTGCTTTTAGTGAATATTTTCCAATAAGTGATACTAGAAATCAATTTGTTTTAGAATTTCTTGATTACTTCTTAGATCCTCCTAGATATACTGTAGATGAGTGTATTGCAGCTGGTTTAACGTATAATGTTTCTTTAAAGGCTAGGTTAAAATTATATTGTACTGACCCAGAACATGAAGACTTTGAAACAATTATTCAAGATGTTTATTTAGGTACTGTACCTAACATGACAGAAAGAGGAACTTTTATTATTAATGGTGCTGAAAGGGTAGTTGTGTCTCAATTACATAGATCACCGGGTGTATTTTTTGCTCAAAGTTATCATGCTAATGGCACTAAATTATATTCAGCTAGAGTAATCCCATTTAAGGGTTCATGGATTGAATTTGCGACTGATGTTAATGGTGTTATGTATGCTTATATTGATCGTAAGAAAAAATTACCTGTAACAACTCTATTTAGAGCTATTGGTTATGAGCATGATAAGGATATACTTGAAATGTTTGATTTAGCAAATGAAATAAAGGTTAGCAAATCTGGATTAAAAAAAGTTTTNGGTAGAAAATTNGCAGCTAGAGTTTTAAGAAGTTGGTCAGAGGATTTTGTTGATGAGGATACTGGTGAAGTAGTTTCAATAGAGAGAAATGAAATTGTAATTGAAAGAGATACGATTATTGAAAAGGAACATATACCTATAATTCTAGATTCTGGAGTAAATTATGTTCTATTACACAAACAAGGATCAGATAGTGATACAGAATTTTCTATAATACATAATACTCTTCAAAAAGATCCTACAAATTCTGAGCAAGAGGCTGTTGATCATATATACCGTCAATTACGTAATGCTGAGCCGCCTGATGAAGAAACTGCTAGGGGTATAATTGATAAATTATTTTTTTCAGAAACTCGCTATAGTTTAGGAGATGTTGGTAGATATAGAATTAATAAAAAATTAAATATTACTGATGGTAGAGAAGATATTGTTTTAACAAAAGATGATATTATTTTAATTGTAAAGCATTTAATTAAANTAGTTAATTCAAAAACAGATGTTGATGATATAGATCATTTAGGAAATAGAAGAATAAGAACTGTTGGAGAGCAATTAGCAAATCAGTTTGGTNTTGGTTTAGCAAGGATGTCAAGAACAATTAAAGAAAGAATGAATGTNAGAGATAANGAAGTTTTTACTCCNATTGATTTAATTAATGCTAAAACTTTATCNTCTGTAATTAACTCTTTTTTTGGAACTCATCAATTATCTCAGTTCATGGATCAAACTAATCCTTTGGCTGAAATGACCCACAAAAGAAGAATGTCTGCACTAGGTCCTGGTGGTTTGTCCAGAGAAAGAGCGGGTTTTGAGGTTAGGGATGTTCATTATACTCATTATGGTAGATTATGTCCTATTGAGACACCTGAGGGACCAAATATTGGTTTGATATCTTCTTTATGTGTCTTTGCTAAAATTAATAAAATGGGTTTTATAGAAACACCTTATCGTGAAGTTATCGATGGTGTTGTTTCCTCCAAAAGTAAATATTTAAGTGCTGAAGAAGAAGAGGAAAAAGTTATAGCGCAAGCAAATGCCCCTATAGATGATAAGGGAAAATTTACAATTAATAGAATTAAGGCCAGAGAAATGGGAGACTTTCCTATTGTAGGCCCAAATAAAGTTGATTTCATGGATGTAGCTCCTAATCAAATTGCTTCTATTTCTGCATCTTTAATTCCATTTTTAGAACATGATGATGCCAATAGAGCTCTAATGGGTTCAAACATGATGCGTCAAGCTGTACCTTTATTGAAAGCTGAATCACCTATTGTTGGNACAGGTCTAGAAAAAAATGTNGCATTAGANTCCAGAATGTGTATTAGAGCAAAAGGAAAAGGAACAGTTGAATATGTTGATTCTCAAAAAATTAAAATTAGATATAATTCTACTGATGATGAAAAATTAATTTCTTTTGATGAAGANGTTACAACTCATANATTNAGTAAATTCAAAAAGACAAATCAAAATACGTGTATTAACTTAACTCCAATTGTAAAAAAAGGTCAAAAAGTTCAAGCGGGTCAATTTTTAACAAATGGTTATGCAATTGATAATGGAGAGTTGGCTTTAGGTAAAAATTTAACTGTTGCCTTTATGCCTTGGAAGGGATATAATTTTGAGGANGCAATTGTTATTTCTGAGAGAGTAGTTAGAGATGATGTTTTTACATCTCTTCACATTGATGAGTACTCAGTAGATGTTAGAGATACAAAATTAGGAGCTGAAGAATTGACTGCAGATATTCCAAATGTCAGTGAAGAAGCAACTGGTAATCTTGATGAAAATGGTATGATTAGGATAGGTGCCAATATAAAACCTGGTGATATTTTAGTTGGTAAAATAACACCAAAAGGAGAGTCAGACCCATCCCCTGAGGAAAAGCTATTACGTGCAATTTTTGGAGATAAAGCAGGAGATGTAAAAGATGCATCANTAAAAGCTTCTCCTTCATTAAAGGGGGTTGTTATAGANAANAAATTGTATACTAAATCTGTAAAAGACAAAAATAAAAGACTGGAGGATAAGAAAATTATTAATAAGTTAGAATCGGATTATGATGAGANATTTAAAGAATTAAAAAAAGAGTTAGTGCAAAAGTTATANTCTGTTTTAAATGGTAAAACGTCTCAAGAAATAAAAAACTTAGATCAAGAAACTGTTATTGCGAAAGGAAAAAAAATAACTCTTAAAATNCTTTCAGGAATTGAAAATTATTATTTAGTTGATCCTTTTAATTGGGTTAAAGATAAGGAAGCCGAAAAGAAAGCNTCAAAAATAATTTTAAATTATAATAATAAATATGCTTTATTAAAAGCTAAACTTAACAGAGAAAAGTTTAATATAAATATT
This sequence comes from Flavobacteriales bacterium TMED113, assembly GCA_002170235.1. GTDB lineage: Bacteria > Bacteroidota > Bacteroidia > Flavobacteriales > TMED113 > TMED113. Next base: position 5,842 of record NHFO01000025.1, read on the forward strand.
GGCGACGAGTTACCAACCGGTGTTTTAAATTTAGCTAAAATATATATAGCTAANAAAAGAAAGTTAAAAGTTGGTGATAAGATGGCTGGAAGACATGGTAATAAGGGTATTGTAGCAAAAATTGTTAGAGACGCAGATATGCCATTTTTAGAGGATGGTACTCCAGTAGATATAGTGCTAAATCCTCTTGGTGTTCCATCAAGAATGAATTTAGGTCAAATTTATGAAACTGTTCTNGGTTGGGCAGGTAAAAAGTTAGGTAAAAAGTTTGGGACACCAATTTTTGATGGAGCTACTATTGATATGATAAATAAATATACTGATGAAGCAGGTTTACCCAAATTTGGACACACATATTTATATGATGGAGGAACTGGGGAAAGATTTGATCAAGCTGCTACAGTTGGAATAATATATATGTTGAAGTTAGGTCACATGGTGGATGATAAATTACATGCAAGATCTATTGGTCCATATTCTTTGATAACTCAACAGCCATTAGGTGGTAAAGCTCAATTTGGTGGACAGAGATTTGGAGAGATGGAAGTTTNGGCTTTAGAAGCATTTGGAGCTTCTAATATTTTGAGAGAAATATTAACTATAAAATCAGATGATGTAATAGGTAGAGCTAAAACTTATGAAGCCATCGTAAAAGGAGATCCATTNCCAGAACCAGGTTTGCCAGAATCTTTTAAAGTTTTACTTAATGAGATGAAAGGTTTAGGTTTAAAATTAAAACTAGAATAATAGATGAAGAAGTTTAAAAAAAATCAAAAAAACGAAAGTAAATTTTCAAAAATAATTATCAGTCTTGCTTCCCCTGAAGATGTATTAGAACAATCTCATGGAGATGTAACAAAACCAGAGACTATAAATTATAGAACTTTCAAACCTGAAAGAGATGGTTTATTTTGTGAAAGAATTTTTGGTCCAATTAAAGATTTTGAATGTCACTGTGGTAAATATAAGGGTATAAGATACAGAGGAATTGTATGTGATAGNTGTGGTGTTGAGGTTACAGAAAAAAAAGTAAGAAGGGAAAGAATGGGGCATATAAATCTTGTTGTTCCTGTCGCTCATATTTGGTATTTTAGAACTTTACCAAATAAAATGGGTTATTTACTCGGTCTCCCATCTAAAAAATTAGATACCATTATTTATTATGAAAAATATGTAGTTATACAACCTGGTAAAGATGTGGTTGATGCTGAAGGAAATCCAATTGAATTTATGCAATTTTTATCAGAAGATGAGTACTTAGATATTATGGATTCTATTCCAAAAGAGAATAGGTATCTAGAAGACTCGGANCCTAATAAATTTATAGCAAAAATGGGAGCTGAAGCTCTTTATGAATTATTATCTAGAATAGACTTAGATGATTTNTCATTTAAATTACGACATGCTGCNCACAACGAGACTTCAATGCAAAGAAAAAATGAAGCCTTAAAAAGATTACAAGTAGTTGAATCTTTTAGATCAGCTAATAAAAATGTAGAAAACAGTCCAGCCTGGATGGTATTAAAGGTTATTCCTGTTATCCCACCAGAATTAAGACCATTAGTTCCTTTAGATGGTGGTAGATTTGCTACATCTGATTTGAATGATTTATATAGAAGAGTTATTATTAGAAATAATAGATTAAAAAGATTAATCGAAATTAAAGCTCCTGAAGTAATTTTAAGAAATGAAAAAAGAATGTTACAAGAGTCGGTTGATTCTTTATTAGATAACACTCGAAAATCATCAGCCTTTAAAACGGAATCAAATAGACCTTTAAAGTCTTTATCTGATGGTTTAAAAGGGAAACAAGGNAGATTTAGGCAAAATTTATTAGGAAAAAGAGTGGATTATTCAGCTAGATCTGTTATCGTTGTTGGGCCTAATTTAAAAATGTATGAATGTGGTATTCCTAAAGCAATGGCAGCAGAACTATATAAGCCATTTGTTGTTAGAAAATTGATNGATAGAGGTATTGTTAAAACTGTAAAGTCTGCTAAGAAAATTATTGACAGAAGAGAGCCTGTAATTTGGGATATTTTAGAAAACGTTATTAAAGGTCACCCTGTTTTATTAAATAGAGCTCCTACCTTACATAGGTTAGGTATTCAGTCCTTTCAACCAAAATTAATTGAAGGTGGAGCNATTCAGTTACATCCTCTTTCATGTACAGCCTTCAATGCTGATTTTGATGGTGATCAAATGGCTGTNCATCTTCCGTTAGGAAATGCTGCTATTTTAGAAGCTCAACTTTTAATGTTAGGATCTCATAATATTTTAAATCCTGCAAATGGATCTCCTATTACAGTGCCTTCTCAAGACATGGTTTTAGGTCTTTATTATATGACAAAGCAGAGAAAGTCTTCTAAAGAAAAAGTTATGAAAGGAGAGGGNCTAGTGTTCTATTCATCTGAAGAAGTTAATATTGCATATAATGAAGGAAAAGTTGAATTACATTCAATAATAAAATTAAGAAATANNTTTNCTAAAGNNGTTGAAGATAGTTTAATTGAGACAACTGTTGGTAGGGTTTTGTTTAATGAAGTTGTNCCAGAAGAGTTTGGTTATGTTAATGAACTTTTAACAAAAAAAGCTCTTCGAGAAATTATAGGAAGATTACTTCGTGATACTGATATACCAACAACTGCTGAATTTTTAGATAANATAAAAGATTTAGGTTATGGCATGGCTTTTAAAGGTGGTCTTTCNTTTTCTTTAGGAGATGTTATTATTCCANATGAAAAAGAAAATTTAGTTAATTCTGCAGTTCAAGAAGTTGATAAAATTTCTGATTCATATAATTTAGGTTTAATTACAAATAATGAAAGATATAACCAGGTTATAGATGTTTGGACTAAAACAAATTCTATGCTAACAGAAACNGCAATGAATAGATTAGAAAATGATAACCAAGGTTTCAANTCTGTTTATATGATGCTTGATTCTGGTGCAAGAGGTTCTAANGAGCAAATTAGACAATTATCAGGAATGAGAGGGTTAATGGCTAAACCTCAAAAATCTGGTTCTACATCAGGAGCAATTATTGAAAATCCTATTTTATCAAATTTTAAAGAAGGTTTATCAATTTTAGAATATTTTATATCTACCCACGGTGCAAGAAAAGGTTTAGCTGATACAGCTTTAAAAACTGCAGATGCTGGTTATTTAACNAGAAGATTAGTTGACGTTGCTCAAGATGTAATAATTAAAGAAATNGATTGTGGTACATTAAGGGGGTTAGAAATAAAAGCGTTGAAAAAAGATGATGAAGTAGTAGAAAAGTTATCNGAAAGAATTTTAGGGAGAATTTCCTTGCATGATGTTTATGATGAGAATCAAAATTTGATTGTAAAATCAGGTGAAGAAATTAATTTAGAAATTGCTAATGCAATTGATAAAACTATAATTGAATCAGTTCATGTACGTTCTGTTTTAACTTGTGAAGCAAAAGAAGGTGTTTGTTCTTTATGTTATGGGAGAAGTTTATCTTCAAATAAACCAGCACAAATTGGAGAAGCTGTTGGAGTTGTTGCAGCTCAATCTATTGGAGAACCTGGAACTCAGTTAACACTTAGAACGTTCCACGTTGGNGGTGTTGCATCTGGATCTGCTCAAGAATCTTCAGTTGTNGCTAAGTTTGATGGAGAAATATTTTTTGATGAACTAAGGACTGTAGATGTTAAAAAAGGTAAACAAATAGTAATTGGAAGAACAGGTGAGNTAAGACTAGTTGGTGGAAAAGATGGAGATATTGTATATAATAATATTGTTCCTTATGGTTCAACTATTTATGTTACNAATAACTCAAAAGTTAAGAAGGGAGANTTACTATATGAATGGGANCCATATAATGCTGTAATTGTTTCAGAAATAGATGGTTTANTTAGCTTTGAAGATGTTGATAATGGAATTACATACAAGGTTGAGATAGATGAGCAAACTGGATTCAAAGAAAAAGTTATTATAGAGTCAAAAGACAAGAAAAAAGTACCAGCAGTAAAAGTAAAAAAAGGTAAAAATGAAAAATCTGCAAGTCTTCCTGTTGGAGCTCATTTAATAGTTGAAAAAGGTGATAAAATAAAAGCCGGTGATATTTTAGCTAAGATTCCTAGATCTACTGCTAAAACTGGTGATATTACAGGTGGTTTACCTAGAATAACAGAGTTATTTGAAGCTAGAAATCCATCAAATCCTGCTGTTGTAGCTGAAATNGATGGAATAGTTAGTTTTGGAAAAATTAAAAGAGGGAATCGTGAGATTATCATCGAATCTAAAACAGGTGATATAAGAAAATATATGGTTTCACTTTCTAAACAAATACTTGTTCAAGAACAAGATTTTGTTAAATCAGGAACTCCTCTTTCTGATGGATCAATTTCACCCTCCGATTATTTATCTATTAATGGAATTAAAAGTGTACAAGATTATTTAGTTAATGAAGTTCAAGAAGTTTACAGATTGCAGGGAGTGAAAATTAATGATAAACATTTTGAAGTAATAATTAGACAAATGATGAGAAAGGTTCAAATNATTGATTCAGGTGACACTAAATTCTTAGAGGGTAAATTAGTTCANAAATTAGATTTTAAAGAAGAGAATGATTCAATGTATGGAAAGAAAGTAATCGTTGACGCTGTAGAATCTGAAAGATTTAAACAAGGACAAATTATTTCTGCTAGAGCTTTCATTGATGAAAACTCTATTCTTAAGAGAAGTGATAAAAAAGTTATGATTGGTAGAGATGCGTTACCAGCGATTTCAAAACCTATATTACAAGGTATTACAAGAGCTTCGCTACAAACTAAAAGCTTTATTTCAGCTGCTTCTTTCCAGGAAACAACAAAAGTTTTAAATGAAGCTGCAGTTAGCGGAAAGGTAGACTATTTGAATGGTTTAAAAGAAAATGTTATTGTTGGTCATAATATTCCTGCAGGAACTGGTTTAAATAAATATGATGATTTAATTGTTGGTTCTAGTGAATTATATGATAAAATTTCAACTGATCAAAAAAAAGTTGATGAAGTTGAAAATGAATCTATTGATTCATAGATATGTAAATTTTTATATATGGAGAAGAAAAAAAATCAAATTAATGTAGAGCTAAAAGAAGATGTTGCTTCAGGTTCTTATTCTAATCTAGTTATTGTAAATTTTTCTGCTACAGAGTTCGTTTTAGATTTCGCCTCTGTAATGCCAGGTTTAGAAAAAGCCAAAGTAAATTCAAGAATTATTTTAACNCCCCAGCATACTAAAAGGTTATACAATATTCTAGGTGAAAATATTAAAAAATATGAATCTAAAAGTGGTGAAATAAAAAGTGGTGATATTAAGAAGATTCCTTTAGATTTTGGTGGNCCAAAGGCACAAGCTTAATTTATTTAAATAAATTTATTTTTTCTCATCCAATCATCATTAAATAATTTATTTATATATCTAGTTCCATGATCATGAAAAATTACAACTACAATATCATTTTTCGTTAACTTACTCTTTAATTGATTAATTCCTTTAACTGCACTACCNGCAGAATAACCAGCCATTATACCTTCTTCTCTACTTAATCTTCGTGCCATTATTGCACCATCCTTATCACTTACTTTTTCAAAATGATCAATAATATTGAAATTTACATTTTTTGGTAGAATATCTTCTCCAATACCCTCAGTAATGTATGGGAATATTTCTTTTTCATCGAATTCTCCAGTCTCATGATATTTTTTAAATACAGAGCCATAAGTATCAATTCCCCATATTTTAATATTTGATTTTTTTTCTTTAAGATACTTTGCNGTTCCTGAAATTGTTCCACCAGTTCCAACNCCAACAACTAANTGAGTGATTTTNCCGTCTGTTTGATTCCAAATTTCNGGCCCAGTNGTTTCGTAATGTGCTATTGCGTTTGAAGGATTATCATATTGGTTTACATACCATGAGTTTGGAATTTCTTTGGATAGCCTTTTTGAAACAGAATANTATGATCTTGGATCATCTGGATCAACATTTGTAGGGCAAACTTCAACTTGTGCGCCAACAGCTCTAAGAATATCCATTTTTTCTTTAGACTGCTTGTCAGCTAAAACAAAAATGCACTTATATCCTTTTTGAATAGCTACCAAAGCTAAACCCATTCCAGTATTTCCAGATGTACCCTCAATAATTGTTCCNCCTTTATTGAGTAATCCATTTTTTTCAGCATCTTCAATCATTTTTCTTGCCATTCTATCTTTAATTGAATGNCCTGGATTAAAAGTTTCAATCTTAGCTAGTACTAAAGCATTAGATTCATTTACCNTGTTTANTTTAACTAATGGTGTATTACCTATTAATTCAGTGATGTTGTTATAGTATTTCATTTTAGATATAAAATTTTTGATGGTTTTAATTTTGTTATAATTAAAAAAGGGATAATCAATGAGATTTGAATAAAAATTAATGATATTATATTTATTTGAATAATTTTTTCCAAGGGATATACTATTGGAAGTGTTTTAACAAAATATGATTCAGGATTTAATTTAATTATTTCAAATTTATTTTGAATATAGAATATAATTAATGCTATGGTATTTCCATATAAAATACCTTTAATTGTTATTTTAATGCTTATATAAAAAAATATTTTTGCAATTTGTTTGTTTTTTGCTCCAAATGACTTTAGTATACCAATCATTTTAGTTCTTTCAAGAACTAGAATGATTAAAAAACTTAGCATATTAATGAAACAAATACACAACATTATTATTGTAATATAATATATATTTTTATTAAAAATATTTAACCATTGGTATATCCATGGAAACTTTACACTTAATGTTGATACTTTAATTAATGGTGAATTAATAATTGTTTGGATCTTTTTTTTAGGACTATTTAAATTTCCATCAATAAATACTTCATAATAGGATATTGATTCATTATTTAATTTGAATTTATCGCGTAAATAATCCATATTAACAAAGCAAATTTTCTTATCATATTCTTTGATGTCTGTTTCATATATTCCAGAAATAACGCAGTTTGAAAACGTAGCTGTTGTGTCATAGTTATTTATATTTTTTTTAATTCTAGCAAAACTGCTTAAAATGGTGTCATTTATATATACTTCAAGGTTTTTAGCAATATTAGATGAAATAATAACTTTTGGTAATTTCCCTTTTTCCCATCTTAAGTCAGTATTACCTTCAATTAATTTTTCATTTATATATTTTAAATTATATGATGAATCAATACCTAAAAATATTGC
>NHFO01000026.1 GCA_002170235.1 Flavobacteriales bacterium TMED113
AGACCTTCCTATGTTTTTAGAATTAACAATGTAATTAACATTGTTTAATTCATTTATTTTAGAGTTAAAAAATGTTTTTTTAGAACCATCTTCGATACAGATTATTTCGTATTGGATATTTATAGAATTTGCTTGTTTATAAATTTCTTTAACAAGTTTTCGGACATTAAAGTTGTAACAAGGTATAAGTATAGATAGCATTCTAATTTACAGTAACGGGTGAATGGAAAATACTACTATTATAACAGTATAGTTTTTTTGCTGGAAATTTATCAATTAAATATTTATCATGTGATATCATTAAGATTGAGGTTCCCTGTTTACTTATATTTAATAATAGAGACATTATTTCTTCAGATGTTTTAGGGTCTAAATTTCCTGTTGGTTCGTCAGCTAATATTAGTTTTGGCTTATTTATTAATGAGCGTGCTATTGCGGCTCTTTGTTGTTCCCCACCAGAAAGTTCATGTGGCATTTTGTACCCTTTAGTAGACATTTTAACAGCGTCAAGGACTTCATTTAACCTTGTGTTCATTTTCTTTTTATTATCCCATCCAGTTGCCCTCATTACAAATAACATATTTTCGTTAATTGTTCTGTCTTTCAGAAGTTGAAAGTCCTGAAAAATTATTCCAATTTTTCTTCTTAGTTTAGGGATATCATCGTCAGATAATTTTGATAAATTAAAACCAGCTATTTGGCCTTTTCCTTTTCTTAATTTATTATCACCATATAGAGTTTTAAATAAACTTGTTTTCCCGCTACCTGTCTTCCCAATTAGATAATAAAAATCTCCCTTATCTATCTTAAGACTTACATCTTGTAAAATTAGTCTGTTAGATTGGTATATGAAGCAATTTTCTAACGTTAATAAGTTTATGTTACTATTTATTTTATTTTCTAGATGAGAGATGGAGTCAAGCATTTTTTTTAATAATTAATCATTATTTAAAATAATTGTTTGTTTTTTAAGTATAATATAGTTGAAAACTAATTTTTTATACATATAATTTAATGTTAAATATTATTTAAATTAATTTCCACTTTAATATATTAATGAAAAGATACATATTTATATTTTATTTACTTACATGTAATAGTTTATTTTCTCAAGAAAATCAATTATATAATAGAGCGGTAACTTGTTATAACACGGGAGATTATTATACTGCAAAAAAAATATTTAATAATCTTAAAAATTCTTCAAATTATACAATTAAATCAAATGCAAACTATTATTTAGCTGTAACTTCTGCAGATTTATTTGAGAATAACACAAGTCAATTATTTGATTTTTTTCTAAATGAATATCCTCAAAATGAAAAAGTTGATGATGCCTTAGCTCAATTTTCAGATTACTTAATTAAAAAGAGAGATTATAAATTTCTTTTGGATTTGTTAAAAAAATATGATTTAGACCACTTTTCTTATGAAAATAAAATTACATCATATTTTAATCGAGGATATGCATATTATATGTTAGGTAAAATTGATTTAGCGGAAAAGGATTTTTTAGTTGTACTAAATAATAAGAATAACTCGAAATTCTATGATGCGGCTTTTTATTATGCTTGTATTTTATTGAATAAAGATGATCTAGGTAGTTCTCTCAAGTACTTTCAAGTTATTAAGGAAACCGATATTTATGATAATGAGTTACCTTATTATTTTTCTTATATAATGTTTAAAAATAATGAGTATCAGTCTGTCTTAGATTATTTATCTGAAAGAATTGACTATTCAAATCTTTATAATTATGAACAATTATTATTATTTAACGCAAAATCTTATTTTGAATTAAAAGATTATAATAATTCTGTTTATTTTTTTGAAAAACATAAAGAACTGTATGAAAGCTTCACTGAAATAGAGTATTATGAATTAGGATATTCTTATTATAAATTATCTGAATATAATAATGCTATTAATAATTTTAATAAAATAATTAATATTGATAATTACATCTCTCAGTATGCATATTATTATTTAGCTAATTCTTATTTAGCAGTAGATAAAAAAACTGAAGCTGTAAATGCTTTTAAATCNTCTTATGATAAATATAAAGTAATAGAGGGTGATTTTAATGACTTAAGTAGTGCTCAATTANCAGAAAGTGCATACTATAATTTTGCTTTATTGTGTTATGATATTGAAAATAGTTTCTTTGATCCAATTAGAGTATTTAATGATTTTATAATTCAATATCCAGATTCAGATTATTTACCTGCTGTATACTCATATTTGAGTAATTTATACTTAAGCACTTCTGATTATGAGAATGCTATTACATTTTTAGAAAAAAATATTAGTCAAAAAGGAGTTGCAGGCAAAATTCAAATAGTATCTCTTTCTAGGGGAATACAACTATTTAATGATGAAGATTATGAAAGTGCGATAAAATGTTTAAGAAAATCTATTTCTTATCCAATTTCTAACGAACTTAAAGTACAAGCTTTACTCTGTATTTCAGAAGCATTTTTTTTAAAAAAGGAATATAATAATTCAATAAGTATTTTAAATGATTTACTTCCTCTTAATATTGATAGTATTATTACAGACAAGGTTTTATATAATTTAGCCTTCTCTCACAATTATGAGAATAATTATGAGATGTCAAATAATTATTTATTTAAAATATTTTCTAATAGAACAAATTATTCAATTAGCTCTGATACATTAGTTTTATTTAGCGAGAGCCCAATCTATGGAATTAAAAAGGATATTTTAAAAACCAATTTACATGACTATGAAGATATTTTAGATTTGATCGGTGATAATTATTATTTTTTATCAGATTATGATTCAGCGATAAAATATTATAATGCATCCATTATATGTGCTTTCCAAAAAGTAGATTATTCTTTATTTAAAATGGCTATATGCTTAGGTCTTACAAATAAATATGATGAAAGAATATTAGTTTTAAATAAAATAGTAAATCTTTTCACAGAATCTAAATATTTTGATGAATCTATGTANGAATTAGGTNTAACCTATATGCTTTTAAATGATTATGAGTNNTCAAAAAATGTCTTTGAAAATATTAATTCTAATTACAGTAATAGTATTTTTATTAATGATAGTAAATTGAAGCTAGCTATTTCTTACATGAAACTTGGTGATAATGATTTATCCATATTTACTTTNAAGAATATAATTTCAAATGAGACTGTGTCANCTTCATATAAACGAGATGCGTTAGGGNTATTAAGAAAAATTTATGAGTCCACTTATGAAATTGATAAATTCATGGATTTTGTCGAAACTATTCCAAATTATGAGTTTAATAAAATGGAATTAGATTCCTCATTGTATTACACCGCAGAATCAGTTTTTATTGCTGAAAATTATTTAGAATCAGAAAAAAAGTTTAATCAATATTTAGAAAGCTTTCCCAAAGGGCTTTTTTATGTTGAATCAAAGTTTTATTTATCAAAGTCTTTAATAGAATTAGATAAAACTAATGAAGCAATTAAACATCTTGAGGATATTTTAGGTCAGCCTAATAATATATATACATTAAATACTATTTATTTACTAGCTGATCTATATTTTGTTAAATCAGATTATATTTTATCTAAACAAAAATATGAATTATTAAAGGAGACTTCTAATGATGATAATCTTATATCTCAAAGTAATTTAAGATTATTGGAAATAGATTATGAGTTAAAAAATTATAATAATGTAATTGATATGGCAACTTCTCTTTTAGAAAGTGATGTTTTTTCTAAAAAAGAATCAACAAGAATATCTTTTCTTCAAGCCATGTCATATTTATCTAAAGATTTATATAGTCCTGCTATACAATGTTTTATTTTAATTTCTGATAACTCATCTGGTCTAGACAGAGCGAAGTCTTTGTATTATATATCTTTTTGTTATTATAAATTAAACAATTATGAAAAATCAAAGGCTTTTATTTTCGAATTAGTAAATAACCTTCCTTCNTANGATTTNTGGGTTAGTAAAGCTGTTATTTTACTTGCGAAAAACTATATAGAAGAAGAAGATTTTTTTCAAGCTAAATATATCTTAGATGAACTAATGATTAAATACAGTGATCANCAAATTATAAATGAGGCAATTATATTATTAAATAGTATTGATAATGAATAGACTTTTTTACATTCTGTGTACTATATGTATGTTTTATACTTATTCTCAAGAGGAATTAAACTCATATATGGAAAAATTAAATGTTCAAAAAAAATATAATTTTGAAATAATTAAAAAANATAAAATTATATATCAACCGGTTTTTGTTGATACNAGTAAAGTTGAAAAAATTCAAATCCAATTTCTTAAATCTGATTCTTTTGACTTTTCTTTAGAACAAAAAAGTTATTTAACTAATCCACCTAAAATTAAAAGGGAGTATTTATCNATTAAAAATAATAATATATCATTTGGTTATGGTAATCAAGATGCGTTTTATCTTGATTATTCATATAATAAATTATTTGATTTTAAAAGAAGTGTTTTTTTTGAGTTAAATAATGAGAGTAAAGATTTCAATATACTTAATAATTTTGTTAAAAATTCTGAGNGTAATAGTCATAAATTTCTGTCCATTGATGGATTCTCTAATTCTTCATTTTCTNCTCTTATAAGTCAATTGAACTCTAATTCCGAAATAAATTCAGGTTTTGATTTTTATTCTCAGAATGGACTTTATTTTGGAGGAATGACTGATGNGGATTTAGATTCTTTATCCCCATATAGCGGTTTAGGGTTTGGAGTTAATTTAAATTTAAATAGACTTAATGAAAAAGCTTTTTTTAAAGATTTAAGTTTTTCATATAAGAATCATAGTACTCGTCATGTAAGATTTCAAAACCTATATACATTAAATACTAATTTTTCTTATGATTTAGGTTTAATGAATTTCAATTCAAATTTTAATTTTAGTTTGATTAACAATAAATTTTTAATTAACCCTAGTATTATTTCGCCGACTTCATTCCAAGAAAATTCCTCAACTTATTTTGGGTATTTTAATAAAAATACCATTTTCTATAGTTTTGTAAAATCAAAATTTAGTTATTCAAATCAATTTTTTGGACTTTCATATAATTGGATTCATAATAATGGATTAAGTGAATTTTATTTATTACCCTTTCTGCGATTATATTATAATGAATACAACATGTCATTTGAATATAAGTCCAAAATTCTTCCACATTATTTCTCTGAAATTTCAAAAATAATTCCGTATTTAACACCATCCTTTATGGACCATTTTTCTAAAAAAGAAATTTANAAATTATCATTCTCAAAGAATATTAATAGTAAATTCTCGATAAATACAAACGTTATTTATTCATATGAAAGAGATAATCTAGTGCCTTTTTTAATTAAAGATAATATTAATTTAGGAAGTCCTGTAGCAATGTATTTTGATAATCTTAATAAGTTAAAATTAAATTTNAACTTATCATANAATGAAGCTAATATTGAAACATTTTTTAATGTTATTTTTACTGAGATGAGCTCAGATTATTATAATAATATTANTTATGAACCNGCTTTTTCTTTTGACTATTTTTTTCAGGTCGAACCCATTGAAAACCTCTTCNTTAGTTTAGATATTTTATATTATAGTAAAAGAGATGCAATAAATCCATCTACCACATCATTTGATGATATTGAAGTAAGTTCTTTAAATAATTTTTTTGTCCTAAACTTTGATATTAACTATTTATTAAATGAAAGTTTTAAAGTTAATTTTGGATTAAAAAACCTGATGGATTTTAAATATGAATATTTTGATGGTTATACTGAAGAAAGAGGACGAAGATTCTTCACAAAATTATCTTTTTCATTTTAAAAGAAATCTAATTAATTTACTTTTAAATTTAGATTATAAAATGTAAATTCAAGTCATATATTTTGTATATTAATTTTTATTAACATAACCATTTANTAGATGAGCGATAATCAAAATAAACAAAACTATTCAGCAGATAGTATACAAATTTTAGAAGGTTTAGAAGCAGTAAGAAAAAGGCCTGCAATGTACATTGGTGATGTAGGTATAAAAGGTTTNCATCATTTAGTTTATGAGGTAACAGACAATTCAATTGATGAGGCATTAGCTGGNCACTGCAAAAATATTAGTGTGACCATAAATGAAAATAACTCAATAACTGTTATGGATGACGGTAGAGGTATACCAACCGGAATGCACGAGAAAGAGCAAAAGTCTGCGCTAGAAGTTGTAATGACAGTTTTGCATGCTGGAGGAAAGTTTGATAAAGATTCATATAAAGTTTCTGGTGGTCTACATGGTGTTGGTGTTTCTTGTGTTAATGCATTATCNGAGCATTTAGAGGTTAAAGTTTACAGAGAAGGAAANATTTTTCAGCAGGAATATAAAATGGGTGCACCTCTTTACCCTGTAAAACAAATTGGTGATACTGATAAGAGAGGAACTCAAGTGACTTTTTTACCAGANAAAAGTATTTTCTTAGACACTAATTATGATTATGAAATTTTAATAAAAAGAATGAGAGAGCTCTCATTTTTAAACAAGGGNATTTCAATAAGNGTTACNGATAAGAGAAATAAAAATGAAGATGGTGATTTTATTTCAGAGTCATTTTACTCTGAGGGAGGTTTATCAGAATTTGTTTCTTTTCTTGATTCTGCTCGAGATCAGTTACTAAGTTCTGTTATGTACATGGAAGGAGAAAAAAATGANATTCCAGTTGAAGTAGCTCTTTCATATAATACAGGTTTTTCAGAAAATTTACACTCATATGTTAATAATATAAATACTCATGAAGGTGGAACCCATCTAGCAGGATTTAGAAGAGCATTAACACGAACTTTAAAATCATATGCAGAAAAATCTGGATATTTAGCAAAAGAAAAAGTAACTATTTCAGGTGATGATTTTAGAGAGGGTCTGACAGCAATCATTTCGGTAAAAGTTATGGAACCCCAATTTGAAGGTCAAACTAAAACAAAACTAGGTAATAGTGAAGTTATGGGTGCAGTTGATCAATTAGTTGGTGCAATGCTTAATAATTATTTAGAAGAAAATCCAAAAGATGCAAAAACATTAGTTCAAAAGGTTATTCTAGCAGCGAAAGCTAGGCAAGCTGCAAGTAAAGCTAGAGAGATGATTCAAAGAAAAAGTGTTCTCTCTTCAACAAGTTTGCCAGGAAAATTATCTGATTGTTCAGAAACTGATCCTGCTATATGTGAAATTTATTTAGTTGAGGGTGACTCTGCAGGGGGAACTGCAAAACAAGGAAGAGATAGAAATTTTCAAGCTATTTTACCTCTTAAAGGAAAAATATTAAATGTAGAAAAGGCTTTGCCTTATAAAGTTTTTGAGAATGATCAAATTAAAAATATTTACACTGCTCTTGGAGTTAGTGTTGGTACTGAAAATGATGAGAGAGAATTAAACTTGGAAAAATTAAGATACCATAAGTTAATTATCATGTGTGATGCTGATGTAGATGGTAGTCATATTTCTACTCTAATTTTAACTTTTTTATTTCGTTATATGAGAGAGTTAATAGAAAAAGGGTATGTTTATATTGCTACACCTCCTCTGTATTTGATAAAAAAAGGCTCTACAAGTCGTTATTGTTTTAGTGAAGAAGATAGAGAAAAGATTGTACAAGAATTAACTAAGGGAAAAGAGAATGTTAATGTAAATATTCAAAGATATAAGGGTCTTGGTGAAATGAATGCTGAACAACTATGGGAAACAACTATGAATCCATCTAAGAGAATGCTTAAGCAAGTTAATATTGAAGATATGCAACTAGCCGATTTATGTTTTTCTAGATTAATGGGAGATGATGTTGAGCCCAGAAGGCAATTTATAGAACAGAACGCTAGTTATGCGAAAATAGATGTATAAATTTATTTTATTAGTATAATTTGACCTATTTCTTTTTGGTCAATCCCTCTTCTAGTTTTATAGTTTATTTTGAATGTATATACTCCTCCAATCATAGGTTCTCCATTAAATGTTCCGTCCCATGATTTCATGTAATCATCTGTTTTGAATATTATATCTCCCCATCTATTAAATACGTTCAATTCATATGTATTAAAATCTATATCAGTTAGTATAGGTTGAAATGTGTCATTTACTCCATCTCCATTTGGACTGAATGCATTGGGTGAATATGAGAAGTATTCTTCTAAAACATTAATTGTTTTCATTGTTTTATGAGTACAGCCATTTTCATCTTCTATTGTAAGCCAGACATAATATAATCCAGGATAATTATATACGTGTGAAGGATTTTGTTCATTTGACATTACTCCATCTCCAAAGTCCCATTCCCATGATGTTAAATCGATGTTATAGTTTGGGTCTGTATAGGAATTATCATAAAAATTGACTGGATCATTTGATAGCATAAATTCATAGGATGATGCAGAAAATTGACATATAGGNCCAACAATCTCTTCAATTATAATTTGATTATTTTCTAAAATACAATTATTTTGATCAGATATATTTAATGTATAAGTTCCAGGATTTAACCCACTTAAATATGAACTGTTATTTTGAAAACCATTAGGCCCTGTCCAAGAATAAGTATAAGGTTCTACCCCTCCAGATACTTGTGTGAAAGCCGCTCCACCATTTTCACATATCCATGCTAAATCTTGACCATATAAGGCATCTAATTCTTCGGGTTCTGATAAATAAAATTCTTCTTGGGCTAAGCAACCATTTTCATCAAATAATTCTAAATAATAAATACCTGAATTTATATCTAATAAATCTTCGGAGTTACTTGTAAAGCCATTAGGGCCTACCCAATTGAATATATAAGGAGATGTTCCTCCGTTAATATTAACATCAATAAATCCATCAAAATCATTTTCGCAAGAAACTCCATAACCGTTATAATCAGATGTTATAAAAGAAATAACAATACCAGCATCCTCAGTTATTTCTATAATTTCAGAAGATGAACAATTATTTTCATCAGTTATTGTTAGCGTATAATTTCCACCAGCTAGGTTCTCTATATCTTGATCATTAGAGTTAAATCCATTATCAGCTAGCCAAAGATATGTGTAGTTTCCTGTTCCGCCCTGAACAGCTAATTGTATTGATCCATCATTGGCATCTGAACAGGTGACGTTATTTGAATTATAATTAAAAATTAATTCCTCAGGTTCATTAATNCTGAAAAAAACTTCTTGTCCTTCAGTGTAACACCCATTTTGATCTAGGCCAGTAAAATAGTAATCTCCTGGAATAAGATTCTCAAATATAATTTCTTCATTAGAGTTAATTCCACTTACTTGATCGAATATTGACCCATCCGTAGCGCCCATAAATACTTCAAATGGNCTGGTTCCNCCAGATAATATAATGCTAATTGATCCATCATTTTCGCCGTAGCAGTTTATGTCATATTCTATAAAAACATCCTCAATTTGTTCNGGTTCTGAAAGTGTTATATTTTCAGAGTCTGAACAGCCAAATTCATTCTCAACGAAAATTGTGTAGCTACCTTGGCTTAAATCGTTAATTGACAAGCTATTAGCGTTTTGTATTGTTCCTTGTTGAACTGTATTATTGTTTTGCTGAACAGTGTAGTTCCAGTTACCTGTTGAAGGAAATGAAATTTCTGCTGTNCCAAACTCNCCATAGCATAATGGATTTGAAAAATTTGTTGTTATTTCAGTNGGAACAAATTCAATAAATACTTCATCTCCCTCNATACCTCCTTCAAAACCACACCAGTCTCCAGCACTTCCACATAGTGACGCACCTGCTGTGTAAACAGTTGATTCAGTTGGTATGACAGTTATTTCAGATCCTGTTCCAATAATATTTCCATTGTCATCTTGCCATAATATATCAGTTCCTGCTACTGCGGGAGCAAATGTAATATTTTCAATAATATAATCATTGTTGCCGTTCGGNGAGAATCTCCATCCGTCATTTTCACATGTCCATTGATTTGGGTAATTTCTTTCGATACCATCTAAACCAGTTACAATATGAGCTATAGTTCCGTTTTCGTTATGTAATCCATGAATTGCTGCACCTTGATTCCAGGTAGTGCAAAGAACTTTTTGTGCAATATGAGTCTCAATTATGTTAGTTCCTTCATAAAGTTTAATTTGGCTTGTATAGCAAATATCAGTGCATGAAAACATAGGTATTCCACAAAAAGANGCAACAAAAACTCTGTTAGGAGCATCTCCAGTAGTTGCATANTGAATTGTTCCATTTCCGTTAACNCCAGGGTAAATGTCTTGCCAAGGACATAGAATAGAGTTAAGTGGGCAATCAAAATTATTTGGTGCAGGATCNGTTATAGTCCAATCTGAATAATTGTTTGCATTTGCTAAATTAAATGTCAAATGATTATTGGATGATAAAACCACTTGATTAAATGTATTTCCATAAAATGTAAAGTCAAAACNTATGTCAATTNCCCCGCCATAAGTATCATCNGAATAGATTCCGGAATCAATTAAATCAACATTGAATGATTCGGCAGTTAAAGTAAGTTCAACTTGTCCAGCCATATTTTCACAAAGAGTCGTATCACCTGTAGCAACAACTTGAGATAAGCAAATTGAACTGATTAAAGAGAATATAAAGAAACAGATACTTCGCATAATATTTATTTTAAAAGGGGACGTGTACAATAAGAATGTAAAAAACTATAACATCATATTACTGTAAAATTATGAAAAAAATAACTAAATATTTAGTACAATTAAGAGAAATATTTTTCTAAATTGAAAAAAAAAATAAAATGAAAATTACTGTAGTTGGTGCTGGTGCAGTTGGAGCAAGCTGTGCTGAATATATTGCCATAAAAAATTTTGCTTCAGAAGTTGTTTTACTAGATATAAAAGAAAATTACGCGGAAGGTAAAGCTATGGATTTAATGCAAACAGCATCATTAAATNATTTTGACACAAAAATTAGTGGAACAACAAATGATTATTCTAAAACACAAGATAGTAGTGTTGCTGTTGTAACAAGTGGAATTCCTAGAAAACCAGGTATGTCTCGNGAAGAGTTAATTGGTATTAATGCAGGAATTGTCAGAGATGTTGTTACTAATTTAGTTAAATATTCTCCCAACGTTATAATTATTGTGGTTAGTAACCCTATGGATACTATGACCTATCTAGCGCATAAAGTGACTGGAATCTCAAAAAATAGAATAATTGGTATGGGAGGAGCTCTTGATAGCGCTAGGTTTAAATACAGATTAAGTGAGGCTTTAGGTTGCCCGACATCTGATGTTTCTGGNATGGTGATTGGTGGTCATAGTGATAAAGGAATGGTTCCANTAATTAGTATGGCAACAAGGAACAGTGTCAATGTTTCTAAATTTCTAAGTAAAGAAAAACTTGATTTTATAAAACATGAAACCAAGGTTGGTGGTGCAACATTAACATCTATGTTAGGTACATCTGCATGGTATGCTCCAGGTGCAGCNGTTTCAGCTTTAGTTCACTCAATTGCCTGTAATCAGAAAAAAATGTTTCCATGTTCTGTTATGTTAGATGGTGAATATGGAATAAAAGATTTAACAATAGGAGTGCCAGTAATATTAGGTAAGAACGGAGTGGAGAATATTATAGAGATTAATTTAAATGAAGATGAAGCAAATCAATTAAGAAANTCTGCGGAAGCTGTTAGAAAAACTAATAATTTATTAAAGGATTTNAATATATTTTAATTTATTATTAATCTGCTTGTTTTAATGTTATTTTGATTATAATCTATTTTTATTAAATAAATACCTGGTTTTATATCATGAATTTCCAATAAATTTTCTCCTTGATTTATTGTCAGGCTNNGCATTAATTTNCCTGTTATTGAAAATATTTTAACATTTAATTCATTTAATTNATTGCTATTAATTATAAAGCTACCCTTATTTGGATTTGGGTAAATAATTATATCATTATCTAATTTAAGGTTTTCTTCTTTTTGTAAATTAAATTCACTTCCAAAATAAAGCTCAACACCACCACTAGCATTTCCTCTTATTAAGTCTGGAAGGTTGTCGTTATTAATATCACCAATTGTTGGGCAGGACCTAATTGCATTTAAGTCACTAATTATATCAGTTGAAAAAGGATTATAATAACCATAAATATTATTTTCTATATTATTATATAANTGTATTCTTCCATTTTCTGTTCCAATCGCTAAATAATATTCTNCATTGAATTCAAAAAAAAATGGCACAGTATAAGCAGTTAAATATGTTGGGTTCATAAGGTTTATTGCCCCTAAACTTTTAGTTACTGTTCCATCAAGATTATAAAATATTGGTGTTTGATCATCAAATTGAAAAGATGTTTCAGAGCCTATATTTTGAAAATAATTTAAACCCTCTAAGATTGGTGGGTCATCACTTAAATCTTTTCCCGATCTTTCGCCAATTACTAAATCTAGTAATCCATCTCTATTTAAGTCAATTAATTGAGGGGAAGCATGGCTTCCAACATCTATATTTAGGTCAGTAATTTCATTATTAAATATTGGCCAATCATTGTTGTTACCTATGTTCTCTATATAGTAGATTTTTCCATTTGAAGTACCAATAATTAAATCTTGATCTAAATCTTGATCTAGATCACCAAAGGTCGGGTGAATACTTTCAATAGATGCTATATTTCCTAATTGAGATAGATTTCCTAAATCATTTGAAATAAGTTCAAAAATAGCTTCTTCTTCATTTCCTATATTTTTATAAACTTTTAATTGAGAATTATAATTTGCTTCATCATAATATCCTTTGTTCCCGATAACCAAATCTAATAATCCATCTCCATTTAAATCGTGTAGAATTGGAATAGCACTACTACCTACATCAATCATTTTTTCCACAAATAAATTATTTTGAATAAATTCAAATTGAATAGAATTATTTTGATTTACACCAATATTTTTATAGAATAAACAATTTTTTAGATTTTCAGAAATATTTACACCATTTGGGCTTATTATTAAATCTTTTAAATCGTCTTTATCAACATCAATTAAAAAAGCACCTGGAAAAAGAGGGAGTTCAATAGATTGATTATAATTAGGAAAACTTTGATCCTGACTTATTATATATGCATCATCCTGAGAGCCACCGTTTAGGACCATAACAATATTACCATATGAAATATCACCAATTAAAAGTTCCATACCCTCATTTTGATTAGGATTTAAGTCTAGAGCTAATAAAGTTGAACCTGCATGAACTCTTAAATCACCAATATCATCAGTTTCCTGACAATCTTCATCTAAAAATAAAGTTAAATCATTATCTGTAAAGTTTTCTTTGAAATTTCCCCAGCAGTTATCTGTTTTATATAAATCTATAGTACTACAAACCCCATATAGCTCCATAGATTTATTTTGATGTAGTTCAACATATGTTCCATCATAATTAAACGATAAAACATCAATATCACAGTCATTATCAATGTCTACTATTGCAGGTAAATCTACCCCATCAACATATAAGTTAGTTGCTCCAAAACCACTATCTGTAGTTAATATTTTTGTGAATTCAAATTCTAATATTTCAGAAGAAATGTTGGTAAAAAGTGCTATAGAATTACTTGTGCTTGTAAAAATATCTTCTTTTCCATCTTGATTGTAATCAACTAAGAGTACCCAATTTTCTAGGCTTTGTGGGAAATTATCTGTATACTCAGGAGCAAAAACGTAATCCTCAGTTTCTTCAATATATAACATTGGAACGATTCTGTTCCCATTGTTGATTGTATTTTT
>NHFO01000027.1 GCA_002170235.1 Flavobacteriales bacterium TMED113
ATCACTTATACCAGCATATCTAGACAGGATACAGGCCTCATTTGCAAAGAGTCCATTTGGAGAAGGAGAAATAACAGATGGTGCATCAGATTGCCTAATTGAAGACATATCAAAAGTGATTATATCTGAATTACGTAAATAAGCCTCACTTTCTTTTATATTGCTTCTAAAGTCACCCAACCTCAATGTTTCAAAAAACATTTTTTCCATCTCATGCGACTCATCCCTGTGCACAAAATAACTTTGATAACCAATATTTGTATAAGTATTCAAATGATTCGGTGATTCTTTCACAATAGAACCTAAAAAATTCTTTGAATTTAATTTCGTTGAATTTTCTGATATTAAGTCAAACCTGGAGTCAATTGACGCGATATTAACTCCCTTATTAAATGATTCATATGCTTTATATACTGCATAACATAGATCGTGACCACCACCAATCATAATTGGCAAAATCCCTATACTTATTAAATTTGAAATCAAATCAGTTAAACCAAAATATGTGTCCTGTATTTTTTCACCTATTTTAAAATCACCCAAATCAATAATCTCAAAATCCCAGGAACCTAAATATAAATTGTAAAATTCCTTTCTTATACAGTTCATATTAATTTGCGCATTTGGAATTACAGCACCCCTACTTTCATTAACTCCAAATATTGCAATCTTAGCTTGATCTAAATTTGGAAAAACCTTACCATCGAATATTGAAATAACACTACCAACTGTACCAGAACTTGATTTGTCCCTGACAGAAAACACATCCTTACTTGGTGCTGTAAAATAACTTAAAAACATAGATCAAATCTACAACCAAATATTTAACTATTTTTTAGAATTTTTAATTATATCTAAACAATCCTCTCTTGATAATTTTTTTGGATCATTATTTTTTGGGATTTTATAATTTTTTTTATTGCTTTTAATATATGGACCATATCTTCCATTTAAAACCTCAATAACGGGCTCTTCGCTATCAAATGTATTGATACACTTTTGAGCATCTTGTTCTCTTTTTTTCTGGACAAGTTCAATAGATTGATTTAAATTAATAACGTTAGGGTCAAGATCATTGATAGAAACAAAGTTTTTGTTATGTTTAATATAAGGACCGAATCTACCTAAATGAACAGTTAATTCTGCTCCTTCAAACAAACCTAACATTCTTGGAAACTCAAAAAGCTTAAGGGCTTGATTTAATGTAATATCATCCATTTTTTGATTTTTTTGAAGCCCCGCAAATTTTGGCTTATCATCAGTTTCATCAGTATCTCCAATTTGAACCATAGGCCCATATCGCCCAATTCTAACATAAACATTTTTACCAGTTTCAGGATCTATTCCTAATAATCTTTGTCCTACAGATTTTTCTGCAAACTCTAAAACTTTTGATATCTCAGGATCAAATTTTGAATAAAAATTAGCGATCATATCATTCCAAACTAAACTACCTGACGCTATATTATCAAAGTCTTTTTCAACTTGAGCTGTAAAGTTATAGTTTAAAACATCTTCAAAATTAGAGACTAAAAAATCATTAGCAACCACACCAATATCTGTGGGAAATAATTTTCTTTTTTCAACACCAGTATTTTCTTTTTCGGTTGATTGTGATATTTCATTATTTTGAAATTTCACAGCAATAAACTCTCTTTGATAACCTTCAGAGTCCTTTTTTTCTACGTAATTTCTACGCTGAATAACAGAAATTGTTGGAGCATAAGTTGAGGGCCTACCAATACCTAAATCCTCTAGTTTTTTAACTAAAGACGCTTCATTATATCTGGATTTATGCTTTTTGAACTTTTGTCTACCATCCATAAACTGTAATGATAAAGGCTCATCTACTAAGACGCTAGGTAAAATTCCTGATTCATTGTCTATAGTGTTCAATAATTTCATGAACCCAGGGAACTTTACAACTTCCCCTTTTGCAATAAAAAAGATTTCTGATGAAATATTATTTTTATTTTTTATCTCTATGGTGGTTATTTCACATACTGCATCTGACATTTGTGAAGCAACAGTTCGATTCCATATTAAATCATATAACCTCTGCTCATCCCTTCCCAATGTAATGTCTGTTTCATTAATATTTGTTGGTCTTATTGCCTCGTGAGCTTCTTGAGCATTTTTTGATTTAGTTGCATATTTTTTTGATTGAGAGTACTCAGTACCATACTTCTTTTCTATAAAGGTTTTTATTTGCTTAGTTGAATCATCAGAAAGATTTGTAGAATCCGTTCTCATATAAGTTATCTTTCCTGATTCATATAATTTTTGAGCAACTAACATTGTTTTTGTTACAGAAAACCCTAGTTTGCTAGATGCAGTTTGCTGCAATGAGGAAGTTGTAAAGGGCGCGGGTGAAGTTTTTTTAGATGGTTTAACAATTAAATTTGACACAAAAAATTGAGGGTTTTTTGAGTTATTTAAAAAATTATTTAAATCATCTAAATCTGAAAAATTAGAATTAGTATTAGCAATTAAATTTTGATTACTTTTATTTAAAAAGCTTGCTGATAGCGAGAAAAAATCTTTCATTTCAAACGACTTAATCTCTTTTTCCCTCTCAACAATTAACCTTACTGCAACAGATTGGACCCTTCCAGCAGACAATCCGGACTTTACTTTTTTCCATAAAACTGGCGATAGTTTAAAGCCAACAATTCTATCCAAAACTCTTCTTGCTTGCTGAGCATTTACTAGATCAAAATCTATCGAACGGGGTTTTTGTATTGCTCTAGTTACAGCATTTTTTGTTATTTCATGAAATGCTATTCTTTTCACTTCTTTATTCTTTAAACTTAAAGCTTCATATAAATGCCAAGCAATAGCTTCACCCTCTCTATCCTCGTCAGTTGCTAGCCAAATAGTTTGACTAGAGCTAACGTCTTTAATAAGGGCTGAAACAACCTTTTTTTTGTCTTTTGAAATCTCATAATTAGGTGAAAAATTATTTTCAATATCGATGCCTAAGTTTTTTTTAGGAAGATCTCTTATATGCCCAAAACTTGAAACAACTTTAAAGTCTTTTCCTAAAAACTTTTCGATTGTTTTTGCTTTAGCGGGCGACTCTACAACAACTAAATTTGATGCCATATCCAAAATTTAAATATCAAGCAAAAATAGTTTTTTTTTACAAATTAATATTTTTGACNTAATAAATATTTTNAACAATTTAATGACAAATTGGCAGTGAAATGTNTATTTTTGNTTTTTTNCAATTAAAAANTTAACTAATGTTTGAAAGTAAAACTATAGACGAAAAAAAACAAGGCACCGTTTTAATGAAAGACAATTTTCTTTCAAAAAAAAACAAAAAAGTATATATAGAAAGCTACGGATGTCAAATGAATTTTTCAGATAGTGAAATTGTAGCCTCAATACTACTTGAAATTGGCTATGAAACAACTAGAGATATAAAATCCGCAAACTTAATTTTAATTAANACTTGCTCAATAAGAGAAAAAGCTGAGCAAACNGTTAGAAAAAGACTAGATTTTTTTAGGGCATCTAAAAATAAAAAAACNTCTATTGGTATTTTAGGATGCATGGCTGAAAGGNTAAAAAGTAAATTTTTAGAAGAGGAAAAATTAGTTGACNTGGTAGTTGGNCCTGACTCTTATAGAGATCTCCCAAATCTATTAAAAGAAGTTAATGACGGTAGAAAAGCAATAAATGTAATTTTATCAAAAGAAGAGACATACGCTGATTTAAATCCTGTAAGGCTAGATAAAAATGGCATAACATCTTTTGTTTCTATAATGAGAGGATGTGATAATATGTGTTCATTCTGCGTGGTACCATTTACTAGAGGAAGAGAGCGTAGTAGAGAGCCTAAAACTATAATAAATGAGATTAAAGAGCTTGAAAATAATGGTTATAAAGAAGTCACCCTACTAGGCCAAAATGTGGATTCATATTTATGGACCGGTGGTGGGTTAAAAAAAGATTTTCAAAAACTTTCAAAAGAAGCAAAAAAAAACAGCGTCAACTTTGCCCAATTATTAGATTTAGTAGCAAGAAATACCTTTATGAGAATAAGGTTTTCAACTTCGCACCCAAAAGACATGACAGATGACGTTCTACATANAATGGCAAAACATAAAAATATATGCAAATATATTCACCTACCAGTACAATCTGGTAGCTCGANAATNCTAAAGTTAATGAACAGAGGGTATGATAGAGATTGGTATTTAAACAGAGTTAAATCCATTAAAAATATTATACCAGAATGCGGAATATCTATGGATATTATTACAGGTTTCTGTGATGAAAGTGAAAAAGATCACTTAGATACATTATCACTAATGAAAGCTGTAAAATATGATTTCGGTTATATGTTTAAATACTCTGAAAGACCTAATACATTAGCAGAGAGGAAATACAAAGATAATGTTCCTGATAAAATTAAATCAAAAAGATTAAGTGAAATTATTGATTTACAACAAAAACATTCACTAGAGCAAAATGAAAAATATATTGGCAAAATTTGCGAAGTTTTAGTTGAAGGTTTGTCAAAAAAATCTGATGACGACTTATTTGGAAGAACAACTCAAAATACAGTTGCAGTATTCCCAAAAGNGNANACAAAAATAGGTAGCATTGTTAATGTTCTAATAACAAACTGTACATCTGCAACTTTAATTGGAAAATTAATTAATTAATTAATATGANTAANCTAGAAAGCATTAAACAACGTTTTCAAATTATTGGNAACTCCCAATTACTTCTGAGNTCTATTGAAAAATCNGTTCAAGTTGCATCAACAGATATATCTGTTTTGATAACTGGGGAAAGCGGGACCGGAAAAGACATAATTCCAAAAATTATTCACAAACAGTCNTCTAGAAAACATGGGCCATTAATTGCTGTTAATTGCGGAGCAATTCCTGAGGGAACAATTGATAGCGAACTTTTTGGTCACGAAAAAGGAGCATTTACTGGGGCCATCAACANCCGCAAAGGATATTTTGAAGAGGCCAATAATGGAACAATTTTTTTAGATGAATTAGGTGACCTCCCCCTATCAACTCAAGCAAGACTATTAAGAGTCTTAGAAAATGGAGAGTTTATTAAAGTAGGATCATCTAAAATTCAAAAAACAAATGTTCGAATTATTTGCGCCACAAATGTTGATTTAAAAGATGCNATTAAAAAAAATAAATTCAGAGAAGACTTATTTTACCGTTTAAGTACAGTGGAAATTAAAATGTCTCCTTTAAGAGAAAGAAAAGAAGATATTTACTTATTATTTAAAAAGTTTTCTAGAAATTTTTGCGAAAAAAATAAAATTCCTGTAATTAATTTAGCCCCGGACGCNGTCAAGTCAATANAAGATTATGATTGGCCCGGAAATATAAGAGAGCTAAAGAATTTTGCGGAAAAACTGTCAATTATTGAGCAAAAAAGACATTTAAACTCGATTGATATAGATACATACTTACCTAAAAAAGAAAAAAATCCAATAATCTTTAATAACCAATCTAAAATATCTGAGAGAGAAATATTATATAAGATGTTATTTGAAATGAAACAAGATTTAAATGAACTTAAAGANATGACTTCATCAATATTTAGAAAAAAAGAAAATTNCAATAAGATATTTAATGATACAAAGGAATTTGAAAGAAGAATTGAATCTGACACTGAANNTAATGAATCGGAAATTATTCCATCTAAGTTTGAAGAAACTGTTCAAGAAAATCTTTCCCTTGAAACACAGGAGCTAAATATTATAAAAAAAGCCCTGGAGAAAAATAGAGGAAANCGAAAAATTGCTGCAAAAGAATTAGGTATATCAGAAAGAACTCTTTACAGAAAAATTAAACAATATGACCTCTAAAAAAATAATAATTCTNTTNAATATAGTCTTTTTATATAATTGTGGAATATATACNTTTAAGGGNTCAGCGATACCTAAAAACGCAACCAGTGTGTTCGTTTCTAAAATTGAGAACAAAGCAAACTTAACTAGTCCAGATTTCAGTCAGGAATTAACAAATTCCTTTATTGATCGATTTTTAAATGAAACAAAATTATCTATTAAAGAAAACTCAAGCGCAGATTTAACTTTTATTGGTGAAGTCACTGACTACTCTATAAAGCCTATCTCAATTAGTTCTACCGAGAGTGCAACTCAGAACAGATTAAGTATAACTGTCAAAATTAAATATGAAAATAAAATTGATTCATTAGATAATTATGAAAAAGAATTTACAAATTACACAGACTTTGATTCAGAACTAGATTTTTTAGAAATTGAAGAAAGTTTAAATAAATTAATTATCGAAGATCTAATAGAATCAATTTTTAATGATACTTTTTCTAATTGGTAGTATATGAACAATAATCTAATTACAAATATTCTTGAGTCAAAGATAAAAATAACAGACTTGAAAGTAAAAGAGTTAGAAAAACTATGCAAGATATTTCCGTATTGCGAAGTTATAAAGGTTATTGATTTAAATTTCAGGAAAAATAATAATGATTTATTATTTGAAAAAAAACTGACTGAAGCAATTATTCATGTTTCTGATAGAAGTTTTTTGTTTTCATTGCTTCACAAAGAAAAAAATAAAAAAATCAAAAATAAAGANGAAAAAAGAAAATCTNTGGTAAATAAAAAGCTNTCATTTAATGAATGGCTTTTTGGAGAAAAAGAAAGAAAAAAAGAAAATTTAAATTTTTATAATAATTTAGNAAACAATGATGGTTCAGATGATTTAATGACTGAAACTCTAGCAAAATTGTATATAGAGCAAAAACATTTTGAACAAGCTATTAGAGCATATGAAATACTTTCCTTGAAATATCCAAAAAAAAGTAGTTTCTTTGTACGTGAAATTGAAAAAATTAAAAAACTAATATTAATTAATGATGAGTAGTTTAATTGAAATTATAATGGCAACAGATGTTTTAAACATTTCTAGAATGGTAGGTATTTTAATTATCATTATATGTGCTTTTTTAGCTTTTTTTGTATTGATTCAAAAATCTGAAGGAGGTCTTTCTTCGAGCTTTGGNGGAAGTGGAAATCAAATTTTTGGAGCTAAAAATACAGCTAATACATTAGAGAAAAGCACATGGTTTTTTGCCACATTACTGGTTGNACTAACCTTAATATGTAACATCTAATATCAATAAATTCTATATTGACCAAAACTCTNAGAAGTACNTTTATGACGGTCTGTCATTAATTTATGACAATTTGTTAGAAAAAAAAGTTTTGGCATTATTTATGAATNTATATATTAAATCAAAAATCTAATTAAATAAATTTAAATAAAATGAGTACAAAATTAAAACCACTGGGAGATCGTATTTTAGTTGAAGCACTTCCAGCAGAAGAAAAAGTAGGAGGGATATATATCCCTGATACCGCTCAAGAAAAACCTCAAAAAGGAAAAGTTGTAGCAGTTGGACCAGGTAATACAGAAAATCCTATAACNCTTAAAGTTGGGGATAAAATATTATATGGAAAATACTCTGGAACAGAGATAAAATACGAAGGCAGTGAATACTTGATAATGAGAGAGTCTGACGTATTAGCAAAAATATAAATTAATAACTTTTAAAAAAAAATATAAAATGGCTAAAGAAATAAAATTTAATAGTGATGCAAGAGATGCTCTTAAAAGAGGAGTTGACGCATTATCTAACGCAGTAAANGTNACCTTAGGGCCTAAGGGAAGAAATGTTGTTATTGATAAAAAATTTGGCTCACCGTCAATTACAAAAGATGGTGTTACTGTAGCTAAAGAAATTGAACTTGAAAATACAATTGAAAATATGGGAGCTCAAATGGTTAAAGAGGTAGCTTCAAAGACNGCTGACCAAGCAGGAGATGGTACAACAACAGCGACCATTTTAGCACAATCAATAGTTTCAAATGGATTAAAAAACGTTGCAGCTGGTGCCAATCCAATGGATTTAAAAAGAGGAATAGATAAAGCTGTTGCATGTATAGTAAATAACTTACATAAACAATCTAAGAAAGTTGGAGATAATAATGAAAAAATAGAGCAAGTAGCNACTATATCTGCTAATAATGATAATAGCGTAGGTAAGCTAATTGCACAAGCTATGGCAAAGGTAAGTAAGGAAGGNGTTATTACTGTNGANGAGGCTAAAGGTACTGAAACTACTGTTGAAATTGTTGAGGGAATGCAATTTGATAGAGGTTATTTATCACCATATTTTGTTACTGATGCAGAAAAAATGGAATCACANTTAGAAAGCCCGTTGATTCTTATATTTGATAAAAAGATATCTAATATGAAAGATTTACTTCCTATACTTGAGCAAACACAAAAAACTTCTCAACCGCTATTAATTATNGCNGAGGATGTTGANGGTGAAGCATTAGCTACATTAGTTCTCAATAAAATTAGAGGAGCACTAAAAATTGCTGCAGTTAAAGCACCTGGATTCGGTGATAGGCGTAAAGAAATTCTGGAAGACATAGCAATTNTAACTGGAGGAACAGTAATATCTGAAGAAAGAGGTATGAAATTAGATTCTGCTACTATAGATATGCTTGGTAAATGCGAAAAGATTACTATTGATAAAGACAATACAACAATTGTAAACGGAAGCGGNAGTAAAAAAAATATCCAAAGTCGAATAAATCAAATAAAAGTTCAANCTGAAAANACAACTTCTGACTACGATAAAGAAAAGTTGCAAGAAAGATTAGCTAAATTATCTGGAGGTGTTGCGGTTCTTTACGTTGGGGCAGCAAGTGAAATAGAAATGAAAGAGAAAAAAGATAGAGTAGATGATGCACTAGCTGCTACAAAAGCTGCTATAGAAGAAGGTATTGTTCCGGGCGGAGGAGTTGCTCTTGTTAGAGCTTCTGAGTCATTAGCTAANCTACAAGGTGAAAATGATGATGAAAATACAGGAATTCAAATTATTGAAAAATCAATTCAAGAGCCTTTAAAGCAAATTGTAGCAAATGCTGGGGGTGAAGGAGCAGTAATAGTAGCAAAAGTTAAAAGCGGAAAAGGAGATTTTGGTTATAATGCCAAACTTGACAAATTTGATAACTTACTTAAAGTTGGGATTATAGATCCAACAAAAGTTGCAAGGGTTGCTTTGGAAAACGCTGCATCAGTCTCAGGTATGCTACTNACGACAGAATGTGTATTAGCAGACATTAAAGAAGAAGGAAGTACACCACCTATGGGTGGAGGTATGCCACCAATGGGGGGNGGGATGCCTGGTATGATGTAAAATTATAGAATAGGAAAGATACTAAAAGCATATAAATAAGATGTTTATATGCTTTTAGTCTACATTATCGTGTAAAAAAGAATTGTTTTCTTTAAACTCATCATCNCCTTCATCTAACGTTAATCTTGAAATTGGATTTTCTGAAGAAGAATTTTCTATAGTATCTAATTCTATTCCACTTCTTTTGTAAGCAGGTTCATTTTCGAAGTGATTTAGCTTTTGCTCGTCTAAATCTTTTAAGTCATGGTTAAATTTNTCAAGTCTTTCCAGCCTTTCCTGGGCTTTTTTAATTTGNTCTGAAGCAACTTGGTCTTGNCTAAAAGGAACTGTNGTAGACTTTATTTCATTACTTTTTTCTAACTCACTATTTNTNATATCTTGATCTGATTTNTCNTCACTTATTAAATTTATTTTTTTTGTGATATTTTCATCTGATAAATTAAAATGCTCTATATTATCATCTGATGTGTGTGATATATCTACTTTATTTTTTTTTATATCTTTAAATTTAAAATCAAGATCTAACATATTTCCTTCAGAATCATATTCAATATTATAATCATTTTTTTTCTGAACAGATTTTTCTTTTTCATTATCAACATCAACAGACTCATCCAAATCATGCATGATTATTTTTGGTTCCTGAGTTATATTTAAAGATCCAAAAGAGCCTGTAGCAATTATAGTTACACTAATGTCTTCTGTCAAGTTTTCATCCTCTCCAACACCCATAATAATATCGACATTTCCGCCCGCTTCAGTTTGAATATAATCATTAATTTCTCCAATTTCATCAAAGGTTATTTCATCGTTGCCTGATATTAATAATAATAATACTTTATCAGCACCTTTGATGTTATTTAGATTTAAAAGAGGAGAGTCTAAAGCTTCCCGAATAGCTTTTTTGGCTCTATCATCACCACTTGCTTTTGCTGAGCCCATTATAGCTGTCCCACTATCTTTTAAAACAGTTCTCGCATCACTTAAATCAATATTTACCTGTGCTTTTTGAGTTATAACTTCTGAAATACCTTTAGCTGCAACTGCTAATATTTCATCTGATTTAGCAAATCCTGTTTTAAATCCTAACTTACCATGAATTTCGATTAATTTATCATTATTAATTACAATTAATGAATCAACATGTTCTTTCATTTTTTCAACACCTATCGCAGCTTGCTCTTTTCTTTTTCTACCTTCAAAACTAAATGGTATTGTAACAATACCTATAGTTAATATGTTATGTTCTTTAGCCCGCTGAGCAATAATAGGAGCAGCTCCAGTACCTGTTCCTCCCCCCATTCCAGCAGTTATAAAAACCATTTTAGTTCCTTGTTTTAAAATTTCATTAATTTCACTTTCACTTTCTATTGCAGAATCTTTTCCAACGCTAGGATCTTCACCTGCTCCTAGCCCTTCAGTTAAGGAAATTCCTAATTGAATCTTTGTCGGTATTTTACTACCTTCTAAAGCCTGAGCGTCAGTATTACATACAACAAAATCTACTCCTTTAATTCCTTTTTCAAACATGTGATTTACTGCATTACTTCCACCTCCACCAACTCCAATCACTTTTATTACTGATGATTTATTTTGAGGTAAATCAAACTCAACATTTTCCATTTCTCCATCCTCACTAAATGATGATGAAGTATCTTCTGGTGTATTTGAATCCTCAACATTTAACAACTCTACATCCTCACTAAATGAT
>NHFO01000028.1 GCA_002170235.1 Flavobacteriales bacterium TMED113
ATTCAGTTCTCCGGAGTCGGTGAAGTTTATAATTGAGAAAGTAACCAGTCAGAATAATGAAAATGTCATGATTACTGAAAGGGGGAATTCGTTTGGATATCAAGATATGGTTGTAGATATAAGAAATATTCCTATTATGAAATCATTTGGAAAACCTGTAGTTCTTGATATTACTCATTCAATGCAAAAGCCAAATCAAAATGATGGAGTATCTGGAGGAACACCGTTATTTATTGAAACTTTAGGATGCGCAGGTGTAGCAGCAAACGTTGATGGTATTTTTTTAGAAACTCATCCAAATCCAAAGAATGCATTATCAGATGGTCACACGATGTTAAAATTAAATCAACTTAGAAAACTATTAACTAAGTTAGTTAGAATTAAAAATGCTATATCCTAAAAATTTATTTTTAATCCATCATAAGCTAAATAA
The DNA here is from genome assembly GCA_002170235.1 of Flavobacteriales bacterium TMED113. Lineage (GTDB taxonomy): Bacteria > Bacteroidota > Bacteroidia > Flavobacteriales > TMED113 > TMED113. The sequence goes on from NHFO01000028.1 coordinate 434, forward strand.
ATATTTTTAGGTAATCTTTCTTGAACTGTTTTATGTAAACCTAAATTATGACTAATATGAGTTAAATATGCTTTGTGAGGCTTTACTATATTTATTAAATCTAAACATTCATCTAAATTAAAATGTGAAATATGCCTTTCTATTTGCAAACAATTAACAACTAAGATTTTAATTCCTTTTAGTTTTTCTTTTTCTAATTTAGAAATATAATTTGCATCAGTTATATATGCTAAATCGGAAATTTTATAACCAAATACCGGTAACTTATAATGCATAACCTGAATAGGTTCTATTTTTTCTTCAAATATTTTAAAAGGTTTATTCTTAATTATATTAACTAAGAACTTTGGTTTACCAAAATAATTTAAATTTGAAAATAGATAAGAATAATCGCGCTTTAAAGCCTCATAAACTTGACTACTCATAAATAAAGGAATTTCATTTTTATTGGAATAATATAAAGATCTTAAATCATCAATCCCAGCTACATGATCTCTATGTTCATGAGTAAATAAAACACAATCTATTTTCATTACTTTTTCACGCAATAATTGTAGTCTCAAATCAGGACCTGAGTCAATTAAAATATTTTTTTTATCTATATTTATTAAAACAGAACTTCTTAACCTTTTATCTAATTTGTCTTTTGATTTACAAACCTCACAAGAACAAGATATTACTGGAACTCCTTGAGATGTTCCAGTTCCTAAAAAGGTTAATGATTTTTTCATAATAAATAAATTTACTTTTTTATTAAAATTTAACAAACATGTTTTTTAACTTTAACTGTAGTAGAATAAAAGTTATGAAAAAAGTTACACTATCTGCTAATCAGAAAGCATTAAGTCTAAATTTAGACCCTCATATTTATGGAACATTTTCTGAAATAGGAGCTGGACAAGAAGTTGTTAGACATTTTTTTAGATGTGGAGGAGCATCAGGTACAATTGCAAAAGCTATGTCTGCATATGATATGGACGTTAGTGATGCTATATACGGAAAAGAAGAAACTGGTAGATATGTATGTGATTCAAGATTAACAAAAATGTTAGATAGGGAGTTTTTATTATTAGAAGAAAGATTAAGTAGAAAAAAACATCCTGATAAAACTTTTTTTTCATTTGCAAACACTGTAGCGACCACAAAATATAATAATCAAACGCCAGGTCACGGTTGGATGGGCATAAAATTTCAAACAAAATCAAAGGAAAAACCAAGTGAAATTATATTCCACTTTCGTCTCCATGATAGAGATGCAAGAGCGCAACAAGAATGTGTAGGGATTCTTGGTACTAATCTTATGTATGCATCTTTTAATTACTTTAACTCTCCAAAAAAAATTATTAAATCATTATATGATAATATAACAAAAGATCAATTAGAAATTGATATGGTTCAAATGAATGGAACTTTGTTTTCAGAAATTGACAATAGGTTACTAAGTCTTTATTTAGTTAAAAATAATATGACTGAAGCGGTTATTTTTAGCCCCGAAGGCACTAATTTACAACCATCAGATATATTATATAACAAAAATATATTAGCAATAAGAGGGAGTTTTAGACCTGTAACAAAAGTAAACATAGACATGATAAAAAATGGATACAACCATTTTTTAAAGGAAAGAAAAGTAAATGAGAAAAATCTTCAAGTCTTATTTGAGATAACACTAACAAATCTTGCAACTAAAACAAAAAAAGTTCCTGATAAAAACTTAGAAAGCGTTGATGTAAAAAAAATAAAAGATCAAGATTTTTTAGATAGAGTAGATGTTTTATGCTCTATTGGTCAAACTGTACTTATTTCAAATTATGGAAGATATTATAAATTATTAGATTATTTTTCAAGGTTTACATCTAAAAGAATGGGGATTATTTTAGGTATTATGAATCTAAAAGATATTTTTGATGATAAATATTATGACCACTTAGATGGAGGAATACTTGAAGGGATTGGAAAAATGTTTAATCAAGACCTAAAGGTTTATGTTTATCCATATAGCGCTGAAAAAGGAACTAAAATTCTTTCAACAAAAAATTTAGAAATTGATTCTAAAATAAAACCTCTTTATGACTATTATGTTTCTAACAAAAGATTAGTTGATATAAAAGCATACCAAAAAGAATATTTAAACATATTTTCAAATAAAGTTCTTTCTATGATTAGGCACAATAAAAAAGGTTGGGAAGATCTAGTTCCTACATATGTTGATAATATAATTAAGGAAAATAAACTTTTTGGTTATAATAAAAGTTCAATAAAAAAAACTAAATAACTCCTTTTTTACAAATACTCAATAACATAAATTACTGCAAGAAGATTCAAAGTAAAATATATTGTTATAGTTTTTGCACCATCATAATCTTTAGCTACTCTTTGACCAAAAAATAAGCATATAAAAGTAACTAATGACATATAAAATGCGAACAAAGGATCATTTAAACAGAAAATACCTAGTGTGTTTTTTAGAGAAAAAGATAAAGTTTCTAAAGGAAGAACAATTAAAATATTAATTAAAAATAAAATAGTTGTTACAAATTCTAAGAAAGTTAAAGTAAAAAAAGCTAAAGACACGTGATTTTTAATAATTGAATTATTAAAATGTTGTTTTAACCAAGAAATGTTTTCATTCTTATTAATTATTTTATCAAATGATGATTGACCAAACAGAATAAGAAAAAACAAGCAAATAATAATATAAATAAACATAGGCAATATTAAGTATAGTTAAAAGATAGATATTTTATCAAATAAATATATATATGATAGATATTTTCTTTTCAACAAGTGTTAATAAAAAGAAGTTTACATTTTTTTAAAAATATAGAAAAAATTGTAGCTTCATTTACTTTAAAAAAAGATAAAAGATGGGAAAAATTGTTGCAATTGCCAATCAAAAAGGTGGAGTAGGTAAAACAACTTCATCAATTAATTTAGCCGCCGCTCTAGGCGTGTTAGAAAAAAAAGTTTTATTAATTGATGCAGATCCTCAAGCAAATGCAACATCTTCCTTAATTGAAAACCCAGATGATAAGCCAAGTACATATGAATTAATTGAACATCAATTAGATGCAAAAGAACTAATATTAAAGACAACTTCTCCAAATTTAGATATGATTCCTGCTAACATTAATTTAGTAGGTGTAGAAATAGAACTAATTGATAAAATTGATAGAGAAAAAATGCTTAAAACAGCATTAGAAAATATAAAAGATGAATACGAATATATATTTATTGACTGCCCCCCATCATTAGGATTAATTACATTAAATTGCCTTACAGCAGCTGACTCAGTCTTAATTCCAATTCAGTGCGAATATTTTGCTTTAGAGGGATTAGGGAAGCTTCTAAGTACCATAAGGAAAATTCAACAACTACATAATTCAAAATTAGATATAGAAGGCTTACTATTAACTATGTATGATTCAAGATTAAAACTATCTAATTTAGTTATTGAAGAAGTTAAAGTTCACTTCCAAGAAATGGTTTTTAATACAATTATTCAAAGAAATGTTCGTCTTAGTGAGGCAACTGGTCACTGTAAGTCTATTTTAAAATATGATGCTACAAGTAGAGGTGCAATAAATTATTTAAATTTAGCACAAGAATTTCTAGAAAAAAATTCTGTAGATGAGTTTCATCAAAAAGAATCTGAAAAAACATGGTAAAAAATAGATTTGGGATTGGAAGAGGGGTAGATGCACTATTCTCTAAAGTAGATTCTAGTTTTTTTGCAAAACTCAGTATCGAACAAGTATCACCCAACCCATATCAACCAAGAACAAATTTTAACAAATCCGAATTAAAAGAATTATCTGAATCAATTAAACAATACGGAATTATACAACCACTAACAGTAAGAAAAATTGCAGATAATAAATATCAATTGATTTCTGGAGAAAGAAGATACAAAGCCTCTAAAATGGCTGGTTTAAGAACTTTACCTGTATATATTAAACAAGCTGAAGATAATGAAATGCTTGAACTAGCATTAATTGAAAACATACAAAGAGAAGATCTGGATCCAATTGAAATAGGAATATCATACAAAACTCTTATAGAGGAGTTGAAAATTACACAAGAAAAATTGAGTGAAAAAATTGGAAAAAAAAGGTCTACCATTAGTAATTATATTAGACTATTACAATTACATCCTATTATACAAGCTGGTTTAAGAGACTTTATTTTAACAATTGGGCACGCAAAACCACTATTATCACTTATTAATCAAGATAAACAACTTGAGATTTATAATATTATTGTAACAAACTCACTATCGGTAAGAGAAACAGAGGAAATTATTAAAGAAAATAACGAGCCACTATATTTAAGCAACAAAAAAAAGACAAATAAATTATCTTCAAATTTATTATCTATTCAGGAAAATTTAGCCGATCTTTTTGAAGCAAACGTTAAAATTAAGTCATTAAAAAATGGAAATAGAAAAGTTGAAATTCATTTTATGTCAGAAAAAAAATTACATGAATTTATTGAAAACATTAAACTTTAAATTACTTTTTTTTTTCCTATTTTCTTTAAGTTCTTTTGGGCAAAATAATACAATTAAAAAGGCAACTATTCTATCTGCTGCATGCCCAGGTCTCGGTCAGGTTTATAATAAAAAATACTGGAAAACTCCTGTAATATTAATAGGAATAGGAGCTTGTATATATTCATATAAATATTCAAACAATAAGTTTGAAATGTATAAAGAAGCATATATTTTAAGAAATGATGATGACGATAATACAATTGATGAATATGATGGATTATACTCAAACAGCAACTTAATTACTCTTCAAGATTATTATAGAAACAATAAAGATTTATCAATTGTTTACGGATCAATACTTTATATTTTAAATATTGTAGATGCATATGTAGACGCACATTTGTTATCTTATAATATTAATGACAATTTATCTTTTTACATAAGACCAGAAATTTTAGATAACTCCTCATTAAGAAGCTTAATTTCAATGAAAATAAATTTTTAAAAATGAATATAATTATTATTGGGTATGGAAAAATGGGTAAAGAAATTGAAAAAATTTGCCTTGAAAAAAAATATACTATTTTGTTTAAAATTAATTCAAAAAACTCTAACAAATTAACCAAAAGTATATTAGAACAATGTGATGTAGCTATTGATTTTTCAAACTCCGAAAAAGTTATAGATACAATTCTTTTATTTTTTAAAAATAAAATACCAGTAGTATCTGGTTCAACTGACTGGATAAATGTATTAAATAAAATAAAAGATAAATGTATAGAGTATAATTCAGCATTTTTACATTCACCTAATTTTAGTATTGGTATGAATATATTTTTTCAATTAAATAAAACTCTTGCTAAAAAAATGAACCATCTAAATGAATATAAAGTTAGTATTGATGAGACTCATCACTTAAACAAAAAAGATAAACCCAGTGGGACTGCAATAAAATTAGCAAACGATATAATAAATAACATTAACAGAATCGACAAATGGTCTTTTGATAAAAATTTTAAAAAACAAGTCGCAATTTCTTCAAAAAGAAAGGGTGATTACAAAGGAATACACCAAATTAATTTTTCATCAAATATTGATTCAATTACAATTAATCACACAGCACATAGCAGAGAAGGTTTTGCAAAGGGAGCAATTCTTGCAGCAGAGTTTATAAAAAATAAAAAAGGTATATTTACTTTAGATGATATAATAAATAAAATCAATGATTAATAAAATTCATATTAAAATATTGTGCATATTTTGGCTTATTTATTTAGCACTCTTTTTGTTTTTAAATTTAAAATTACTTTTTGCAATAATTGGTTTAATTAGCCTTGTTGGAACTATAATTTTAATGAAGAAAAATAAAGGAAATGACGATATAAATCTTAAAAATAAATTAAATGCAATTATATATTGTTTGATTTTAATTTTTAGTGTTTTTTTGCTTGTCCAAATTTCTGGATTAAGAGGGTTTAATTGGTTTTACTTTTCTATATTATTTATAATTGATCATCATTTTTTCTACTTTATCAATTGGACGCCATGGAAGAAAAAAAAGAAAAAGGAAAAAAAAGAAAAAGGGAAAACTCGTGAATGGATTGAATCTATTTTGTTCGCTGTATTTGCTGCAACTCTTATTCATATATTTACAATACAGCCGTACATTATACCAACATCTTCCTTAGAAGGTACTTTATTAAGAGGGGACTTTTTATTTGTTAGCAAATTTCACTATGGAGCTAATGTGCCAAATACTCCACTATTTTTACCTTTCATGCATAATACTTTACCATTTACTAAAAACACTCCATCTTATCTGGATTGGATTCAACTTGGATATAATAGATTACCTGGCTTCCAAAAAATAAAAAATAATGATATAGTTGTTTTTAATTGGCCCACTGACAATACTAATGGAACTAGACCAAATATGCCTTTTGATAAAAAATTAAATTATGTAAAAAGATGTATAGCTATACCAGGAGACAGTCTAGAGATAAAAAATGGTGATATTTATATCAATAATAAAATTCAAGATAACCCAAATAGAGGTATAATTCAACATGCTTATTGGATACAATATGATAAAAAAGAAGTCCGAAAAACCTGGGGAGAGTTAAAAAAAGAACTTCATAACAAATATGAAGTCGAATTAGCAGAAATTATAGCAAAAGATCTAGAATACCTACCTACTTTAGATCGTGATATAAATAATTTAAATATAAGGTCATATAAAAGTTTAATTGTTAATGGATCAGAAGAAGAGATCAAATTAATTAAAAAAAATGCTAAAAAAGTAACTAGAATAACAGATCTAGTTAATGATTCTATATTGCAAAATGAATTTAAAACTAAATTTCCTGATTATAGAACTGATACATACAACCAACCTAATTCAATTACTACTCTATTTCCTCAGAAATTTGATTACGAAGTCACCTTTAAAGAATATAATGAGAAATGCTCAGATATAAAGGATAAAACATTTAAAAAAAATGTAATGTTTGAATATATTCATAAAGGAGAAAATCATAATTGGAATAATGATAATTATGGCGCCATTTATATGCCTAAAGAAAATGATGAAATTGAATTAACTGAAAATAATATTGCTTTATATGCGGAGATTATCACTAATTATGAAAACAATTCGCTTGAAATTATGCATGTTTCTGATTGTAATACCAAAAATGGAAAATATAAATTTTTCATCAACGGAGAAGAAACCAATAAATATAAAATCAAAATGGATAATGGTTATTATTGGATGATTGGTGATAACAGGCATAACTCACAAGACTCTAGATGTTGGGGATATGTTCCATTTAGCCATGTTGTTGGAAAACCTCTTCTTGTTTGGTTAAGTATTGATTGGAACGCTGATAATTTATTTAATAAAATAAGGTGGAAAAGATTATTTACAACTGTTCATGGAGATGGAGATTCAAGATGGTATTTTCCACATTTTTTAGTTCTTTTAACACTATTTATTTTTAGAAAAAAATTAAAGCTAATTGTAAGAAAAATATTAAAAAAATAAAAAACCTTTTAGGTTAATCTGTAAATGAATAAAAAAAAAATTATTCTATCATCATCATACTTTCCTCCAATTATATACTTTTATTACATCAAAAAATATGAAAACATATATATTGAAACACAAGAGTTTTATAAAAAACAAACAATACGAAATCATACAATTATTAATGGTGCAAACGGAGATCAAAAATTAATTATACCAATAAAAAGAAAAAGTTATTCCAAAATATTAATAACAGAAGTGAAGATTCAAAATAACTTATGGAAAAAAAAACACATTCAAGCAATACAAACTAATTATGGAAACAGTCCATTTTTTATCCACTACTTTGATGAAATCAAAGAATTGATATCAAACACAAAAAGCAATTTATTTGATTTAAATAAAAAAATTCTAAATTTTATTTTAAATCAACTAAGTATTCATAATAATATAAATTATACTAAAGAATACAATAAAATAACTAATGATAATTATATTGATTTAAGAAATTTTAATACAAANAACTTTGCTAGACTAAACTATACTCAAACGTTTTGTAATAAAAAACAAATAAATAATAATATTTCTATTTTAGATTTACTCTTTAATTTAGGAAATGATTCTAAGAATTTTATTTCAAAATTAAATTTTGAAAAAACATAATTATATTTGGTATATGCAAAACAAAAAAAGTTTAGAGTTCAATAAAAATGAAGATAATATGAAGTTACTGATTGGTAAACTAAAATATCATATTGCTTCAATTAGTTTAGGTGGTGGAAAAAAAGCAATNGAAAAACACCACAAAAAAGGAAAACTTACTGCNAGAGAAAGAATTGAAGAATTAATTGATAAAAATTCTGATTTTATTGAATTCGGATCCTTGGCTGCACTAAATATGTATCCTGAATATAATGGATGTACATCNGCAGGAGTAGTAACTGGTATAGGTNTCATTCATAAGAGACAATGTATGATTGTTTCAAATGATGCTACTGTTAAAGCTGGAGCATGGTTCCCTATGACAGGTAAAAAGAATCTTAGAGCTCAAGAAATCGCTATAGAAAACAAATTGCCAGTAGTCTATTTAGTTGATAGTGCGGGAATATTTCTTCCTCTACAGAATGAGATTTTTGCTGATAAAGAACATTTTGGAAGACAGTTTAGAAATAACTCTATTTTATCATCAATGGGNGTAACCCAAATTGCCGCAATTATGGGGAGTTGCGTAGCTGGAGGAGCATACTTACCAATATTATGTGATGAATCAATTATTGTAGAAAAAACAGGAAGTGTTTTTTTAGCAAGTTCTCATTTAGTTAAGGCTGCTATTGGAGAGGATATTGATAATGAAACATTGGGTGGTTCAAAAACTCACTCAGAAATATCTGGTGTGACAGACTATAAATGTAAAAATGATAAAGAAGCATTAAAGTTAATTAGAGATTTAATTGAAAAGATTCCTATTAAAAAAAATAATAACTTATCAAGAGAAAAAAGCTACCCACCTAAAAAAAATATGGAAGATATTCTTGGAATCATTCCAAGAAAAAGAGATAAACAATACGACATGAAAGATATTATTGATAGAATTGTTGATAATAGTGACTTCACAGAGTATAAAAAAGAATTTGGAAAAACAATTATTTGTGGATATGCAAGAATTGATGGTTGGTCAGTTGGTATTGTTGCTAACCAAAGAAAAATCGTCAAAAATGGTAAAGGAGAAATGCAAATTGGAGGTGTNATTTACTCTGACTCTGCTGATAAAGCAGCTAGATTTATTATGAATTGTAATCAAAAAAATATTCCTTTAATATTTTTACAAGATGTCACAGGATTTATGGTGGGTTCAAGAGCAGAACATGGTGGCATTATTAAAGATGGTGCTAAAATGGTTAATGCAATGGCAAATAGCACAGTTCCTAAATTCACAATCATTATTGGTAATTCTTTTGGAGCAGGTAACTATGCAATGTGTGGAAAAGCATTTGANCCAAGNTTTATTATTGCATGGCCAAGTGCAAGAATTGCTGTTATGGGGGGTGANCAAGCATCACAAGTATTACTCAATCTAGAAAAAAANAAATTAAAAAAAGANGGAAATAATTTAGATGAAAAAGCAGAAAAAAAATTAAAAAAACAAATATCTGAAAAATATGAAAGTCAAACATCACCATATTATGCGGCAGCAAGACTTTGGATTGATGAAATAATTCATCCCTTCGAAACTAGNAAATATATATCAAATGGTATAGAAGCAAGTAATAATGTTCCCGTAAAGGATTTTAAGACAGGAGTTATTCAGACATAAATTTTAATCTTCAGAAAACATTAATTTGTATATTTAACACTTTAATTTAATATTCTCATGATAAGAGTCAAACTTCCAGATAATACAATTAAAGAATTCCCTAATGGTATATCCTCTATGGATGTCGCCATTAATATCAGTGAAGGTCTTGCTAGAAATGTATTGGCTGCAGAAGTTAACGGAGATATATGGGATGCAAACCGAATTTATGAAAATGACTCTGAAATAGAGTTAAAATTACTGACTTGGAATGATCAAAAAAGTAAATCTATACTTTGGCATTCATCCGCTCATTTAATGGCTGAAGCAATACAATATTACTTTCCAAAAGCTAAATTTACTATTGGACCTTCAATAGAAAATGGGTTTTATTACGATATTGATTTAGATGAAGATGAAACATTTTCATCAGATATTTTTGAAAANATCGAAAAGAAAATATTAGAGCTCGCTAAACAGAAAAATAAATTTATANGAAAAGATGTTTCTAAAAATGAAGCTTTAGATTTTTATAAAAAGAAAAATAATAATTTTAAAATTGAACTAATTAATGACTTAGAGGACGGATCAATTACTTTCTATTCTCAAGGGGAATTCACTGACCTATGCAAGGGACCACACATACCTGATACAAGTTTCATTAAAGCAGTAAAACTGCTAAATGTTGCTGGTGCATACTGGAAAGGAGATGAAAAAAACAAGCAACTTACGAGAATATACGGAATTTCATTTCCTAAGAAAAAAGAATTAGATGAATATTTAAATATTTTAGAAGAAGCTAAAAAAAGAGATCATAGAAAAATTGGAAAAGAAATGGGTTTGTTTACCTTCTCTCAAAAGGTCGGTCAAGGTCTTCCATTATGGCTACCTAAAGGAACCATAATTAGAGAACAACTAATTAAGTTTATGAGGGATATTCAAATTAATAATGGATATGAATCTGTAATTTCGCCTCATATAGGTCATAAAGATTTATATGTATGCTCAGGCCACTATGAAAAATATGGTGAAGATTCTTTTCAACCTATAAAAACACCTAATGCTAAAGAAGAATTTTTCCTTAAACCGATGAACTGCCCTCATCACTGTGAAATATATAAATCATCACCAAAATCATATAAAGATTTACCTGTAAGATACGCTGAATTTGGGACAGTATATAGATATGAACAAAGTGGCGAACTACACGGACTAACAAGGGTTAGGGGATTTACTCAAGATGATGCACATTTATTCGTTACACCTGAACAACTACAAGTTGAATTTGAAAAAGTAATTGATATAGTATTACATGTTCTAAAGATTCTAAAATTTAAAAATTACACTGCTCAAATTTCGTTAAGAGATAAAGATGACTTTTCTAAATATATAGGAAAAGAAAAAAATTGGGATTTAGCAGAAAAAGCAATAATAGATTCAACAAAAAATAAAAATCTTAGTACTGTTATAGAATATGGCGAAGCTGCATTTTATGGTCCAAAACTTGATTTTATGGTTGAAGATGCTATAGGAAGAAAATGGCAACTGGGGACAATTCAAGTTGACTATAATCTACCAGAAAGATTTGATCTTGAATACATTGGCCCTGATAATCAACCACATAGACCAATAATGATACACAGAGCTCCTTTTGGTTCTCTTGAAAGATTTTTAGCTATTTTAATAGAACACACAAGTGGAAACTTTCCATTATGGTTAATTCCTATACAAGTGACGATTCTTCCAATTAGTGAAAAATTTACAGAATATGCGAATAAAGTTTTAAAATTGATGAAAAATTACGAAATTCGCGCCCACATTGATGTTAGAACTGAAACTATAGGAAAAAGAATTAGAGAGACTGAAATTAGTAAAGTACCATATATGTTAATAATTGGCGAGAGAGAAGAAAAAGAGAATACAGTGTCTGTAAGAAAACATGGAGGTGAAGATTTAGGATCAATGGAAATACAAAGTTTTTGTGAAATGATAAAAACCTTGTTAAATAAAGAAATAGAAGTTTAATTTAAAAATAATTGTTATAGCATTTTTTAAAAGGAGAAGGTCTTTTGGAAGAATTAGAAAAGAGCATCCACACAAAATAAATAATAAAATTGAAAGCCTAACTGTAAGGTTAGTAGGAGATAATGTTCCTCAAGGTGTTTTTAACACAAAAAGAGCAACAGAAATGGCGAAAGAACAAGGTCTAGATTTAGTAGAAATATCTCCTAATGTAGACCCACCTGTATGTAAAATTATTGATTACCAAAAGTTTTTATATACTCAGAAAAAAAAGAAGAAAGAACTAAAAGCTAAAACAGCTAAAACTATACTTAAAGAAATACGTTTTGGCCCAAACACAGATGAACATGATTTTCAGTTTAAATTAAATCATGCTAAAAGATTTTTAAAAGACGGATGTAAATTAAAAGCTTACGTCTTTTTTAAAGGAAGACAAATTATATTTAAAGATAAAGGTGAGATGCTTCTTCTAAGGCTTGCACAAGAATTAGAAAAGATTGCCAAAGTAGAGCAATTACCTAAATTAGAAGGAAAGAAGATGAATATGTTATTAACACCATTAAATTAGTTGTATTATGCCTAAAATGAAAACTACATCAAGTGCTAAGAAAAGATTTTCTATCACAGGAAGTGGAAAAATAAAAAGAAAACACGCCTTTAAAAGTCATATATTGACAAAAAAAGGAACAAAAAGGAAAAGGAATTTAACTAAAACGGGGCTAGTACATAAGTCAGACACCCCTAATATTAAAATTCAACTTTGTAAATAAACTATAAACCATGTAATCAGCCTTAAAGTTTCAATTATGAACGCTGCTTACAAAAAAAGAAAAAATTATGCCTAGGTCTATTAATTCAGTTGCATCAAAAGCAAGAAGAAAAAAAATATTAAAACAAGCAAAAGGTTATTTCGGAAGAAGAAAAAATGTATATACTGTAGCAAAAAATGCTGTTGAAAAAGCACTTTCATATGCATATAGAGATCGAAAAGTTAAAAAAAGAAAGTTTCGTGAACTATGGATTCAAAGAATTAACGCGGGAGCCAGAGAAAATGGCTTATCTTATTCACAGTTCATGGGAATGCTAAAAAAACACAATATTGATCTAAATAGAAAAGTTTTAGCTGATTTAGCAATGAATCAACCTGAAGTATTCAAGTCTATTGTTGAAAAGGTAAAAAAATAACTATATATTTTTTTCTACATCTGCTATTCCAATCATAGCAGGCTCATATCCAGGTTCAATCATTAGACAAAATTTGAAATCTTCAATTGCAGATTTTTTATCTCCTAATTCTACGTAACATAATGCTCGGGCATAATATGCTTCTAAGTAACTTCCATTTAAGGATATTGTTTTATTGAAACTAATTAATGCCTCCTCAAAAAACTTTCTTCTTTCATTGTTATTAATACTAGACAATGCAATGGAAAAGTAACAATAACCCATCGAATAATAAGAGTTTGGAGAATTCCTATTCAATGAAACAGATAACTTATACTTTTCAATTGCATTTATAAAATCATTATTTATTTGAAAATAAAATCCATAATTATAATATGCTAAAGATGTAGGATTTAAGCTTATAAGTTTATCATAATAATCTATTGCCAAAACATTTTTATTATTAGTATATAGTATAGCAAGCTCTTCAATAGCATTTATATTTCTTGAATCTATTTCAAGGGTTTTATTATATAATTTTATTGCATCATCAATGTTACCTAAATCCTTTTCTAGTTTTGCTTTAAAATTTAATGCTGTTATATTTTTTGAATCAATTTTTAATAAATAATCTATACTTAGATCACAATTAACTTCACCTATAGTACAATATAATTCAACTAGTTTTTCTGCACAAATAACATTATTAGGGTCTATCTCTAAGCATCTTTCCCATGAATCTTTAGAAACTTTCGTTTCATTTATTTTATAATATACTTCAGCTCTATCAATTAAAACACTAATATCGTCAGGATTTTGATCATAAATACTATCTATATAATTAATAGCAAAATCAAACTCTTCTCTTTCAATATATTGATCAATTATCTTAGAATTATTATTTCCAGAATCATTCATGAAGAATATAGAATAAATTACAAGAGATAGACATATAAATAGAAGACTAGAAATAACAATAGAGTGCTTCACAAGAATTTTATATTAATTCTTTAATCTTTGACTCAAGTTCATCCATTAGCTCTGGATTATCCTTTAATAAATTTCTAACTGACTCTCTACCTTGCCCTAATTTACCACCATTATAACTAAACCATGAACCACTTTTTTCAATTAACCCATTTTCAACTCCTAAATCAATGATTTCACCTGTTTTTGAAATTCCTTCACCATACATTAGATCAAATTCTGCTCTTCTAAAAGGGGGAGCAACTTTGTTTTTAACTATTTTAATTTTTGTTCTGTTACCNAGGACTTTTTCACCATCCTTAATTTGTGTNCTTCTTCTAATATCAATTCTTACTGAAGAATAAAACTTTAAAGCATTTCCACCTGTTGTTGTTTCGGGACTTCCAAACATAACTCCTATTTTGTGTCGTAGCTGGTTAATAAATATACATGTACAACCTGCTTTACTAATTGTAGAAGTTAATTTTCTTAGAGCCTTAGACATTAATCTAGCCTGAACNCCTACAGAAGAATCNCCCATCTCACCTTCAATTTCACTTCTTGGTGTTAAAGCGGCAACTGAATCGATGACTATTAAATCTATTGCACCTGATCTAATTAAATTATCAGTAATTTCTAGAGCTTGTTCACCATTATCAGGTTGTGATATAAGTAAATCTCCTGTGTCAACACCTAGCTTTTCNGCATAAAATCTATCAAAGGCATGTTCCGCNTCAATGAAGGCAGCAATACCACCTTTCTTTTGACATTCTGCAATAGCATGAATAGTTAAAGTTGTTTTTCCTGAAGATTCTGGGCCATATATTTCAACTACCCTACCTTTAGGAAGACCTCCAACTCCTAATGCTAAGTCTAAACCAATTGAACCTGTAGGGATTGCTTCTACATCCTCAACAGCAACATCTCCTAATTTCATGATAGAACCTTTTCCGTAAGTCTTATCTATTTTCTCCATTGTAAGCTGAAGCGCTTTTAATTTTGCATCTTTTTTTGTACTCATAATTATAATTCTAAAATTTGCTGACTATGTCTTTTTGTTTCTACTTTATTAATTATTTGATCAATCATCCCATTTTCATCAATAATAAAAGTTGTACGATGAACGCCATCATACTCTCTTCCCATNAATTTTTTTCTACCCCAAANTCCATATAATTTACATAACTTTTTATCTTCATCTACTAATAGATCAAACTGTAAATTATATTTATCAATAAATTTATTGTGNGACTTNTCTCCGTCCGGACTAACACCTAAAACAACAAAACCTTTCTTTTTTAAAGTAGAAATATTTTCTGTTAAGTTACANGCTTGAGCAGTACAACCAGGTGTGTTGTCTTTTGGGTAAAAATATAATATAACTTTATTCCCCTTAANGTCATCTAATGAAATTAGTTCTCCNTTTTGATTTTTAGCTGAAAATTTAGGAGCCTCCTGTCCTATNGATAATTGATTCATATAAATTTTGATTTAAATCAAATGTAATTAAAAAATCGATTTTTTTAATTTAAATATCTCAGTTGTTTTCAACAATATTACAAATAGGACACTTTTCAATAATATGGCCTCTAGCAGGACAATATTCTCTTCCAAAAAAAATAATTTGTAAGTGTAATTTATTCCATAATTTTTGCGGAAAACATCTTTTAGCATCTTTCTCTACCTTATCAACATTTTTACCTGAACTTATTTTCCATCTTCTAAGCAGCCTAAAAATATGAGTGTCTACAGGAAAAGCATCTTTCCCAAAAGCTTGACACATCACAACTGATGCAGTTTTATGACCTACACCGGGNAATGCCTCTAAATCCTCAAAATTATCAGGAACTAAACTATTATGCTTATCTATTAATATTCTTGAAAGACCATAAATCGCTTTAGATTTTTGAGGAGAGAGTCCGCACGGTCTAATTATTTGCCGTATTTCTTCTACTGACATTTTAATCATTTTCTCAGGTGTATCAGCTTTNTTAAATAGNAATGGAGTGACNTGATTAACTCTTTCATCTGTACATCTAGCAGATAAAAGAACTGCTATTAATAAAGTATAAGAATCCTTATGATTTAAAGGTATAGGTGTTTNTGGATATAAATCCTCTAGGGTTGAAATAATAAAATTTATTTTTTCCTTTTTTTTCATTTAAATCAAAAAAATAGATGATTAAATCTACTATAATTTAATTTAAAATAATTGGATTTTTATTATTTGAATCTTTAAATCGAACAGATTTTGAGTAATCATTCAAAAATTTAATTGTCTTTTCTTTTGACTTTTTTGAAAGAATTATTTCTNTTTCTATTTNGTTAATTTCTTTATTTAAAAAGTTGTCTATTTTTTCTAATTGAGNTTGAGTAAAAGTCTTTATCATATGCCATTTTATATTTAATAATCTCTAGAACGAAGGNAAATAAAATATATTGTAAATAATTTCGTAAATTTATTATTAGCGTATTTACCCTAAATTTTTAAAAAAAATAATTATGAAAAGATTTGTACACTTATTTATTTTTCTTTTTTGTGCTTTGTTATTTTCTCAAAATGAAAGCTCAAATGGAATAAGTTATCAAGGAGTTGCTAGAGATGCCCAGGGAGGCATTCTATCTAATCAACCAATTAGTGTAATATTTAGAATTGTAGATAACCCACAAGGAGAAGGTCAATTATACCAAGAAACACATAACNTAACTACTGATTCTTATGGACTATTTAACCTTTCTGTTGGATCAGGTGAGCAAGAGCAATATAGCTATAGTGAGATCCAGTGGGGGTCCTATGACTATTGTGGACTAGCAGTAAGTATCGATTTTAATAACGATGGNGTGTATGCAGAAATGGGAGTCATGAAAATGGAAGATGTNCCAACTGCTAAGTGGGCAAAAAAATCTGAGCAAGCTGATTATGCAGAATATTCAGGTAATGCAGGACTTGCAAATATGGCTAGTTACGCTAATAACGCAAGTGGAGATTTACTAGATATTATTACTGAANTACAAGAACAGGTAGCATCACTGCAAATTAATAATGNAAACAATAATAATGTAGAGTTACTACAAACTATAGAAATTCAAAGTGATCAAATTACTCAATTACAAAATCAAATCAATGATTTGTATAATGCTCTAGACTGGGCTATGCCTCAATTAAATGGATTAACAATTGATAATGTAATTATTTACTCTGGAGGAGATTTAGATAATTTCGATAATATAAATTTTGATTAAATAGAATGAAGCTTCTACTAACTTCCATATTAACACTTTTCTCCTACTGCACCTTTGCACAAGGTATTAGTAATGCTGGTACAGCACCTGGAACACATGCCTCAGAAAGCGAAGAGGGATCTGTATCAGGAACACTAGGTCAATCTATGTCCGGTACTGGAGAGAGTGAAGAAGGAGATGCAACACAAGGAATGGAACAGCCTAGTGAAGTAGAAATGTTTACTACTAACNTNTTAGGAGAGTCTGATTTAAATATTTGTTTTGGAGACTTAAATGGACGAATTGGATGGGTAAGCCCTGGCATTTCCGGAGGTGTTCCATTTAATGGNATTGATGAGTATAATGACGCAGTTGCCAACGGAGAAGTCGTACCTGGAACACCAGTAATTGACCCAGAATCAATAGGTAGTTTTTATTTAGGACCTTTTGTTTATGAAGATAATAATGGATGTGATGGGATATATGACGGNACAGAAATCCTGATGACTGACCCTTACTCTCTTCCAAGTGGATGTTATATTGCTTTTGTTATAGATGCAGTTGGAAATCAAAGTATACCTACAAGTATATTTATTGAATCGCCAAGTCAAATTTCATCATTAATTCCTCTCATTACAAATGAATGTGATAATAATGCTGATGGTTCTATTAGTGTCACAATTGAAGGGGGAACACCCTTTTCTATTGGGGATGAATATATTTATTCATGGACAGGTCCAAGCGGATTTACAAGTTCATCAAAAGATATCACAAATCTAACAGCTGGAGAGTATTCACTTATTGCAAAAGATCAAAATGATTGTATGCAAAGCTTTAATTTCACAATAAATTCTATCAGTTGTGGTGCTAGTCAAATAATCGATTTAATTGANGGATGGTCAATTATCTCAACATATATTGATCCTGTTAATGATAATATTGAAGATGTTTTTAGTGATGTAATCAATAGCGCCTCTACGCAACCAAATTTTATTGAAGTAGTTGTCAAAGATGAATTAGGAAATGTATACTGGCCATATTTTAGTTTAAATAGTATAGAAGATTTAACAATTGGAAAAGGATACCAAGTAAAAATGAATTTATTTAATCAATTAGAAATATACGGAGATGTGATCCCTTATAATACACCCCTAAATCTTGATTCAGGTTGGGGACTNCTAGGCTATTTACATCAAGATCCCTCAGACGCAGAATTTTTAATGGAATCAATTGTAGATGAATTAAATCCACCGGCAAGTAATTTAATAATATTAAAAGCTNGTGATGGAAACGTATACTGGCCAACATTTTCACTTAATAATATAGGTAATTTAAANCCAGGGGAAGGTTACCAAATAAAAATTAATAATACCCAAATATTCTCTTACCCGGATATATCAGGTCAAAGAAATGATAATTTTGATATTCAAGAATATATACATTTTGAAAAACCTATACAAACCGATCAAAATATGACTGTAGGCATTCCTAACTATGCATGGGAAGTAACTCCTAATATAGGAGATGAAATAGCTGCTTTTGATCAAGATGAAAATATTATTGGTAAGACTATATTTAATGGAGATCATATAGCACTAACAGTTTGGGGAGATGATAAAACTACATATCACAAAGATGGTGCAAATGAACATGAAAATATATCATTTAAATTATGGGACTCCACAAACAATANAGAGANAACACTTGAACTTATTTGGGAAATAGGTAGAGATTATTACACAAAAAATGGAATTANTGTAGCNCAAAAAATTGCACAAACAAATCAAGAAAATAATATTAAACTAATTTCTATAACTGATATATTAGGAAGAGAAGTAAACTCTCAAAAAGAAAACCAAATTATCTTCTTCAAATATGAAAATGGAGATATCAATACTAGGTATTTACTTAAGTAAGTACAACCCCTTTTTTATTCATTATTTTTCTAATATTTATAAGTGCATATCGCATTCTACCTAGAGCAGTATTTATACTTATATCACATTTTTCAGCAATTTCTTTAAAACTCATACTTGAAAAGTATCTAAGCNTTAAAACNTGTTTTTGAGTATCAGGCAATTCATTGATTAATATGTTTAAATCTGCTATGACCTGTGACTTAATTAAGGATTCTTCAGAATTTAGAGACTGGTCACTTATAACATCGAATATATCAAATTCATCAGTTGGTTTTAAAAATCTGTTTTTTTTCTTTTTACGAAAAAAGTCCATAATCAAATTGTGAGTAATTGTCATTGCCCAAACAATAAATTTACCCTCTTCGTTATACTTTCCTTTTTTTACTGAATTAATAATTTTAATAAACACATCTTGAAAAATATCCTCAGCTGTATCTTTATCTCTTACTTTTGATAAAATATAACCGAAAATTCTACNTCTATGTCTGTTAATAATAATATTAAGAGCACTTTCTTTACCATTAATATATAAGCTGATAANTTCCCTATCGCTTAGTTTTGAAGAAATATTCATATCTATCTTNTTTTAATTAAACTTTGATTTAAGGTAGATATGTTCCGATAGGCTTTTTTAATTGATTATAAAACAAATATACAAATTTTTTAAAAAACATAAAAATGACAATTAACATAGGAATAAAATTGATAAATTTATCTGTATGTTAAAATTATATATAATTGGCCTATCAATTCTTTTTATTGCAATAATTGCAAATACTTTAGCAGGATATNTAAATATAAATACATGGTATGGATTTGCAAATGAAATAATACAATCAAATTTTATAGCTGCTATAAAAAAACAAAAAATTGAAGACTTAATGTGGTTATTTATAATTTACCCTNTTATACTNAGTTCAGGNTATTTANTTGGCTCAAAAATAAANACTTTTATATTTTAAATGAAAACAAACTNATCTGTTGAAAGTAATATAATAATTAAAGGAGCTAGATTAAATAATTTAAAAAATTTAGATGTAAAAATCCCTAGAAATAAATTTGTAGTAATAACCGGTGTATCGGGATCAGGTAAATCAACATTAGCATATGATACTATTTTTGCAGAAGGGCAAAGAAGATATTTAGAAGGCTTATCATCCTATGCAAAGCAGTTTTTAAATAAAATGAATAAGCCAGAAGTTGATTATATAAAAGGAATATCTCCAGCAATTTCTATTAAACAAAAAACTAATACAAATAACCCAAAGTCAACAGTTGGAACAGCTTCTGAGATATATGATTTAATCCGAATTCTTTTTGCTCGATTAGGAAAGTTTCAATTCCCTGATTGCAAGGATTTAATAAAAAAAAGCTCAACAAAAGATATTATCAACTATTTATCCAAACTAAAAAAAAAAGAAAAGTTTCTAATATGTTATCCAACAAATAATATTTCTAAAGCAANAGAAGTTGGTTTAAAAAGAGTTATCCATAATGGTTCAATAAAAAATATTTCTGAAATAAATTCTAACGAAAAAAAAATTAATATAGTTGTAGATCGACAAATTTTAAATGATTTAGAGTTAATTAAAGATAATATAATCGAGTCATCTGAACTATCATTTGAATTAGGAAACGGTATATGTGAAATTAGAAATGAAAATGGAAAGCTACTTAAAAGATTTACTAATTTTTTAGAGCATAATTCAATTAGGCTTGANGAACCTATTCCAAATACATTTAATTTTAATAGCCCATATGGAGCATGCGAAACATGCCATGGCTANGGAGATATTCTGGGTATCGATGAGGATAAAGTAATTCCAAATAAAAAGTTAAGTATAGCAGAAAATGCGATTGTACCATGGTCATTCCCTTCAACAATAAAATGGAAAAGAAAATTAATAAATGAATCAGAAAATATTGGAATTAACATTAATAAACCCTACTCAAAATTATCAAAAGAAGAAGTAAGAAAGTTATGGAATGGATTNGATAAATTTAAAGGTCTAAATCAATTTTTTAATAGGATAGAGGAGAAATCTTATAAAATACAATATCGGGTAATGCTATCTAGATATAGAGGGAGGACTACATGTCCAGATTGTAAAGGTACTAGATTAAAAAAAATAGTTGACAATATAAAATTCCAAAATCTTAATATTAATGAAATTGTAAATATGCCGATAAGACAATTACAAAAATTCATTAATAATATTTCACTAATTGAGGAAGATAAAACTATCGGAGAAAAGATTTTATTTCAAATTAAATCAAGATTAAAACTATTAATTGATTTAGGACTAGGTTACCTTTCTCTTTCAAGAAAATCATCAACATTATCAGGGGGAGANTCTCAAAGNATTAATATTGCTAAATCAATAGGTAGCGGGTTAGTTGATACTTTATATATTTTAGATGAACCAAGTATAGGGTTACACAANAGGGACACTAAAAAATTAATTAATATATTATTTCAATTAAAAGAGCTNGGCAANACTATTATTGTTATTGAACATGATTTAGATATAATAAAAGCAGCTGACTATACAATTGATTTAGGTCTAACTGGTGGAGAAAATGGTGGACATATTATTTTCACTGGATCCCTTAATTCTAAAATAAAGAGCGATAGTCTAACAAAAAAATATTTTTTAAATGAACTCAAAATTGAAATACCTAAAATAAGAAGAAAGAANAAAGGTGAAATTTGGATTAAAAATATATCAAAAAATAATTTAAAAGATTTTAAATTAAAATTTCCACTTGGAATATTAACTACAATATCAGGTGTTAGTGGTTCAGGNAAAAGTACATTATTAAGAGATGTTTTATATCCTAGAATTCAAAATATGCTAAAAAATAATACAATAAATAATTTAGGTGGAGATATTAATCTTTTCAAAAATATAGAGTTNATAAAACAAGGTTCAATTGGAAAAACTAGTAGATCAAATCTAATTACATATTTGAAAGGTTTTGATGAAATAAGAAAATTATATGCAAACCTTAAATATTCAAAATTAAATAATTTGACCGCTAGGCATTTTTCATTTAATACTGACGGAGGAAGATGTGAAACTTGTAAAGGCGATGGTTTTATTTTNATTGACATGCAATTTATGTCTGACATAAAAGTTAGGTGCGAGGACTGCCAAGGCAAAAGATATAAAGAAATTGTTTTAAATGCATATTACAANAAAAAAAATATATATGATTTACTCAGCATGACAATTGATGAACTATATGNNTTTTTATTAAAACATAATGAAACAAAAATTGTAAAATATTTAGAACCTTTAAAAAAAGTAGGNTTAGGTTATGTTAAAGCTGGACAAACATTAAGCACCCTAAGCGGCGGGGAGCTACAAAGATTAAAATTAGCTTCATTTATAAANAGTAATCTCGAAAATAGTATTTTGATTTTTGATGAACCAACAACAGGNTTACATTTACACGATATAAAAAAGTTACTAGGNTCCTTTAATGAAATACTAAAAAAAAATAATACCATTATTATTATTGAACANAATATGGANGTAATAAAATCTTCGGATTGGATTATAGAACTTGGTCCTGAAGGAGGTGAAAATGGAGGTGAAGTAATTTTTGAGGGAACTCCCGAAGACATGAAGAAAGTAAACACAANTACATCTAAAGAAATAAAACTCTATTTAAAATAATCCATCCATTGTTTATTATAAAGATCTGAATAATAACCCTTTGCAGAGAGAAGTTTTTCATGATCTCCATCTTCCATGATTTTTCCATTTTTTAGAAAAATAATCCTATTTGCATTCTTTATTGTTGANAANCTATGAGCTATAATTATACATGTTTTAGAGTATGAAAATTTATTTATAGCTTTTTTAATTAATTCTTCTGTGTTTGAATCTAAGGAGGAAGTNGCTTCATCAAAAATAATTATTTCTGGATCAGACATATATACCCTAAGAAAAGAAATTATCTGCCTCTGACCTAAAGATAAATTTTTACCCTCTTCTCCAACATGAAAATCTAAACCATTGGGGAACGAATTTATTATATCCATTAAGCCAATNTCCTTTATTGAAAACAATACATTTTCTCTNGATTGAGATTTTGAAAATATTATATTATTTAATATTGTATCACTAAACAAAAAAGGGTCTTGNTGAATAACTCCTATATTTGACCTTAAGTATGAAATATCAAAACTNTCGATATTATTTTTTCCAATAAATATATCACCAGAATTTAATTCATAAAATCTTAATATTAAATTAATTACTGTTGATTTNCCAGANCCAGTAGGACCAACTATAGCTAATGTTTTACCATAATCAATCTTTAAGTTAAANTCNTTAAATATAANTTCATNTTTATTATAAGAGAANTTAACATCTTTAAATATAATTTCCTTTTTATATAAACTCCTTTTATCTGTACCTAAATTTTTTTCTAATTCACTTTCATGNGACATTAATTCAAAAACTCTAGTAGATGCAACAACACCCATTTGTAAAACATTAAACTTATCTGCCATTGACCTTAATGGCCTAAAAAGCATATTGATAAATAAAATAAAAGATATTAGTTGCCCCAAAGAAGTATTAAGACTATGATTATTTGATAATATCATTTCTCCACCATACCAAATAATCAAACCCATAGATACTGCAGAAAANACATCAATAATNGGAACAAAAATTGAAAAATATAATACTGTTTTAAGGTTGTAAAATAAGTGATCCTTNTTAATTTTTTTAAACTTATTGAATTCTTCATCTTGTCTATTAAATATTTTAACAATATTCATTCCTGACACATGTTCATGAACAAAAACATTTAATTTAGATATAGCTAATCTTATTTTTTGAAAAGACTTTTTCATTAATTTCTGNAAAATTAATGTAGCAAAAATTAAAAAAGGAAAAAAACTTAAACTCACCAACGCTAATTTCCAATTCATTAAAAGCATAAATAAAACAATTAATATTATTTTAAATATATCTGCAAAAACAACTAGTAATCCTTGAGAGAAAATTTGCCCAATAGCTTCAATATCTGAAATAACTCTCGTTAANGTTTGNCCAGTNGGATTCTTGTCAAAATAATTAATTCTGAATTTTAATATCATTTTAAATATATCTTTTCTTATATGCCTTATAACTAACTGAGCTAAATAATTAGACTTATTAATAAATAAAAATTGACAAACAGACTCAAATAATAAAACGATAAAAATTATGCAAATAAAATTTAATAAAGAATCAGGACAATAATCAATTATACTTTGGATAAATTTACTACTCGAATTTCCAGAGTCAATATATTTATCAAAAGCAATTTGTATTAAAACCGGTCTAGAAGCTGAAAGTATACTGAATAAAATTGAAATAATTATAGTAAATAGAAAAATATTAAAATGCGCGTTAGCATATTTAATTGCTTTTTTAAAGGACTTAAAATCAAAAAAATTATTCACAAAAACTATTTTTTGGATATTCTACATTTACTAAGTACAGTCCATGGGCGGGAACTGAATAACCAGATTTTTTTCTGTCTTTTTTCGAAATAATATCAATTATGTCAGGTCTCTTAATTTTTGATGCAGAAAAATCAATTAATGTCCCTACAATAGAACGAACCATATTATGCAAAAATCTATTTGCTTTAATTTTAAATACAAACATATCATTATTAACATAACAGTTTGCAAAAGTAACGTTACATATTTTATTTTTTACGTCTGATTTAGATTTACAAAAAGAACTAAAATCTTTTTTACCTATAATTAAAGAACAACCCTCATTAAACAATTTTAAATTCAATATTTTTGGGTAAAAAAATGACCTATTTTCTAAAAAAGGGTCTTTTTTGAAATTAATCCAATATTCATAAGTTCTTGAAATAGCCGAATATCTTGCATGAAAATCAGAAGAGACTATAAAAATATTATTAATTGAAATATTTTTTGAAATGAATCGATTTAATTTAAACTTTAATTCTTCAATATCAATACTTTGATCAATATCAAAATGAGCAAATGATTGAACAGCATGGACGCCAGTATCTGTTCTACCTGCACCATGCAATTTAATATTTGTTGATAATAGAGTAGATAAAGAATCCTGTAACTCACCTTGAATAGTTAACCCTTTAGATTGAACTTGCCAACCTGAATAACCATAACCATTATATGAAATCTCCAATAAGTATCTGTTCATAATATGTAAAAATAGAAGTAAATATTTTAAATTAGAAGTTTACAGATAAAACTTAACATGAAAAAAGTTGCTATTATTTCTGATAGTCATGGATATTTAGATCAAAAAGTAATTAATCATTTGAAAAAATGTGATGAAGTATGGCATGCTGGAGATATTGGTAATATTAAAATTTTAAATCTTTTAGATGGCATTACAAATATCAAAGCAGTATTTGGTAATATCGACGGGCAAAAAATAAGGATTAATTGTCCTGAAAATTTACTTTTCTATTGTGAAGGTATAAAAATTTTTATGACTCATATAGGAGGAAGGCCTGGAAAATATACTCAAAGAGTTAAAAAATTATTAAACTTACATAAACCTGACATTTTTATTACTGGTCACTCTCACATACTTGTTGTAAAAAAAGATATTGAATACAACCATCTTCATATTAATCCGGGAGCAATAGGAAAAGAAGGTTTTCATAAATTTAGAACCATGATAATTACAGAAATTAGTAATAAAAAAATTCAAAAACTTGATGTTATTCAATTCACAAAGAGTAATTCTATATCCTGTTAATTGACTCAATTAAATCATCATCTTTTTTTATATATAAAGCGGCTAAACCATAAAATAAAAAGGTGCCATATATCATATAAATACCAGAGATTTCATTAATTAACGGAAAACAAGTATAATTTGATATATAGGTAAATGAAAATATAATTGGACAAATTTGAAAATACATATTAAATAAACATATTCTATATTGAATAGATCTTCTTTTGTATAAACATAAAGACACAAAACCAAGAATGAAACTTATATAAAAAAACATGCTTAAAACAGGTTGGTCATTAACAGATAATAATATATCACACCTATTTGAACATACAATGTCAACTGAGTAAATCAACAAATATGTTAATATTAAAGATATTAAGATAAATAATGTTTGTTTTCTCTGTATCATACACATGTAATTTAATAAAAAAAAATACTAAAATTTTAATATATAATTTGTTTTATTAAAAATATTTATTGTAACATTGTAACAGATTAGCTTAAAAGGTTAGTTTAATTCTTTACTCTATTAAAAAATTAAATAGAATTTCAAATTATTATATTGTAACATTACTCCTTTCATCCTAATTAATTAATTAAATTTTTATAACATGTATGANATTTCACAATTAAAGAAAAAANTACTTCCAGAACTTCANAAAATNTCCGAAGATTTAAAGNTAGAAAACTNNAAAAAATATAAAAAAATTGATTTAATTTATCAGATTCTAGACAAACAATCTNTAAAAGAAAATGAATCAGAAAAAAAAGATAATTTAAATAAAAAAAATACTGATAAAAAAAAGCCCTATTTTAATAAATATAAAAATGGNCCATCNGANANAAAGGATGAAAACAGAGAAAGAAAAAAACATAATCCNCAAGGACATTATAAGAGAAAAGAATACGATATAGAAGGAGTTATTTCTGGGGAAGGTGTTTTGGAGATAATGCCTGATGGTTATGGTTTTTTAAGATCTTCTGATTATAATTACTTAAACTCACCTGATGATATTTATGTTTCACAATCTCAAATAAAGTTATTTGGGCTTAAAACTGGAGACACAGTGACTGGTCAACTTAGGCCTCCTAAAGAAGGAGAAAAGTTTTTCCCTCTGGTTAAAGTTGATAAAATTAATAATTTTGACCCTGGAAAAATGCGTGATAGAATATCATTCAAACATAAAACACCATTATTTCCAGAAGAAAAATTTGATTTATCTAAAACTAATACTATATCAAATAGACTTATTGATTTATTTGCACCTATAGGAAAAGGACAAAGAGGATTAATTGTTGCACAACCAAAGACTGGGAAAACTGTTTTATTAAAGGAGTTAGCTGGAGCAATATCATCAGCACANCCAGAAGTATATCAAATTGTTCTCTTAATTGATGAAAGACCTGAAGAGGTGACCGATATGGCAAGATCAGTAAAGGGAGAAGTGATTGCTTCAACATTTGATGAACCTGCAGATAGACATGTAAAAGTAGCTAACATTGTCCTCGAAAAAGCAAAAAGACTTGTAGANTGTGGNCATGATGTAGTTATTCTTTTAGACTCAATCACTAGACTAGCTAGAGCATATAATACTGTTGCACCAGCAACTGGAAAAGTTTTATCTGGAGGTATTGATGCTAATGCCCTTCACAAACCAAAAAGGTTTTTTGGTTCTGCAAGAAATATTGAAGGTGGAGGATCACTAACCATTATTGCTACTGCACTTGTAGAAACGGGATCAAAAATGGATGATGTAATATTTGAAGAATTTAAAGGAACTGGTAATATGGAATTACAGCTTGATAGAAATATTGCAAACAGAAGAATTTATCCAGCAATAGATCTTGTTAATTCTGGAACTAGGAGAGAAGATTTATTAATCAGTAAAGAAGAACTTCAAAGAATATGGATTCTAAGAAAGTACCTTACAGACATGAAGCCGATCGAAGCAATGGAATTTATCAAAGATAGAATAGCAAAAACTGAAAATAATGAAGAGTTTCTAATTTCAATGAACGGATAAAATTATTGAAATAGGTTATCTAAATTTAATCCCCCGAAATTACCTGAACTCATCAAAAGAAGATTTGAATTTTCCCAATTTGAATTGGATAATGCATTAAATAAATCATAAGAATTATCAAAAACAATGACATTATTGTGATTTATTTTATTTAACACATCACTAGTTTTAAATAAGTCAAGATTTTTTCTTTTAAGTTCTTTAGATGAAAAATAGATGTATACTACGTCTGAATAAATAAATGAATTTGAATACTCAGAAATAAAATCAAAATTTAAACTACTAAAGCTATGTAACTCTAAACACGATACTAATACTCTATTTGGAAATAATTCTTTTACGGCTTGCGTAGTTGCTAAAACTTTAGATGGTGAATGAGCAAAATCTAAATAAACATTATTAGTTTCAGTTATATTACCTAAAAAGGTTAATCTTTTTGCAGCACCCTCAAAAGAAACTATTGATTTAAAAAATAGATTCTTTTTTAAACCTAGCTTATCACAAACTAAACTTGCAACCTGTAAATTACATAAATTATGTTTTCCAAAAATTTTCAATGGGAATTCTATATTTTCATGCACAATTATGAATTTCCCTTTACATACTTTATATGAAGGCAAAGAATAAGCCT
Source organism: Flavobacteriales bacterium TMED113 (assembly GCA_002170235.1). GTDB lineage: Bacteria > Bacteroidota > Bacteroidia > Flavobacteriales > TMED113 > TMED113. The sequence continues at coordinate 28,953 of NHFO01000028.1, forward strand.
GAGCATCTAATGAGTTTTCATCTATAATATTTTTCAATATAGAATCATTATTATAATAAAATATACTAGATTTTTTTGGTGTATTTTTAATTAAATTCTTAAAAACATTACAATATGATGAAAAAGTAGGATAAACATTTATATGGTCCCATGAAATCCCTGAAACAACTAATATATTAGGCTCGTAGTACATGAATTTTGGTGTCATATCTAATTTGGATGAAAAATACTCATCCCCCTCAATTATTATAATTTTATTATCTGAAAGACTTACCATATTATCAAACCCCTTGATTTTAGCCCCAACCAAATAATCAAATAGAATATTATTTTTCTTAAGAGCATACATAATCATGGAAGTTATTGAGGTCTTTCCATGGCTTCCAGTAATTACTACTTTAAACTTATCTTTTGAATTTTTAGCAATAAACTCAGGAAATGAATATATTCTTATTTTTTTACGTTTAGCAACTTCTAACTCAGGGTTATCAATCTTAGCATGCATACCTAAAATTATAAAATCTAAATCTTCATTTATATTTTCCAAAAACCATCCTTCTTTGTTAGGAAGAATACCTGCATTTTTTAAATTAGTTCTAGCAGGATCATATATAGCATCATCTGATCCAGAGATTTCATGCCCCTGACTTTTCAAATTAATGGCTAAAGCATGCATAATACTACCACCTATTGCTATAAAATGAATTTTCATAATATTATAAATATAAAATTAAAAAATTGCTGATTGTTGAATTTTAATTTTAATTTTAATTTTAAAATTAAAATGAAAGTTCACGTAATTAATACAGGTTATTTTAAATTAGATGGTGGCGCAATGTTTGGAGTTGTACCAAAATCTATATGGAAAAAAACAAATCCGCCAGATGAAAATAATATGTGTTCATGGGCTATGAGATGTCTTTTAATTGAAATGAAAGATCAATTAATTTTGATTGACACTGGTATAGGAAATAAGCAAAGTGAAAAGTTTTTTAGCTACTTTCATCTTCATGGTAATGATAACTTAAAAAAATCTATAACAAATGCGGGGTTTTTATGTGAGAAAATTACAGACGTAATATTTACACATCTACACTTTGATCATTGTGGCGGAGCTGTTACCAAAGAAAATAATAATTATAAATTATTATTTCCAAATGCAAAACATTGGACAAATGTAAAACACTGGGATGCAGCAATAAATCCAAATCAAAGAGAAAAGGCATCATTTTTAAAGGAAAATTTTATACCTATAAGTGAAAGCGGAAAACTCAATTTCATTGAAAACGATAATTTTAATTCAAATATAAAATTAAGACTATTTAATGGTCATACTAAATCACAAATGATACCATTCATAAAGTACAAAAATAAAACTATAGTATTTTGTGCTGACCTTCTTCCATCGACTGGACATATTCCCCTTCCATACGTTATGGGATATGATGTCAATCCATTAATTACATTAAAAGAAAAAGAATTATTTTTAGAAGATTCAATAAATTATAATTATATACTTTTTTTAGAACATGACTATTATAATGAATGTTGTACAATTAAAAAAGAAGCTGGAAAATTTAAATTAAATGAAGCTGGAAGATTAGCTGATTTTATTCATTAACCTTTTCCCAGCTATCTCCTAATAATCCACTTTCTAATTTTAGAATAAAACTATCTATATACTTTTCAAATTCTCTAAGCTTTATTGGNCCCTTATACCTATCTATAACTTTATGATTACTCCCATCCATATTAACTTCTAATATTACCGATGGTAGATCAGATATTCTTGCATCATAAACTGAATCTAAATTAAAAAAATCAACTTGTCTAATTTTATCTTGAATTAAAGCAACTGTTTTTATATTTAACTGNCCTAAATATTTACCTTCNTTAGTAACAAATTTTTTTCCCTCATAAATAATTTTACCATCACTAAAGAAACTAATATTATAAGTTGGACATTTTCCATAACAAGGAGTTCTTTTCATAGAAAAAAAAGGAATATCAATATTTGAATCTATTAAATCCTTATCAGGATTAGATTTATCTTGATTTGTGGAAAATATAGAACAACCGAAAAAACAAATAATAATTATGCATAAATATTTATTCATAATTATCATTTTCTTCTTCTAGCTTGTTGTTGTTTTTTCGCCATCTCTTCTAATCTTTTTTGGAATCCTGATTTTTTAATAGGTTTTTTTTTATTTTCCTGTAATTGTTTATAGAGCTCTTCATCATTCAAGTTTCTTTTTATGTATAATTGTTGCAAAAAAGTCATAACATTAGCACAAAGATAATAGTAACTTAACCCAGAAGAATAACTGTTCATGATAAAGAAGAAAACTACTGGCATAATATACATTATGTATTTTAATTGAGGCATTTGAGAATTTGAGGGTTGAGCATTAAATCTCATTTGTACCAAAGTAGAAATAGACATCAATAATGCAAATAAACTTAAGTGATCAAACCATCCAGGAATCAAGCCAAATTCTCCAAAAGGCCATGTATCATAAGTTGATAAATCACTTGCCCATAAAAAACCTTCTTGACGCAATTGTATTGATGCGGGGAAAAATTTAAATAATGCAAATAAAATTGGTATTTGAAAAAGCATAGGCAAACAACCTCCTAAAGGGCTAACACCAGTTTTTTTGTACAAATCCATTTGAGCACGCTGTTTCTCCATTGGTTCCTTGTCCTTATACTTTTCATTAAGAGCATCTATTTCTGGTTTTAATACTCGCATTTTAGCCATAGAAACATAAGATTTCTTTGTTGGAAAAAATAAAAGCATTTTAAAAATTATAGCAATAGCTAGGATAATTAGACCATATCCTAGGCCTATAGATTCTAATAAGTCAAACACAGGGATAACTAAATATTGATTTACCCAACCAAAAATTCCCCATCCAAGTGGAACTAAATTATCATAAGAGTCTGCATCACCTGTATCAAATGATTTTAAATATGTATAATCATTTGGAACAAAATAAAAATCTAAAGACAAAGACTTTAGTTCGTTAAATTCAAAAACTAGTTTTGATCGCATATCTTTAACATAAGACTCATCATTTTCATCAAAATCTACTGACATTTTCTGAGCTTCAAAAGGTTGATTTTGAGAGTGAACTATAGTAGAGAAAAACTGCTGTTTATAAGCTATCCAAGAAATATTGTCTTCAGTTTCAGTGTCACCAGGATTTGATATATAATCATAACCTCCATCATGAGAAGCATAATAAATATCACTTTGAGTTCTCTCAGATGTCCAGCCCGAATTTAAATTTTTTTCTTGACGAGGTCCTTTTATATTCCAACCAATTTCAAACTCATCTTTATTTATATTATTAATTGATAAATTTAAATGGTCATTTTTAAGTTTATATATTAGTTCAATTTTCGATATACTGTCTCTATAAATAATTTTATTAGTATCAGCTTGAATCAAATTAAATTGCTTAACCCCAAGATCTAAAGGGAAATC
>NHFO01000029.1 GCA_002170235.1 Flavobacteriales bacterium TMED113
CAGCTAGATCATTTTTTGAACTATTAAGAATANGCGTAATTGATGATTTAAGTAATGAATTTATTAATGAATTTCAATTACAAAATATATCTCAGATTAAATCATACGCAACAATAGATAACATATTGTACAAGGAAAACAATGATTCAATCATAATAAATGAAGAAAAAAATGATAATACTAAAAACAAAAATACAATCATTTCCGAGGACATTAACGCTTCTCAATTTTTCCATATGCATTGCCATACTCATTATTCTATTTTACAGTCAACTATTTCAATAGAAAAATTAATTTCTAATGCTGTAAAATATAACATGAAAGCTGTTGCTATAACTGATTTAGGTAATTTATTTGGTTGTTTTAAATTTGTTAAACTATGTAAAGAGAACAACATTAAACCAATAATTGGTTGTGAGTTTTATTTGACTGAGGATCANNCAAAAAAAACATTTACCAAACAAAAAAGAGATAAGAGGGTATCCCAAATATTATATGCTAAGAATTCAAATGGATATAAAAATTTATCAAAACTATGTTCTGCTGGATATGTATCAGGATTATATGCTGGTTTTCCAAGGATAGATAAATCAATACTAACAGAATTTAAAGAAGATTTAATTGCTTCTAGNAGTGGGATTAATGGTGAAATAGCTGATGTTTTATTAAATCAAGGTGAAGAATATGCTGAAAATATTTTCATATGGTGGAAAGAACAATTTGGTGATGATTTTTATATCCAATTAACAAACCATAATTNNGATGAAGAAAATTATATTAATAAAATCTTAATAAGATGGTGTAATAAATATAAAGTTGAATATTTTATTGCAAANGAAATTTTCTATTCTAACAAGGAAGATGCNGNTTCACATGATATTCTTTTATGTGTAAAAAATAGTGAATTAAANAGCACNCCNATAGGAAAGGGAAGGGGNTTTAGGTTTGGTTTTAATAGTGATGAATATTATTTTAAGTCATNTGAAGAGATGTCAATACTGTCTAAAGACATTCCTAATCCATTTTCCTCTNTTGAANAGATATATAATAAGATAGANGAATTTAATTTGGAGAATGATGTAGCATTACCTTTATTTCAATTACCTAATGATTTTTCTAATCANGATGAGTATTTGAAATTTTTAACCTTAGAAGGTGCTAAAAATAAATATAAAAAAATTGATACAGATTTAAATGAAAGAATTTTATTCGAATTAGATACTATTAAAAAAACTGGATACCCTGGATATTTTCTTATTGTTCAAGATATAACTTCTCAGGCAAGAAAAATGGGTGTATCAGTTGGTCCCGGTAGAGGTTCTGCAGCAGGTTCTGTTGTAGCATATTGTTTGGGCATAACAAATGTTGATCCAATTAAGTATGGTTTGCTTTTTGAAAGATTTTTAAATCCAGATAGAGTATCTCTTCCAGATATTGATATTGATTTTGATGATGAGGGTCGTTCAATTCTTATTAATTGGATTGTCAATAAATATGGAATAGATCAAGTAGCTCAAATTATCACNTTTGGTACTATGGCAGCAAAATCATCAATCAGAGATGTTTCTAGAGTNTTGAATTTAGATCTNAGTCAAGCTGGTAAAATGGCTAAAATGGTNCCGGGTAATATTTCATTAAAAAACATATTAAATGCACAGAATAATAATGAGGACTTAAANTCTAAGTTAAACAGAGATGATATGCATAAAGTTAATGAACTTCAAAAAATATTAAAGAAAAATGATCTTTCTTCAGAAGTCTTAAAAACTGCAGCCATATTGGAAGGTTCTATTAGAAATATAGGAACTCATGCATGCGGTATGATAATTGCACCAAAAAATATTCAAGAAATCATTCCNGTAGGTATTTCTTCAAATTCTATGATTATTAAAAATAATAATGGAGAGTCTTTTAATCTTCCAACTACTCAATTTGACAATAGTGTAGTTGAATCGGCTGGATTATTAAAAATGGATTTTTTAGGTCTTAAAACTTTATCAATTATAAATGATTCAATAAAGTTAATTAAAGATAAGCATGGTATTATTATTGATCCAGATGAGATTAATTTAGATGATACTAAGACTTATGAGTTATATCAAAAAGGAGAAACAAATGGTACTTTTCAATTCGAATCNCTNGGAATGCAGAGNTATTTGAGATTGCTAAAGCCAGATAAATTTGAAGATTTAATTGCTATGAATGCTTTATATAGACCTGGCCCCCTTGAGTATATNCCTAAGTTTATAAACAGAAAAAATGGTAAAGAAAAAATAGAATATGATTTACCTGAAATGGAAGAATATCTTGAAGANACCTATGGAATTACAGTATATCAAGAGCAAGTTATGCTATTATCACAATCTTTAGCTGGATTTTCTAAGGGTGATGCTGATATTTTGCGAAAAGCAATGGGNAAAAAAAATAAAGTATTATTAGATCAGCTAAAAGAAAAGTTTTTTATTGGTTGTGAAAAAAATAATCATCCTATTGAGAAAATTCAAAAAGTATGGTCAGATTGGGAGTCTTTTGCTGCTTATGCATTTAATAAATCTCATTCTACATGTTATTCTGTCTTAGCCTTTCAAACTGCTTATTTAAAAGCACATTATCCATCTGAATTTATGGCTTCTGTTTTAACTCATCATATAAATGATATTAAAAAGTTAGGTTTTTATTTAGAAGAGTGTAAAAGAATGGGNATCTCTATTTTAGGACCTGATGTTAATGAAAGNTTTATGCAATATTCTGTTAATAAGTCAGGCGAAATTCGATTTGGTCTTGAAGCTATAAAGGGTGTTGGTTCTGCAGCAGCAGATTTTATAATTGATGAAAGAAAAAATAATGGAAACTACATTGATATATTTGATTTCTTTAAGAGAATGGATTCTAGATTAACAAATAAAAGAGTATTTGAAGCTTTAGTTTTAGGTGGGGGATTTGATTCATTAACAAATTCAAAAAGATCAATGTTTTTTCATGAAAATGAAAAAAATGAATTGTTTTTGGAAATGTTAATTAAATTTGGAACCGCATATAGGAAACATNAAAAAGTGCCTACTTTAATTCCAATTGATGAATCAATATCTATTCCAAAAANACCTACTGTGGATCCTTGGGATTCATTAATGAAATTAAAAAAAGAAAAAGAAATATTAGGAATGTATATTTCCGGTCATCCATTAAATAATTATTTTGAGAAAATAAAATTTAGATGCGACACTAGAATAAGTGATCTAAGTGACTTATCTAAACTAGAGGGTAAAAGAATTAATTTAGGTGGAATGATTTTATCTTTTGAGGAAAGATCAAGTAAAAATAATCAGAAAAAATATGGTGTTTTTGTATTGGAAGATTTTTCTTCAACTAGAGAATTCAGATTATTTAGAAACTTTAGTCAATTTTCTAATATTTTAAAAGAAGGTGAATTTGTTCAAGTATCTATTCTAATAAAAAGAAATGAATACTCTGGAGATTTATTTATACAAATTGAAAATATTCAAAATTTAAATCGTCCTTGGAAAAAAATCCGAATAAAATATCCCATTGATAAGGATCTTGACATATTAGAATTTGAAAAGTTAATTAAGGAAGATAATGGAAAAGTTAAATTAGAAGTTGATTTTTTTGATAAAGAAAAGAATATAAGTGTTTCAATGACATCAAAAAATTATGGAGTAAAATTATCTAAAAAATTTCAAAAAAAAATTAAAGAATTAGGCATTAATGATTATTTAAAAGAATAAATATTAAAATGCGTTACTAAAGATTTGCAAAAAGCAAAAAAAATTTTAGATTTGTTTGCATTAATAAGCTTAAAATAAAATACTATGGCATTAAATATAACAGAAGAAAACTTTGAAGAATTAGTTTTAAAATCAGAAAAACCAGTTTTATTAGATTTTTGGGCAGAATGGTGCGGTCCATGTAGAATGATCGGCCCTATAATTGATGAATTACATACTGAATTTGAAGGAAAAGCAGTTGTAGGGAAAGTTAATGTTGATGAAGCTGCCTCAATTTCTAGTAAATATGGTATTAGAAATATTCCTACATTATTATTTATTAAAAGTGGTGAGGTAATTGACAAACATGTGGGTTCTGCTAGCAAGGAAGATTTATCAGAAAAGCTTACAAATATTTTATAAATATCAATTTTGGCACTAAGTTATTTTGATAACGAATCTATTAACTTTACAGAAAACTTAGATTTTTTTGCCAAGCAAGTTGTTGAAGGTTTTTTAACAGGTTTGCATAAAAGTCCTTTTCATGGCTTCTCTGTAGAATTTGCTGAACATAGAATGTATAATAATGGTGACTCAATAAAAAATATCGATTGGAAATTATTTGCAAGAAGCGATAAGTTATTTGTAAAAAGGTATGAGGAAGAAACTAATTTAAGATGTCATTTAGTGATAGACTCTTCTAGTTCGATGAATTTCCCAATTCATTCTAAAAATAATAAATTAAATTTTTCTTTATTTTCATCTGCATGTTTGATGAATCTTTTCAGAAGACAAAGAGATGCTTTTGGAGTAACATTATTTTCAGATAAAATAAACTTCCATTCAGAAGCAAGACTTTCAAAAAAACATTATTTTAGACTTCTTCATGAGCTTGAGAAAAAAATATTGGATAAAGAGAAAGTTAATCAAAAAACATTGTTTTCAAGTGTATTAAATGAATTTACGCAGAGAATTTCAAAAAGATCCTTAGTAATAATCTTTAGTGACCTTCAAGGAAACCAAGATGAAATTGATGAGCTATTTAATTCATTGAAACAATTAAAGCATAAAAAAAACGAAATCATACTATTCCATGTTCAAGAATTTGATAAAGAAAAAGAATTAAATTATAAAAATAAATTTTTCAATTTTATTGATCTTGAAACAAATGATGAAGTAAAAATTAATCCTTATTTATATAAAAATGAATACGAACAATCACAAATTAAATTACATGATTTAATAAAATTAAAATGTGCTAAGTATAAAATAGATTATTTTTCGACTGATATAAATAAAGGATATAAAAATGTTTTAAAATCTTATTTAATTAAAAGATCAAAATTATTTTAATTAAATATTTTATAGAATTTGCTCTTTCTTTTAATTACATATAAAAATATAATATGAATATTATATTTTCCTTCAACTTTCTTACTAATTGGTTTCCTCTTTTTTAAAAATTTTGGGAGATATATTATAAATGAAAAATATGCTAAATAAATTGAAAAAAAATTATAGATTTTAAGTTTTAATAGATGGTTTATTGATATAAGTGAGTCTATTATCAATCGGTTAATTAAAACAATTATTAAATCTAGTAAAGGGAGGTTTTTTAATAACATTAATAAATTATTTCTGTGATTATAAAAATTTTTTTTCCAATCNCCCTTTTTTAATGTGCCACCCCCAAAATGGTATACTTTACTTCTATTGGTATATCCTATTTTTTTATTATTTCCTTGAATCCTCCAACATAAATCTATTTCTTCTTGATGCATATGAAANTCTTCATCAAATCCTCCAGCATTTAAAAANTCTTCTTTTTTTATTAGAAAACAAGCACCTGAGCACCAAAATATAGACGATTCTTGTTCATATAAACCATTATCCTTCTCGATTTCATTCCCAATTCTTCCTCTACAAAAAGGAATGCCTAAATAATCAATAAAACCACCAGCTGCCCCTGAATACTCAAATCTATTTTTATTTTTACCGTCCATTATTTTAGGTTGAACAGCTGCAAANTCCTTNTTNTTTTTAAGAAAAATNAATAGGGGTTTNATGAAATCTTTAGTTACTTCAACATCATTATTTATTAATAAAAAGTAATCACATTTTATTTTTTTAATAGCTAAATTATATGCTTTTGAAAAACCATAGTTTTTTGAATTTTNAATTATTATGATGGATTTAAAATTTGATTTTATNTATGANANAGATTCATCAGTTGAATTATTATCAATTACAACTACTTTAGCTTTATTACTATATTTAATTATTGAACTAAGGTTTTTTTTTAGCCAAAAAACACCATTCCAATTTAGGATTGTAATACAAACATTTTTTTTTATCTCTTCCATCTGTTGTGTGACCAAAGCCAGTACTCTGGTCTCTCATTAATTGTTCTTTCCAATTTCTTTACATAATCAAATGTAACATCATTTGCGTTAATTTTGNAGAATTCCACACTGTAATATCCTCTTTTTATTTTATTTAATTTTGCATAAAAGATAGGTATTTTTTCATTTTGTAATCTTTCAACTCCTTTGTTAAAAGAAGTTTTTTTACCTAAAAAAGAATATTTTACATTTTTTTGTGTTTTAATTGGGACTTGATCATTTAAAAGAAAATAAGTATAATTTTTAGATTTATTCTTTAAGATAAATCTGTAAAATTTACTCATTTGGATAACTTTTCCACCAAACCTTTCTCTTATTTTAATTAACATTCTGTCAACTTTTTTATTTGAAAGAGGTTTATATGGAGCATATAAATTTCTTTTTAACAGAATAGAAATTCTTCCAAAAAGCCATTCCCAATTATTATAGTGAGCTGAAAGAATAATTATAGATTTATTAGATTTAATTTCTTTCTTTATTACTTCCGGGTTAATTATTTGGACCCTTTTTATTAGTTCATTTTCATTAAGATTTTTAAGTTTAATTATTTCAAGTAATGTATCAATAAGATTTATATAAANTTTTTTTTTAATTGAATTTATCCACTTTTTGTTTTTACTTGAAAAACATGTTTTTAAATTTTTTGAAACAATATTTTCTCTATATAATTTAAATATTGATAAAAAATAGTATAGTAAAATAAAAACGGCATCAGAAATTATATAAACTAATGATAAAGGTAATATTGAAATTATTTTTAAAAAAAACATCATTTTTTCAGTGTAATTAAGTAAAATATAAAAAATTAATTACTTTTGCCTTTCAAGTATCGGAGAGATGGCAGAGTGGTCGAATGCGGCGGGCTTGAAAACCGTTGTACCGAAAGGTACCGGGGGTTCGAATCCCTCTCTCTCCGCATATTAGTTTTCTGACAGCATTATTGGCATAATCAGCATTAGTATATTTTCATTTTCTTTTTGGTCTAAAGGAAAAATATTTACTGCTTTTGATGGTGTTGATATTTCTATACTTACCGCTTCTGAATCAACAGCTGAAATTAACTCGGTCAAAAATTTACCGTTAAAACCAATTTCTAAGTCTTCTCCATTATATTGACAGGCAAGCCTTTCAATTGCTTTATTAGAAAATGATATATCTTCAGCAGATATTTGTAATTCATTTCCTTTAATTTGAATTCTTATTTGATTTGTGCTCTTATTTGAAAATATAGAAACTCTTTTGATTGATTGTAGCAAAATATTCCTTTCAATTACTATTTTATTTTCATTTTCTTTAGGTATGACAGCATTATAATTAGGGTACGTTCCATCAATTAGCCTGCAATATATTTTAAAATCGCTGAACACAAAAATTGCATTTGATTCATCGTAATTTATTGTAACCTCTCCCTCATATGAATTTAGAAGAGATTTGATAATTTGAAGTGGTTTCTTTGGTAATATAAAGGATGAGCTTTCTTGAGAGATAATTTTAGTTTCGTATTTAACTAATTTATGAGCATCAGTTGCAACAAATTTTAGTATACCATCTTGAATCTCGCAAAGAACTCCTGAAATAACGGGTCTTAATTCATCATTACCAGATGCAAAAATTGTCTTATTTATTTTTTTTTCGAGAGATTGAGCTGAAATCTTTATACCTGAACCTTTTGTTAGTTCAGGAGTAGTTGGAAACTCTTCTCCATTAACAAATGATAAAGTGTATTTACCCTGTTCAGAAATGATGTCTAGTGTGTTGTTTTCGTTATTAGCAGCAAATGTTAGTGGTTGCTCAGGGAATGTTTTTAGTGTATCAACTAATAGTTTTCCGTCCATTGCTATACTTCCATTTTTCTCAGTGCTTTCAAGTTTAATTTGACTTATCATGGTGCACTCTAAATCTGTTGCTTTTAACAGCAATTTATCATCTTCAATTTCAAATAAAACGTTATCAATAATTGGAAGTGTATTATTTGAGTTAATAACTCCAGATATTGACTGTAGTTTTTTTAAAAGAGATCCGCTTGATACTATAAATTTCATAAAACTAAGATTTAGATATGTATTTTAAACAAATATATTATATT
>NHFO01000030.1 GCA_002170235.1 Flavobacteriales bacterium TMED113
GATGGGTCATCCGCCATCATGTAATCAATTAATGTAGTCCAGTCTCCTACAGAACCTCCGCCACCATAAATTTCGCTTTCTGCAGTAGTTGCGTCAGCTTCAATAGCCATTACAACTACATCATTTGGGTAGGCAGCTTGTAAATCTTCTAGTACACCAGTCTCAGCATATGACCAACATGGTCCACACCAAACTGCAAATAGGTCTAATATTACTGTCTTACCTTCATCTAGAACATCATATAAATTGTGTTCTTGGCCATTTATATCAGTTATGGTAAAGTCTTCACCAAAACTATTTGGAGGTAATTGGGCAAATGAAAAAGTTGTCCAAAAACATGCTACAATAAGTAATAATTTTTTCATAATTCGTTGTATTAATTTATAGTTAATTTTTTTAAGGATACTAAATATACAAAAAAGATGACAGTGTTTATCAATAAAAATATACTAAATAATATAAATTAATAGTTAAATTTACATTATATCTAAAAAATATTTGATTATGAAAAATCTAGGTTTNTTTATTCTATTAAGTTTTTCTTTTATCATTTTTTCATGNGATGAAGAGANTGTNNTTGAGGGGTGTACTGATCCATTAGCATGTAATTATGANTCNGAAGCAACAGATTTATTATTAGGTTCATGTAATTATCCNTTAGANTCTGTTCTAGAATTTACTTATAGTGAAGATNACGTTAGTGGTGTAGTAGGAGAGGATGCAATATCTCANATNCATATAATGAANTCATCTTGTGAAACTATTTCAATNAAAGCAAGAAAATTTTTNANTAGTACTGATGAATTTTCTGCTTATTTTTGTTTTGCTGGAGTTTGTTTTGGATCAGATGTTACAGTTTCTCCAACAACTCTTATGCTTGAGTCNTTTGAAGAAGATGATTATTTTAAAGCCTATTTTAATTCATCTGTAGCTGGNACATATGAAGTNNNATATAGATTTTATTTAGAAAATGATTCTGACANATATATNGAAAAAGTAATTACATATGAAATATCAGAATCCTAAAATTTATATTTTAGTAAATATTAGTAAGCCAGTTTTATAACTGGCTTTTATATTATAATTTTAAAAATTATGGAAAAAATNAGTAGANGAGAAGCATTAAATTTTCACTCTAAAGAACGTCCGGGAAAAATACAAGTTATCCCAAGTAAAAACTATAGTACTCAGCATGATCTTTCTTTAGCTTATTCTCCGGGAGTTGCGGAGCCTTGTAAAAGTATTGCTAAAAATAAAAAGGATGTATATAAATATACAAGTAAGGGTAATTTAGTAGCTGTTATTACAAATGGTACTGCAGTACTTGGGTTAGGAAATATTGGCCCTGAGGCATCAAANCCAGTTATGGAAGGAAAGGGTTTATTATTTAAAATATACTCTGATATAGATGTTTTTGACATTGAATTAGATGCTAATGATGTAGACACATTTGTAAATACTGTTAAAGCTTTGTCACCTACTTTTGGAGGTATAAATTTAGAGGATATTAAAGCACCTGATTGTTTTGAAATAGAGAGAAGATTAAAAAAAGAATTAGATATTCCAATTATGCACGATGATCAGCATGGAACGGCAATAATATCATCTGCAGCTCTACTAAATGCTCTNGAATTAGCAGATAAAAAAATAGAAAATGTAAAAATTGTAGTTAATGGTGCTGGTGCTGCTGCAATATCTTGTTTAAAATTATANATCAGTCTGGGTTTAAAAAAAGAAAATATTATTCTATGCGATAGTAAAGGGGTAATTAATAGTAAAAGAGAAGATTTACCAAGATATAAGTCATATTTTGCGACTACAAGAAGAGTAAAAGATTTGAAAGAAGCTATGAAAAAAGCAGATGTATTTATCGGTTTATCTGTTGCTGATGTAGTAACACAAAAAATGTTAAAATCGATGAATAGAAATCCAATTGTTTTTGCAATGGCTAATCCAGATCCGGAAATTTCTTACGAAGCAGCGATAAAATCTAGAAATGATGTTATAATGGCTACCGGAAGATCTGATTATCCTAATCAAGTAAATAATGTTTTGGGTTTCCCATATATTTTTAGAGGAGCATTAGATGTAAGAGCTAAGTGTATTAACGAGAGAATGAAAATAGCTGCAGTAAAAGCAATTGCAAATTTAGCTAAGGAAATGGTGCCAGAAGAGGTTTTATTGGCATATGACGAACAATCTTTAGTATTTGGACCAAATTATATTATTCCTAAACCAAGTGACCCTAGACTTCTTTCAACTGTTGCTCCAGCTGTTGCAAAGGCAGCTATAAAATCAGGTGTTTCCGAAATAAAAGAAATGAATTGGGAGAAATATGTAAATACATTAAATGAACGATTAGGTCTTGGTAGCAAANTAATTAGAAACATAACTAAAATAGCAAAAACTAATAAAAAGCAAATTGTATTTCCTGAAGCGACTAGTCTAAAAGTTCTTAAAGCCGTACAAGTTATACATGATGAAGAACTTTGTATTCCTATTTTATTAGGCGATGAAAATAGAATAAATAAATTAATGCATGAAAATTCAATTGAGTTAAATGGAGTAAAAATTATTAATCCTAAAAGCGAAGAATCTTCTAGCCAAATTGAATTCTTTGCAAAAAAGTATTGGAAATCTAGAAATCGTCATGGTGTAACATATAGTGAAGCATTAAGAAAAATGAGAGATATAAACCATTTTGGCTGTATGTTAGTATCTGAAGGATTTGCAGATGGTTTAGTTTCAGGAGTAACAAGAAGTTACCCTGAAACTTTAAAGCCAGCATTAGAAATAATTGGTATGCAAAAAAATGTAAAAAGAGTTGCTGGATTATATGTAACCCTTACAAAAAGAGGTCCAATATTTTTTGCTGATACCACAATAAATAAATTACCAAGTGAGGAGGANTTAATTGAAATTNTTCTTCTAACTGCCAAAGAAGTTAGNCGTTTTGGAATAAACCCTATTATNGCTTTATTNTCTTACTCAAATTTTGGCTCAGTAAAAGATAAAGAATCAAGAAAATTACAAAATGTTATAAATTATTTTCATGAAAACCATCCTAATCTAATTATTGATGGAGAATTTCAAGCAAATTTTGCATTAAATAAAAATAAGATGATGGAACAATTTCCATATTCAAAATTAGTAGATAAAAATGTTAATACTTTAATTTTNCCAAATTTAGAATCAGGTAATATTTCATATAAGTTGTTACAAGAACTTTCCAATTTTGAAACAGTTGGCCCTATTTTAATGGGATTAAAAAAGTCTGTTCATATTGTTCAGTTAGAAAGTAGCGTAAATGAAATTGTTAATATAACTAGAATAGCTGCTGCTGGAGCTCAAACAAAAAAACAAAAATTATGATAACACATATTGAGGGAATTATTGATGAAGTTACTCCGACCCATGTAGTTATTGATTGCAGTGGTATAGGTTATTATCTAAATATTTCTTTAACAACTTTTTCAAAGATTGAATCTAGTATAAATAAAAAAATTAGGCTAGTTACCCATTTACATGTAAGGGAAGATTCACATACACTATATGGTTTTTTCGAAAGAGATGAGCGTAGGATATTTCGTTTATTAATTTCTGTGTCAGGGGTTGGGGCTTCAACTGGTATGATGATATTATCATCATTGAATCCAATTGAAATAAATCAAGCAATATCATCTGAAGATATAAATACATTAAAATCTATAAAAGGTATTGGATTAAAATCTGCTCAAAGAATTATAATTGATTTAAAAGACAAAATTAAAGAGGTTGAAATTGTTGAAAATAATTTTATAGATAATAATAATATTAAAAAGAATCAGGCGTTATCAGCTCTAGAAACATTAGGGTTCTCTGCTAAGCAATCAAATAAAATTTTGGATAAAATTTTAAATGAAGCCCCTGATATATCTGTTGAGGAACTTATAAAATTAAGTTTAAAGAACTTTTGATGTGACTTATTTAAGAACATATTTTTTTTNTGCTTTTCTACTTTTTTTTAGTGGATTTATTTATTCTCAAGATNTAGATACACTTGATCTTCCNTATAATGATGGACTCTGGTTTGATGAGCCTATTAACTTACAAGATAGTCTAAGTTATAATTCGGATGATAATGAGGTNGTTATTGATCAGTTTTTTGGTAATTTTTTTTTAAAGAATAACTCATATTTTTCTCATTCTCAATACCAAGATTACTTATTAAATAAAGANTTGAAAANCTATTGGAGACAAAAGATTTCATCAAATTCAATTGATTTAGAATCTGGGGGAGCTGTACCTAAAGTTAATTTAGGAAAAGAAGTTATAAATAAAATATTTGGATCAGATTTAGTATCTATTCGTCCACAAGGTGCAGTAGAGTTAACTTTCTCAGGTGTTATAAATAAAATTGATAATCCAGCATTACCAGAAGCACAAAGACAAACAACATCTTTTAATTTTGATGAAAGAATTCAAATTAATGTCATNGGTAGAATAGGAGAGAAATTACAATTACAAGCTAATTATGATACTGAGGCAACTTTTGAGTTTGAAAATGAAATGAAGTTAGAATATGCCGGTGATGAAGATGATATAATTAAAAACATTGAATTAGGTAATGTTAATTTACCATTATCAGGTTCATTAATTACAGGTGTTCAAAGCTTGTTTGGTATTAAAGCTAAAATGCAGTTTGGTAGAGCTACACTTACAACTGTATTTTCTGAACAAAAAAGTGAGACTTCTATTTTGGAAATTGAAGGNGGAGCTCAAACTATGGATTTTGAAATATCTATTGATAACTATGAGCAAAATAGACACTTTTTCTTATCACAATATTTTTATAATAATTATGATCAATTTTTATCTGAGACACCTATAATAAACTCTCCAGTAAATATTACAAAAATAGAAGTATACGTAACTAATAAAAATTCATCAACATCAAATACTAGAAACTTTCTTGCTTTTCAAGATTTAGGTGAGTCTAGTAATAATTTAATAGGTAACCCTATTGTAGTTCAAGAACCAAACTCGGTTGATTGGCCTAGTAATTTTAATAATTCGTTAAACCCTATTGAGTTTATTGATGAAATTGCATTTGAAACAGGCGATTCAATCAGAAACGTAGAGGAAATAACATCGGCATTTAGTGAATATGAACAAAACGGTTCTCAATTTTTCCAATCTGTAGACTATGAAAAAGTAGAAAATGCTCGAAGATTGTTATCAACAGAGTATACTTTTAATAGTAAATTAGGATTTATATCCCTTAATCAAGCATTAAATTCAGATGAGGTATTAGCAGTTGCTTTTCAATATACTCATAACGGTGTTGTTTATCAGGTTGGTGAGTTTTCTAGCGATGTGACATCACCTGATGTTTTAATTTTAAAATTACTAAAATCAACGACGACTGATGTTTCNCAACCTATTTGGAAATTAATGATGAAAAATGTTTATGGATTAGGAGCTTACCAAGTAAATAGAGAAGATTTTATTTTAGATATTTTTTATGAGAATCCTGAACTAGGGACACCAGTCAACTTTTTAACTGAGGGTGATATTGCAAATTCTTTACTTCTTCAAGTATTTAATTTAGATAAATTAAATGCAAACAATGATCCTGGAGCAGATGGAGTNTTTGATTTTATTGATGGTATAACAATAAACTCGTCAAATGGAAGAGTTTATTTTCCAATGACAGAGCCTTTCGGTTGTTTTTTAAGAGAAAAATTAGGGGGAGATTGCGAAAATATTAACCCTAATAGTATTGCAAGTAAGTATGCATTTGAAGCTTTATATGACTCTACTCAATCAGCTGCACAACAAATATCTGAATTAAATAGATTTATACTTAAAGGTCAGTATAAGTCTTCGGTTAGCTCAGAAATATCTTTAAACGCTATGAATATTCCTCAAGGATCTGTTCGTGTAACATCAGGAGGTACTCAGCTTGAAGAAAATATTCACTATACCGTAGATTATACTATGGGAAGTGTTAAAATTATTGATCAAGGTATTCTNAATTCATCTCAGCCAATAATGATTTCATTGGAAAATAACTCTTTATTTAACTTCCAGTCTAAACGCTTTATGGGTGCTCATTTAGATTATAGATTTAACAAAAATTTTATTCTAGGTGCAAGTATTTTGAATTTGACAGAAAAGCCTCTAACTCAAAAAATTAATATTGGAGATGAACCTATTTCAAATACAATTTGGGGATTAAATGGGTCATATTCGACAGAGTCTCGATTTATAACCAAAATGATTGATAAATTACCTTTAATTGAAACTAANGAAAAATCTACATTTTCTATTGTTGGGGAATTTGCTCATTTTATTCCTGGTCATCCAAAATCTATTGATCTAAACTCTACTGGAACATCTTACATTGATGATTTTGAAAATAGTCAATCAACAATTGATATTCGTTCTTCAGCAGCGTGGTTTTTATCCAGTACACCTACTGGTAATGTCAATAATAATGGATATTTTCCCGAAGGATCTCTTACTAATGATTTAGCTTATGGATTTAANAGAGCTAAGTTAGCATGGTACGTAATTGATCCTCTTTTTCAAAGAAATTCATCAATCACACCATCTCACATTCAACAAGATGAAGAGCAACAAAATAATAATTATGTTAGAGAAGTTTTAATTACAGAAATTTTTCCAAATAAAGATATTGTTAATGGACAACCACAGAGGTTAAGGACATTTGATTTAGCTTTTTATCCCTCTGAAAGAGGTCCTTATAATTTTGATATTTCNCCAACTCAATATTCAGCAGGTATTAATGAGTCTGGTTTTTTAAATGAACCTGAGTCTAGATGGGGTGGTATGATGAGAGAAATAGAAACAAATGATTTTGAAGCTGCAAATATAGAATTTATTGAATTTTGGATGATGGATCCTTTTATTGATAACCCTAATACTTTAGAAAATGAATCAGTTAATTCAGGTGGGGATTTCTTTATAAATATTGGAAATGTTTCGGAAGATATATTAAAAGATTCACGAAAAAGCTTTGAAAACGGATTNCCTACTGACGGAGGGGAATTAAATGTTGATACTACTATTTGGGGGAAAGTCCCTACAATCCAATCTTTAGTAAATGCATTTGATAATGAGCCAACATCTCGTCAAAACCAAGACGTTGGTTATGATGGAATGGACGATGAGTTAGAAAGATTATTTGTACCACCAGACATGGGATATTCTATGTCTTATTTAGATAGTATAGGTTCTGTTTTCTCNCAAAATTCAAATGCTTATATTAAAGCTTTTGAAGATCCANCAGCTGATAATTTTAAATATTTTAGAGGTTCAGATTTTGATCAAAATGAAACAAGTATTTTAGAAAGATATAAGCTTTTTAATGGCACAGAGGGGAATTCCCCAACTTCTGAACAATCTTCAGAGTCATTTCCAACTTCCGCAACAAATTTACCAAATGTGGAGGATATTAATAATGACCAAACATTAAGTGAGGTAGAAAGTTACTATCAATATAGAATTAGCCTTAGGCCTGAGGATTTAATTGTTGGCTCTAATTTTATAACTGACGAAATTGTAAATGTAGGTCCAGATAATAATGCAAGATGGATACAGTTCAAAATACCAATTTATGCATACGAAAATCGGGTTGGTACAATTCAAGATTTNAAATCAATAAGATTTATAAGATTTTTCTTTAACAGTTTTTCTGATAACATAGTCTGTAGATTTGCTTCATTAGAGTTAGTTAGAGGAGAATGGAGAAGATANAATGAATCTTTGCTNGNGAATGAAGATCTTGAAATAAATTCTAATGCTTCATTTGACATTTCTGTTGTTAATATTGAAGAAAATGGTTCTAAATTACCAATTAACTATATTTTGCCCCCAGGAATTGAGAGAGAAACTTTAATAGGAGCTACAAGTTTACAGCAACAAAATGANCAATCCTTAGTTCTTAAAGTAAATGATTTAGATGACGGTGATGCCAGAGCGACCTTTAAGAATGTTAATATGGATATGAGGAATTATCAGCGAATTAAAATGTTTATTCACGCAGAATCNATTGAAGAAGATCAAGTTCAAAATGGAGAAATGATGGTTTTTTTAAGAATGGGTAGTGATTATACAAATAACTTTTATGAGTATGAAATTCCACTTGCAATAACAAATTGGGGAGAATCTGATAGAGATTTAGTTTGGCCTTTAGAGAACGAACTTAATATTCCATTTTCTCTTTTTCAAACAGTTAAACAAATGCGTAATGAATTAATTAATAANTCTCAAGATAATTTTTCTTATGCAGATTTGTATGAATATATGGATGGNCAAAATAAGGTTTCTATTAAAGGTAATCCTAACTTGGGAGATNTAAATTCAATTATGATTGGAGTTAGAAATAAGGAAGATGATGGCGTAGCTAAAAGTATAGAAATTTGGGTAAATGAGTTAAGATTAACAGATTTTAATGAACAGGGAGGTTGGGCATCTCGTATGCAGATGAAATTAAATTTAGCAGATGTTGGTAGTTTAGCATTTGCAGGTTCGGTTAGTACTGTTGGNTTNGGTAGTCTTGAGAAAAATGTTTCAGAAAGAAATATAGAAGAGACAAGGAGGTATAATGTTAGTAGTTCTTTTGAATTGGGNAAGTTTTTTTCAGAAAAATCAAATGTTAGAATACCTATGTATTTTTCTGTTTCTGAGGATGTCAGAAATCCACAATACAATCCCTTAGATCCGGATATTTTATTAGATGCTGCTTTAGATGCTTATGAAACTAAGGAAGAAAAAGACTCTATTAAAAACATTGTTCAAGATTATACTAAAAGAAAGAGTATCAATTTTACTAATATTAGAAAAGAAAGAAAATCTGGAATAAATGATTCAAAAGTTTATGATTTAGAGAATTTAGCATTAAGTTATTCATATAATGANACATTTAATAGAAATATAAATACAGAATATAGTTTTAGGAAAGAATATAATGGAGGNTTAAGTTATAATTTTAATACTAATCCAAAGAATATTAAACCCTTTAGTAAAATTAAATTATTTAGAAAAGGTAAATATTTTAGGTTGATAAGAGATTTTAATTTTTATTATCTACCTAAACAAGTATCATTTAGAACTGATTTATATAGAAGTTATTTAGAGACTAAGCTTAGAAATAACTCAGATATAGATTTTGAAATAGAGCCTACTTTTAGTAAATATTTTTCAATGAATCGAACATCTAATTTTAAATATGATTTAACTCGATCATTAAAAATAAATTTTTCATCTTCAAGTCAATCTATAATTGATGAGCCTGATGGTAGAATTGATACACAAGAAGAGCGAGATAGTATCTTATCAAATGTATTGACATTTGGTAGACCTACTGAGTATAGACATAATTTTGACATAAGATATACATTACCTATTAATAAAATACCCTTATTTAGCTGGGTAAACACCAATATTAATTATGATGCAAGTTACGATTGGAGAGCTTCGTCATTATCTGCTTCAAGTTTCGGTAATACTATTCAGAATACTAATTCTATAAAGATTAATACTCAAATAAGTTTTTCATCTTTGTATAACAAGGTTCCTCTTTTAAAGAAATTATTGTCTACAGCTTCTAATAGCAGAAGGCCGACAAATAGCAGATCTAGATCAGATGATAGTGAAAAAAACGATAAAGACAAAGACAAAGATAAAGACAAAGAAGAGCAGAAAAGTTTAGATTTATTAAAAGCATTAATCCGTCCAGTATTTGCTATTAAAAATTTCTCTATTTCTTACACAGAGACTAATGGAACATTTTTACCAGGATTTTTACCAGAAACTGGACTATTTGGTATGAGTAATTCTTTTTCTTCTTCACAAGCTCCAACATTAGGTTTTGTGCTTGGAAGTCAGAATGATATTAGAAATTTAGCTGCCTCTAGAGGATGGTTGACTACGGACCCTAATATGAGTAATCTTTTTTCTAGAACACATACTATTAATTTAAATTTA
The DNA here is from genome assembly GCA_002170235.1 of Flavobacteriales bacterium TMED113. Classification (GTDB taxonomy): domain Bacteria; phylum Bacteroidota; class Bacteroidia; order Flavobacteriales; family TMED113; genus TMED113. The sequence goes on from NHFO01000030.1 coordinate 9,994, forward strand.
CGCTCAACAATAGAGCCAATTCCTAGATTTAAAATTATGTTAACTGCCTCTCGTAGATATGCATTAAATGAATCAGAGTATTTTAGAAACAATCCTGATGTTTTCGGTAATCCCAACTGGGAAAGCATTAGTCCAACAAAAACAGGGAATTTTAATATTTCTTTTTTAGCAATAAAAACATCATTTATTAATGACGGTATTGATAATTCTTCTGAACTTTTTAACAACTTTGTAAATTATAGATTTGATATTGCTCAGAGATTAGCTAATCAGAATGGAATTCCCTCTAGCTCTCAATCCTATCCGGAGGGTTACGGTCCTAATTCTCAGGAAGTATTAATCCCTGCTTTTTTAGCTGCATATTCAGGGACAAGTCCTAATAAGCAGTCCCTTAATAATTTCCCCGCAATTCCTTTGCCAAATTGGAATATAAATTATGACGGATTAATTAAAATAAAATGGTTTAAAGAAAGATTTAAAAATATCTCTATGTCTCATAGTTATCGCTCTACTTATTCGATAGGTTCTTTTTTAAGTAATTTAAATTTTGGTAACCCCGATTTTATTTTTGACTCAAATGGAAATTATTTACCTGAATATCAAATCGATCAGGTAGCTATAACAGAACAATTTGCACCGTTATTAAAATTTGATATGACCATGAAAAATAGTATTACAGCTAGAGTTGAATATAAGAGGGATAGGAGTATTAGTTTAAGTTTAGCAAATAGCCAAATAACTGAAGTAAAAGGTAATGAATATGTTGCAGGTTTGGGTTATCGTATTCAGGATGTCAGATTATTATTTAATGCTGGATTTGAAGACCAAAATATTAAAAGTGATTTAGACTTACGTGCCGATTTATCCTTACGTAAAAATAAAACAATAATAAGAAAAATAGAAGAATTAAGTAATCAACCTACAAGCGGACAAATCTTATTTACCTTAAAATTCTCTGCTGATTATGTTATAGGAAATAAGTTAAATATAAAATTATTTTATGATCAAGTTATAACTGATTATGTTGTATCTTCATCTTTTCCTACATCAAATACTAATGTTGGTTTGAGCATAAGGTATAATTTAAATTAGAATGAAAAATATAAAAATTGTTGACACAGTTTCTCAATATCAAAAAATCAAAAAAGAAATTGATAATGCTATAGATAATGTTTTAAAGACAGGCATGTATATAAACGGGCCCGAAGTTAAAATGTTTGAATCTGATTTGGCAAATTATTTAAATGTAAAAAATTGTATATCGTGTGCTAATGGTACAGATGCCCTCCAAATTGCTCTAATGAGTTTAGGTCTCCAAAAAGGTGATGAAGTTTTAATACCTACTTTCACCTTTATTTCTGTTGCTGAAGTTGTTGTCTTATTAGGATATAAGCCAGTTTTCATTGATGTTGATCCAATAACATTTATGTTTGATTTGGACTCAATTGAAGATAAGATTACAGATAAAACAAAAGTAATTATTCCTGTTCATTTATTTGGTCAATCAGAAAACATGCAACGTATTGTAGAATTAAGTGATAAATATAATTTATATATAATTGAAGATAATGCTCAATCTTTAGGCTCTGAATATATATACCCTGATAAGTCAAAAAAATTTACTGGAACTATTGGTCATATTGGTACAACATCTTTTTATCCTTCTAAAAATTTAGGTTGTTTTGGAGATGGAGGTTCTATATTTACAAATAATGATAAATTAGCAGATAACATCAGATTAATTTCTAACCATGGTCAACAAATAAAATATAAACATTCAACTATTGGTTTAAACTCTCGATTAGACTCAATCCAAGCGGCGATTCTAAGGGTTAAATTAAAATATTTAAATAAATTCAATAATTCTAGACTGAAAAATGCAAAACAATACAATAATTTATTGCAGAATGTTTCGGAAATTGTTTTGCCAAAAATTGTTGAATACTCAACTCATGTTTTTCATCAATTCACAATTAAAATTAATGACATAAATAAAAGAGATAAGTTAAGAGATTTTCTTTCTAGTAAAGATATTCCTTCAATGATTTATTATCCAATACCTATTCATAAACAGGAAGCTTATAAGTCATTTAGTCTTGGTAGATTAGAGAAATCTGAAATAGTATCAAGTCAAGTTCTTTCGTTACCAATGTGTCCAGAAACTTCTACAAATCAAATTGAATATATTTCTAACAATATAATTGATTTTTTTAATGCTTAATAATAGAACAAAGATTTTATTATTTGTTTATAATTTTAAACACAAGAAGTCTGTTGATTTTATTTATAAATTACATGAAAATAATATTAAAATTGATGTAATTGTTGCGGCTAATAAGGTTAAATTAAAAAAAACCAAGAAAATTATTGACTACCAAATTAGCACTAAACTAGTAGAGCATCCACGAAATGTTGCAAAAAAATTCAATATACCTTATTACATTATTGATCATAATAGTATTGATATAAAAAAAATAACTTTAGACTATTCAATTGATTTGGGAGTAATTGCCGGAGCAAGATTATTAAAAAGTGAAATTATTAGATTATTTAAAATAGGAATAATTAATTTTCACCCTGCTCTTTTGCCTGAATGTAGAGGTTTAGATTCTTTATTATGGTCGATTTATTTTAATTTCCCATTAGGTGCTACATCTCACCTAATAAATGAAAAAATTGATGCAGGATTATTGATAGAGAGAAAAGAAATTGAGATAGTATCTGTAGATAATTTATTTACTATTCATAAAAAAATATATAATTTGCAGATGGATTTAATTATACCTTCATTGAAGAAAATATTTCTTAATCAATCTTTTAATAAATTAGATGAAAATAAAATTTGTAATTCATATATGAATGAAACAACTCAGGAAGAAGTGTTGAAAAAGTTGGATAATTATATAAATCTATATGCAAAAAATAATGAATAATACGGTAAATTTTGGAATTATTGGCTTAGGCCATATTGGAAAAAAACATATGTCTTGTATTGAGAAAAATCCAGTATGTAATTTGATTGCTATTTGTGACAAATTACCTTTAAGCTCATTAAAAAGTAATGATTTAAAATTTAATGAAAATCTTTACTATTCTTCTATTGATAAATTATTATCTAATGATAAAATTGATGTTGTAAGTATTTGTACACCAAATTATTTACATGCGTCAATGGCAATTGAATGTTTATCAAATAAAAAACACGTAATTATCGAGAAGCCAATGGCCATGTCTCTTAAAGATGCAAAGAAAATTATGACAAAATCACAAGAAGTTAATAAACATGTTTTTTGTGTAATGCAAAATAGGTTTTCTCCAACAATTAAGTGGTTAAAGGATATAATTAAAAACAAATATTTAGGTACTATTAACTTTGTTCAAGCTAATTGTTTTTGGAATAGAAATTTATCTTATTATAAACAAAGTGATTGGCACGGAAAAATAAATTTAGATGGAGGTCCCTTATATACGCAATTTTCGCATTTTATAGATATTGTCTATTGGTTATTTGGTGATTTTTCAAAAATAGAATCAACTTTTTTCAAATTTAAATCAAATGAATACGTTGAATTTGAGGATACCGGATTAATTAAATTTATGCTAAATAAAGAAATATTTGGATCGTTAACGTATTCAACATCTATATATAGGAAGAATTTTGAGAGTAGCATAATTGTTTCTGGAGAAAATGGAACTATAAAAATAGGTGGGCAGTATATGGATAAACTAGAATATTGTGATATAAAAAATTATAAAAAACCAAATTTTGATTTAGATTTGCAATGTAATGATTATGGTGATTACCAAGGTTCCGCGGCAAATCACAGTAAAATTTATGAAAATGTGGTGCAAGCCCTTTTGAATAGTAAAGACTTTTTTATTGGTGTTGAAGAAGGAATGAATGTTGTAGAAATAATTGAGAAAATATATAATAACAGAAAAATAGATTTATTAAATGGAGATTCCTAATAATTTAAAATATACAAAAGACCATGAGTGGATTTTGATTAATGATGATGAAATTATTTGTGGCATTACAGATTTTGCTCAAAGAGAATTAGGCGATATTGTATATGTTGATATTGATACCGTTGGTGATACTATAAATAGAGAAAGTATTTTTGGTACTATTGAAGCTGTTAAAACTGTATCAGATTTATTTATGCCAGTTACTGGAACAATAATAGAGCAAAACGAGGAGTTAAATAATAATCCAGAGCTAATAAATGAAAGCCCTTATGAAAAAGGTTGGATTGTTAAGATTAAAAATCCTAATTCTGATGAGTTTGATCAACTTTTATCTGCGGAAGAATATAAAAAAGAAATAGGATTGTAATTTTTTTCAAAAGAAATTTTGTTTAATTAAATTTGCAAACATGAATAAAAAGAAAAATTCAAAATATGATTTAGAAAGTAAAAGAGGTTCCTTTTTCCTTTTTGGATTATGGATAGCTTTCTCATTAATTATTTGTGCCTTTATATACTCTGGTAAAACTCAAGTTTCTAATGCTGATTGGGAGTCTGATTTAATTGAATTTGATATGGAGGAAATTGAAATGGAAGAAGAAATTAAGCAAATAACTCCTCCTCCTCCTCCTCCTCCTGAAATTGAAGTAGTAGAAGATGAAATAGAGATCGAAGAAGAAATTGAGTGGGATGATGTTGAATTAGAAGAAGATGAAGAGATAGAGATTGAAGAAGAGGAAGAAGAAGTTGACATTGTTGATTTTGCTATTGTAGAATCTATTCCAATATTTCCTGGATGTAAAAAAAGCTCTGCGTCCGATTACAATTCAAGAAGGCAAGAGGATTTACAATGTTTCAACTCTGGAATAATGAATCATATTAAGAATGAATTTAAATACCCTGAGATTGCTAAGGAAATGGGAATAAGTGAAAAAATATATGTTCAATTTGTTATTGATAAAACTGGAAGCATTAAAGATTCTAAAGTAGTTAGAGGAGATAACAAATACCTTAAAGAGGAAGCCTTAAGATTAGTTAATGGTCTTCCAAGGATGACTCCAGCAAGTCAAAGAAATAAACCTGTAGGCGTCCCTTATACTATTCCTATACATTTTAAGCTTCAATAGATAATGAAAAAAATTGGTGTAATTGGTAGAGGTTTTGTTGGTTCTGCTGTTGAGTTTGGTTTTTCAGCTCAATGCGGATGTTCAGCTCAATTAAAGTCTTTTGATATTGATCCTAAAAAAAGTAAGGACTCTTTAGAGGAAACCGTTAACCAATCGGATTTTATTTTTTTATCTGTTCCAACCCCTTCTAATTCTAATGGAATTGATATTTCATATTTAATTAATGCTTTAGAAAATATTAAAAATGTAAATAAAAGAACTGATAATATTATATTAATTCGTTCTACAATCATTCCTGGTACAACAAAAAAATTACAATCTCAATTTAGTAATTTGAATATTGTATTTAATCCTGAATTTTTAACNCAAAGGTCAGCAAAGTATGATTTTATTAATCAATCAAGATTTGTNCTGGGAGGAAAAGATTTATACACAAATAAAGTTGCTGAATTATATAGATGGAGATTTGGGAAAACTATAAGAGTTATTTTAACTAATTATGAGACTGCTGAAATGATTAAATACATGAATAATTGTTTTTTCTCTACCAAAGTAGCCTTTATGAACGAAATGAAACTTGTTGCAGATAAATGTAAGGTTGATTGGGATACTGCTGTTGAAGGTTTTGTTAGTGATGGTAGGATAGGGCATTCACATATTCAAGTTCCCGGTCCAGACGGAAAATATGGATTTGGTGGTGATTGTTTGCCAAAAGACGTGAAAGCAATGTTAGAATTTTCTAAATCATTAGGGCTTGACTTAGGCACTCTTAGCGGCGCTTGGGAAACCAACTTAAAGGTTAGGCCAGAAGAAGATTTAAAAAAATATTTATAGTGAATTATTTTTTTCCCAATTCCACGCATCAATTAATGCCCNTGAAATAGNTTTTTTTGGNAACCAATTTAATTCTTTNTGCGCTAACTTGCAGTTTGCGTAGATTTGCTCAACATCACCATCCCTTCTNTTTGTAATTTCATAATTAACTTTTACTTTATTAGCAAGTTCAAATTTTTTAACTAATTCTAACACGGTTGTGCCTTTTGATAAACCTATATTAAGTATATATTTTTTTTTAGATAATTCTAATAATTTTTCTAAAACTTTAACATGTGCTGTTGCTACATCACAAACATGTATATAATCTCTAATACATGTACCATCATGAGTATTATAGTCATCACCATATATATATAGTTTATTTTTTTCTTTAATACTTTTAGATATTAATGGAACTAAGTTATTAGGTTTATTAACATTTGATTCNCCAATTAATGAAGATTTATGTGCCCCAATGGGGTTAAAGTATCTAAGTATGGCATACTTATTAATCTTACTGGATTTTATAATTTCTTCACATTTTTGCTTAGTTAGAGCNTATGGAGAAGTTGGTTTTTTTATTTTACTTTTTTCAGTAACAGGTAATTTATCAGGGTTACCGTATACAGTACATGATGATGAAAAAACCAAGTTTTCAATATTATATTGATTCATAATATTTATAATTACTTCTAAGGAACCAATATTGTTTGATAAATATTTATCAGGATATATGACTGACTCTGATACAGATTTAAATGCAGCAAAATGAATTATACCATCTATGTTTTTCCAGATTTTTTTTTCTGAAAGTATTTTTTGTTTAGTGCAATCTATATTATAAAAAGTTATTTTTTTATTGCAAATTTTCTCNATCCTTGAAATAACATCTTTTTTTGAGTTGGATAAATTATCAATTATTATAGGATGATAGCCTTTTTTAATAAGCTCAANAACAGTATGGGACCCAATATATCCCGCTCCACCAGTAACAATAATTCTTTTGCTCATTAATAAATAATTTTCCTTTAAATATAATGCAATAATAATTGTTTTATTTTTTAATCTGAATTATGTTTGTATTTCAAAAAAATAATTTTGTATCATTGGAATTCATTAGATTATTAAAGCTCAGATTATCATCAAGTGTACTTTTTTCATCCTTGGCTGGATATTTGTTAGCAATTGATTCTAATAACCCTCACGACAGTATAGTTTTAATAAAATTAATAATAGGTGGGTTTGGTGTAGTAGCATGTGCAAATGGCCTTAATCAAGTTTTTGAAGCGGATACTGATGCTCTGATGGAAAGAACAAAGAATAGACCCCTTCCTAGAAAGGCTATGACTGTTTCTACTGCTTTAATTTTTTCTTTAGTTTTGGGTTCAATAGGATTATTAGTATTATATACTATTAATTTAAAATGTGTTTTATTTAGCCTTGTTTCATTGTGTTTATATGTTTTGGCTTACACACCAATGAAATATGTAGGCCCCTTTTCTGGATTTATTGGTGCTATTCCAGGAGCAATGCCAATAATGCTAGGGTGGTTGGCATTAAGAAATGAATTTGGTTGGGAGCCTGGTATTTTTTTTAGTATTCAATTTATTTGGCAATTCCCTCATTTTTGGTCTATTGCGTGGATTAGATTTGATGATTATAAAAAAGCTGGTATTAATTTGCTTCCAACAAAAAATAAAGATCATAAAACAGCATTTCAAATGTGTTTTTATACATTTTTATTAATTCCACTTACTATTATCCCATTCATTCATAATGAAAATTTAAATAATTTGTCCTTAACAGGTTGTATTTTAGTTTTTTTAATGGGTTTTTGGTTTTTTATTATATCATTGAAATTTTTGAAAATAAAATCCAATGTTGAAGCGAAAAAAATGATGATATTTAGTGTAATATATTTACCTACAATTCAGTTAATATATATATTAGATAATCACAATTTATTATACGAAATTAGAATTTAATTATTATGCAAAATCAAGAAGATAAAAGAAAAGAGAAAGCATTTAAAAGTATGTTAATGTTTGGAATTTTTAGTATTGTTATGCTTTTTGCTGGCTTAACTAGTGCTTATATTGTTTCTAAAGGAGCTTTAAGTTCAGAAGAAAAGTGGAATTATATTGCCTTACCAAATGTATTTGCATATAGTACATTTGCAATTATATTAAGTAGTATTTTTGCTGTATTTTCATTAAAAAATTTGAAAAAAAACAAATTAAAAAATACTAAACGCTATTTAATGATTGCATTATTACTAGGAATAGTGTTTTCTGTTTTCCAACTACAAGGTTGGAGCCAATTAGTAAATGAAGGCCATTTTTTTGCTGGTAAGGATTCAAATGTTGCGGCGTCCTTTATTTATGTTTTAACTGGTGTGCACTTAGCTCATTTATTTGCAGGATTAATTGTATTTGGAGTACTTTTATATAAATTGAGGATGAATAAATATACAAGTGAAAACAATATTGGCTTTAAACTTGGAACTTGGTTTTGGCATTTTTTGGGTATTCTTTGGATATATCTATATGGTTTTTTATTGTACTCAACTTCTAATCCTGTAGTATAATAAATTATAGCCTTAGTAGGCAATAATATAATTAAAATCAGAATTCTATAAACGAAATCTGGCTTTTGATGGAATATTGAAAAAAAATCTATTAAATTTTTAGCAAAAAATAGTTAAAGCAAATTAAAATAGTTTTATATATTTGTTAGACTTTTAATAACCTGTAAAATTGGATTCAAAAAACAAAAATATAGAAAGTGATTGGGGGGGTGGTAATCGTCCAATGAAGGCTAGTTATGGAAAGTTAATGATGTGGTTTTTTTTAATCACTGATGCACTTACCTTTTCAGCCTTTTTAGGAGCATATGGTTATCATAGATTTACTCATTTTTCTGATTGGCCTATAGCTGATGAAGTGTTTACTCATTTTCCATTTATTCATGGTCATTACCCTTTATTTTATGTTGCCTTAATGACATTCATTTTAATTATGAGCTCTGTAACAATGGTTTTAGCCGTTCATGCAGGCCATCACATGAACAAAAAAGGTGTTATAATTTGGATGTTTCTAACCATTGTTGGTGGAATTACTTTTTTAGGATCTCAAGCTTGGGAATGGTATCATTTTATCAAAGGAACTGAAAAAGGGGCCTTATTAATTCCCTCTGGTGAACATGGGCAAAAAAGAGTAGCTCATTATGTTGGAGCTCATGATTCTTATCATGATGATGAAAACTATGAGTCAAAGTTATTAAGTCAGGATCAAGGTTTAGATTTAGTTCAAGCTGAATACCTAGATGGCCAAGCTGTCCCAAAAGATCTTTTGAAAAAAAATGACAAGGGAGAATTCATATATGCAGAGCAAATTTTCGGTGCCCCTTTGACAGGTGAGTATGCATTTAGATATAATGAGTATGGTCATACAACCTTTTCAAATTTTTTCTATTTCATTACTGGTTTCCATGGCTTTCATGTCTTCACTGGTGTGTTGCTTAATATAGTGATATTCATAAATGTTTTGAACGGTGTATATCACAGAAGGGGTCATTACGAAATGGTAGAAAAAGTAGGATTATACTGGCATTTTGTCGATCTTGTTTGGGTATTTGTATTTACATTCTTTTATTTAGTTTAGTTATGGGTAAAGAAAATTCTACAAGACAAATATGGTTAGTTTTCTGGTTGCTTTTGATAGTGACAGCAATCGAAGTTATACTAGGTATAATTAAACCTGCTTTCATGGTAGAAAGACGTTTAATAGGTGTTACATTATTGAATCACACCTTTATTATTTTAACCATAGTTAAGGCATATTATATTGTGTACTCATTTATGCATTTGGGTTCTGAAAAGAAAAATTTAAAATGGAGCATTTTATTACCTGTTTGGGTACTAATTCCGTACCTATTATTTATTCTTTTGACTGAGGCATTTTATCAACACGAAATGTATTATTAATGAATTCATTTTATAAAAAGAGTTCTCTATTTTTAATTTTACTTTTTCCTATTCTATTTATTAAACAGTGTGAAAAAAGAGCTACTCATTTTGTTAAAGAGGTAGCATATATTCCGTGTGATGAGTCGTATATTGATATTCCTGGTGCAAATTTCAGCACAAATTGTGTAGATAGTTTAAGTAAGATTCCAAATTTCCAGCTAATTAATCATAATGGTGATACAATTAGTAATACTTCTCTTATAGGAGAAAATTATATTCTTCATTTCTTTTTCGTCGCTTGCCCAGTTGTTTGTAAAAAAAATATTTCTAATATTTCAGATTATATTTATGCAAAAGACCGATATGGAAATAAGCCATTTGATGAAGAGGATATTAAAATCTTATCCATTAGTATTGATAATGATTTACCTGAAGAATTAAGACAATACATGGATAATTTTAAAGATATAGATACAGGTATAAAGAAAAAAATTGATATTAATAGTAATTGGCATTTTCTAACTGGCGATAAAGATTATGTTCGTCAGTTTGCAAGTAATATGAGTCAATTTGTAGAAAATAATTTTAAATCGGAAGAAAAAGATCATTACGGATATGGTCATTCCGAATATATTTTACTAATTGATAAGAATGGTTTTTTTAGAATGAATATTGATAGTCTACTTTGGTCTGCTCAAACTCACAATGAAATGAAAATATTAAGTAGAGATTTAAAAGCATTAATTTTAGCTCAAAGTAGCCAGGAATATAAAACAATTAAAATTTCAAAACAAAGTCTAGATACTATAACTTCTAATAAAAACGTTAATATAAAGCAATGAAGATTAAATTATTATTTATAACATTTTTATTAATTACATTAAACTCTATTTCTTATGGACAGTGTGCTATGTGTAGGGCAGTTGCCGAAACTGCAGGAGATGGTAAAGAAGGTTTTTTTGAGGGCTTAAATAATGGTATAATTTACTTAATGTTAGCCCCATACCTATTACTTACAATTGGTGCAGTTTTTTTATACTTAAATAGAAAAAAAACTAGTATAAAATAAGTAATCATGGCCTTAATTTTATGTATCGATACTAGTTCTAAAAATTGTTCTGTAAGTATATCTCGAGACGGCTCAGTTGTTGCTACAGTTGAAGAAATTAAAGACTCCTTTATTCATGGGCAAAAGTTACATGTTTTTTGTCAGAAACTACTTGCTAAATGTAAGGTTGATCTTTCAGAAATTGATGCTTATGCCTTAAGTTTAGGTCCAGGATCTTACACTGGCTTAAGAATTGGCACATCAGCTGTTAAAGGATTTGCGTTTGTCTTTAAAAAACCTATTATTGCAATTCCTACTCTTTATAGTATGGCATTTGCGAAAAAGTCAGCAAATGATTATTTATTGTGCCCAGTTGTAGATTCTCGTCAAGGTGAGGTTTATGCATCTATGTATAATACTGATTTAGNATGTTTAGAGCCTTCTCATCCTCACGTNTTATCATCAAGTTCATTTTCTAAATATTTAAAAAAAAATAAAATTCTATTTTTTGGAACTGGAATTGGAAAAGTAAAGGATTTTATATGCGATAATAATGCACTTTTTGAAGACAATTTTTTTCCATCAGCTAAATATTTAGCTTCTTTATCAGAAATAAAGTATACTAAAAGTGAGTTTGCGGAAATAAATTCTTTAGAACCTTTATATCTCAAGGACTTTATGCCTAATAATTCAAAGAATTAATTTTTTTTATCAAATTGCTCTTTAAAATGTTTGAAAAAAAGAGGTATTGTCTCAATGCCTTTTAAAAAGTTAAAAACTCCATAGTGCTCATTTGGAGAATGTATAGCATCAGAGTCTAATCCAAANCCCATTAATATTGATTTAAGGCCTAATTCTTTTTCAAATAAAGCAACAATAGGTATACTTCCCCCTGTTCTNACAGGTATTGGTTTTTTNCCAAATGATTCTTCCATTGCTTTACTTGCAGATAGGTATCCCATGTCATTGGTAGGAGAAACATATGCTTCTCCTCCATGGTGCGGGCATACTTTTACATTTACACAATCAGGGGCTATTTTTTTAAAGTGAGATAGGAAAAGTTCAGTAATTTTATCAGAATCCTGATTTGGAACTAATCTCATTGATATTTTAGCATATGCTTTGGATGGAATAACAGTTTTTGCTCCTTCACCTGTATAACCTCCCCATATACCGTTGACATCCAATGTTGGTCTAATAGAGTTTCTTTCCATAGTAGAATAACCTTCTTCACCATGCACATCTATAATATCTAGTTCATTTTTATATTTCTGTAGATTAAACGGCGCTTTAGCCATTTCTTTTCTTTCTTCNTCAGAGATTTGAATAACATTTTCATAAAATCCAGGAATTGTTATTTCATTTTTCTCATTGTGTAATGAAGCTATCATTTTAGTTAAAATATTGATAGGGTTAGCAACAGCTCCCCCATATAAACCTGAATGTAAATCTCTATTAGGTCCAGTAACTTCAACTTCTACGTAACTGAGTCCTCTTAGTCCTGTAGTAATTGAAGGTGTGTCATTAGCAATAATTCCTGTGTCAGAAATTAAAATAACATCAGCTTTTAATTTTTCTTTATTATTTTTTACAAATGGTTCCAAATTTTCTGATCCAACTTCTTCTTCGCCCTCTATCATGAATTTTATATTACAAGAAAGTAAATTATTTTTTATCATAAATTCAGCAGCTTTTATATGCATAAAAACTTGACCTTTATCGTCACATGCTCCTCTAGCATAGATTTTNTCATCTCTTATTTGAGGGTCAAAAGGATCAGACTCCCAAAGATCTAGTGGNTCAGGTGGTTGAACATCATAATGTCCATAAATTAAAACTGTTGGAAAGTCTGGGTTAATTATTTTTTCTCCGTATACAATTGGGAATCCTTTAGTTTCACATAATTCTACATTATCTATTCCAACTTTTTCTAAATTATTTTTAATCAAATTAGCAGTTTCAATCATTGAGTTGTTAAATTTTTGATCAGCGCTAATAGAGGGTATTCTTAGTAGTTCAAATAGTTCAGTTAAAAAACGATTTTTGTTTTGTCTAATGTAATCTTGTAGTCTTTCCATTTCAATTTTTATCTTATGTTAAATAAATACCCATATTACAATTATTAGATTTGGATAATTATGCATAAATTTATTAATTAATGTTATTCTATTATTAAAAACCCGGATAAATATTTATTTTATCTTTAATATTGAACGTGTAGTATGAATTGCAAATTGCATTTTTTAATAATCTTTTCATTTTTGGTTGTATCGTTTTGTTCAGCACAANTAGTAACAACAAATGCAGCTCCATATGATACAGAAGAATATTTAGTGAATGATGTTTTATTAGGTGCAGATTTAGTAACATCAAACTTTTCTTCTGTAGGTTTTGCTCAAGGAATCGGTTATTTTGATGGTATTAATTCTAACATAGGATTTGAGGAAGGCGTAATATTGTCATCAGGTGGTATAGGATTAGTTACCGGAGGTTTTGGAGGAGGTTCCGGCATTTCTGGAGACTCTGATCTAGAGTTAGCTTTAAACCAAATTAATTTATTTTGGGATGTAAATAATGTTACAATATTAGAATTTGATTTTGTTGCTGAATCTGAATCAGTTACATTTAACTATGTATTTTCCTCTGTTGAGTANACAGGTTATACTTGTTCTGTGTTTAATGATATTTTTGGATTTTTTCTAAGTGGTCCTGGAATAAATGGAATTTACTCAAACGATGCAGTTAATCTTGCTTTAGTTCCTGATCCTAATAACCCTGGTCAATTTACTGACACACCTGTTGCTGTTAACACAGTAAATGCAGGTACACCAAGTGGATTTTCAGACGCAGATTGCGAAGGTATTGATCCTGATTGGGAAAGTTATAATGTATTTTGGATTGATAATGATTATTTTGGAGACGGATGGGACGGACCAAATCAACCCCCAGAGCCAACTGGAACGGTGCAATCAGTAACTGGATTTACAGTCCCATTGCAAGCAACATATGACGGTTTAACTTGTGGGGAAACTTATCACATTAANATGGCTATTGCTGATGCAAGTGATGGTGCATTAAATTCAGCTGTATTCATTGAAGCTAATAGTTTTATTAGCCCATCAGTTAGTGTTGACGCAGTTCCAAATTATGATTTTGCTGGTATTGAAGGTGGAGTTTTAGAGGGTTGTGGTCTTGTATCCTTAGAGTTTGTACGTTCGGGTGACATGGAAAGTGAATTACCTGTTATGTTATCATACTCAGGAACATCTACATATGGAGTTGACTATGAAGCTTTACCAGATCAAATTGTTTTACCCCCNAATGTTGAAAATTACATTCTNCCTTTTAGTGTCTTTTTTGACGGAATTATNGATGATGNNGAAACCNTAATTATNACTGTTGAGGGNCTACCTGATGCTTGTGGTGATGTAGAGGTTCANGAAGTAGAAATAATTATTTACGATCAAGAGCCTATAGAAATAGATCCAGGTGAATGTCCAGAAATTAATTGCTTTGGTGATGTGGCTGAACTTGAACCACTGAGCATATCAGGGGGAATTGGAGAGCCATATTCATATCAGTGGCAGGATAGCTCGGGTAATATAATTTCGACAGANCCCTCTGTTATTGTAACTCCAGAAAGTGATTCAATATANACNCTTACAGTCGGNGATGACTGTGGNGATCAATCTGNTGGGCCAATAGAGTTTTGTGTCGAAGTAGCCCAATATGAACCAATTAGTATAGATTTTCCTGACTACTCAACTTGTGATAATGAATATGTTTTNTTAGANCCAAATNTTTTAGGTGGNTCAGGTAATTATTCTTATTCCTGGGATGGGGGCCCTAATTCTTTGTCAAATAACATTTTATTTGATATGGATTTAGGAGATACACAAGAATTTAATTTAACAGTCACTGATGATTGTACAGAGGAGTCCTTTGATCAATCTGTTGAAATTAGTTTAATTAANCCACTAGCCCCACAGGTNTCAACACAATCTTCATCACCAATTTGTNTTGGAATGGAAGGTTTAGTGTCCATTGAAACAATAGGCGCTTCAGANTATACCATTTTTTGGGATAATATAAACCCTGATGATGTNCCAAGTGGNAANCAGATGATTGTTTATCCTCAAAATTTTAATAATACTTATACTGGATATGTATTAGATAATTGTAATCAACAAATTACTAATTTTAGTATTCCTTTAGATATTCAAGAATATGATGGCCCTTCTTTTTTTGTTGAAGATATGGAAGGATGTGAAGGCGAACTTGTATTTCTAAATATTGAAAATTTAGATACAGATGTGCCTCAATCAATCACTGACTTTTCTTTTGAGTGGTCTAATGGTGAAGTTTCTCAAGATAATTATGTTTATGTTCAGGATGAGTTAATAGAGTACTCATTAACTGTAACTGACATGTGTAGTAATGCTTCAACTGAAACATTTTCTGTTGGCCCCTCTATTCCTCCTCCTCCATATTTTGCTCATCAAGAAATTAGCGAAAATTTAGTAGACTTTTATCAAACCTTAGATGATGTACATGTAAGTTATTTGTGGGACTTTGGTGACGGAGGAGACTTTGCATATGAATATGAGCCTACTCATACTTTTCCTGGTCCTGGAGAATATTATGTAACTCTAACAGTTGAGGATGAATA
Organism: Flavobacteriales bacterium TMED113; assembly: GCA_002170235.1. Classification (GTDB taxonomy): domain Bacteria; phylum Bacteroidota; class Bacteroidia; order Flavobacteriales; family TMED113; genus TMED113. The sequence goes on from NHFO01000030.1 coordinate 25,587, forward strand.
TGGATGTATTAGTGAAGCGACTTCAATTGTTCATATATATCCAAATTTATTTATTTATGCACCAAATATATTTACTCCCAATGATGATGGTGATAATGATACTTTTTTAGTAAGTGCCGTTGGAGCAGATGAGTTTGAATTAATAGTTTTTGATAGATGGGGAAAAGAAATTTTTAGATCATCTGATCCAGGTCAAGGATGGGATGGAACATACCCAAGTGGTATGCTTGCAGAACAATCTATATATACGTATAAAGTAATTTATTTTAACGGTGATATAGGTGAAAAAATAAAAACAGGAACTGTTACTTTGGTTAAATAATTTTATGAAGGTATTAACAAATATTATAATAGCATTTTTCTTTTTAACTACTTTTTCATATTCGCAAATTGTAGTTAATAATGGGGCTCCTTATAATACATCAGAGTATTTAGTTACAGAAGTATTATTGGGTTCAGGAATGACTGCATCTAATTTTACGTGGCAAAGTGGGCCTACAAATATTGGATATTTTGATGGAACAAATGCTAATATTGGATTTGAAGAAGGAGTAATTCTTTGTACTGGTGGCGCAGACTTTGTTTCAGGTGGTTTTGGAGGAGGTGCTCCAAATATAACAGGTGATGCAGATTTAGGTCAGTTATTAGCTGAGATGGGTATGGGAGGCTTTAATATCAACAATGTTACTATTGTAGAATTTGATTTTGTGGCTCAATCTGAGTCTATGACTTTTAATTATGTTTTTGGTTCTGCTGAGTACACAAGTTATACTTGTTCTAGTTTTAATGATGTATTTGGTTTTTTTGTTAGTGGTCCAGGTATTGCAGGTACTTATACAAACAACTCAGTGAATATTGCTTTAGTGCCAGGAACTAATACACCGGTTGCAATAAATACTATTAATGCAGGTGAGCTTACTAATGACCCTGATTGTAATAATATTGATCCAAACTTTGAAAGTTATAATGTTTATTGGGTAGATAATGACTATGGTGGCTGGGGTGGTGCTGCTCAAGGGCCTAATACTCCTCCAGCACCGGAAAATACTGTTCAAGGTTTTACAGGTTTTACAGTTCCCTTAGAGGCTTATATAGATGGACTAATTTGTGATGAGACCTATCATATTAAATTAGCAATTGGTAATTGTTTAGATACTGCATTAGATTCAGGGGTTTTTTTAGAAGCTAATAGTTTCGCTAGTCCATCAATTGAAGTTAGTTCCTTTAATTCTGAGGCGGATTTAGTTGGAAGCTCTGTTTTAGAGGGTTGTGGAGATTTAAATTTACAATTTGTTAGAAGTGGTGATATGACTATGGATTTAACAGTTGATTTATCATATAGTGGTGATGCAACTTACGGTATAGATTATGAAAACTTACCGAATCAAATCATTTTACCTGCAGAACAAGAAAATTTTATTTTACCTATAGATGTTTTTTATGATGGGGTTGGAGAGGGTGTTGAGAGTTTGATAATTACTGTGGATGGTCTTCCAGTAGCATGTTCTGATCTAGAGACGCAAATTATTGAGTTAAGTATTACAGATCAAGATGAGTTAATTGTTAATTCTCCATCTGAACTAGAAACCGACTGTTTCGGAACAGTCGATATTGATGCTTTTGCATCAGGAGGTATAGAGCCGTATTCATACTCTTGGTTTAATGAAAATGGTGAACTTATTAGTGATCAACCCTCAATTACTCAAGACCCTGAAAATAGCACATTTTTCTCTGTTGAAGTTACGGATAGCTGTGGTAATCAACTAGCATCTTCTATTACAGATGTTCAAGTTTTACCTGCTTTTGTAGAAACTTTTTTACCTGATGATATCACAATATGTGAAGGTGAACCTATTAGTTTATCCCCTGTAGTAAATGGAGGTTTAGAACCATATTCATACGCGTGGTATGTAAATGGAGTTTTAGTTTCTACAGATTTAGATTTAAATTTTGACATTGCTCCCGAAGGGTTATATCAATTTATAGTTCAGGAAGGATGTGAGGGTATGTCGGGTGACGAATTATCATTGTCTTATGTTGAGGAATCTCCTTTTGTTGAGCTAGTTTCATCAGATGTGCCTAATCCTGCGTTTTTACCTGAGGGTTGTTTTCAAAGTAGTCTTGCGTTTAATTTATTAGAGACATCAAGTGAGAATACTACTGTCTCCTTTTCTGTTGGAGGGACAGCTGCTATTGGACAAGATTATCTTTTAGAGTCTTTACAGGTAACTATTCCGGCAGGAGAAGATGTTGTTTATATTCCTATAGAAATATTGGAAGATGACCTAGTTGAAGGGAATGAGGTAATAGAATTTTATTTTGATTTTATTGATGTTTGTTCATCTTTTCCTGACCAGTTAAATGTAACAATATCAGATGTCGAAGAATTATATGTTAATACGCCAGAAGAGCTAATTATATGTGAAGATGTAACAGGAGATTATAATATATCCGGTATTGTAAGTGGTGGTGTAGGTATGGTAAATTACTCTTGGTTTTATGACGGGAATCAAATAAGTACAGACATAAACCTCCCAGCTGAGGGCTTATATCCGGGTCAATATACTCTAATTGCCATAGACCAATGTGAAAACATGTCTCAGGATGTTGTGAATTTTGATTTAATACCATTGACACCTACCGTAGAAATTACTTCTGATTTTTATAGCGATCCATATGTTATGACTGAAGGTTGTGGGCTTAGCACTTTATTATTTCAATTACCTTATGCCTTTGCTGAAGACACAGTTTTTTACTATGAGACATCTGGAACTTTCATGAACGGTGTTGATGTCTATCCTTTAAATGGTTTTGTTGAAGTGCCTGCTGGTTCTACATCTGTAGGTATTGATATAATACCAATACCAGATACTTTTATTGAGGATGATGAAACAATAATTTTTTCTTTCCCTTTTGTTAATGAATGTGTTAATCAAAGTGAGTTAGAAGTTATTCTTGAAAACACAGATATTATTTCATTAACAGTTCCTCCTGGCAGTACTGTATGTTCAGGTCAAGAGGTAATTTTAGAAGGTGAATATTCTGGAGGGGTAGAGCCAATTGATTATTATTGGGAAGCTCCAGATGGAATTTTTCCAGTTGCTGAGCTGACAACTTATCCTGAAGGTGATGGAGAATACATATTTAATGTTGTAGATGCCTGCGGCTCTGTGGCAACAGCCTCTTTATTTATAGAAACAGAGGATTATGAACCTATGCAAGTCCTTTGGCCTCCACTTGAAGGTTATGCGTGTATTGGAGAAGAAGATATGATTATCCCTGATATTCAAGGGGGTGCTGGTCAACTTGTTTTTGATTGGTATGTTAATGGTGGTGAGGTTGTTGGAGAAAATATACCAGTTATGTATACATTAACTGATCAAACAGGAATGTTAGAGTATGAAATGGTAGTAACTGATGAGTGTGGCAATGAATTGTCGTACTTATTTAATATAGATGTAATTGATTGTGGTGCTCCTAATGCATTTACTCCAAATGGGGATGGCAATAATGATTATTTATTCATGGATTTTGGAACAATGACTGATGGTGCCCATATGGAAATTTTTAACCGCTGGGGTGATTTAGTTTTCATTGCAAAAGATTATTCTCCGTGTTCTCACTCAAATGAGGCGTGTTGGGATGGTACATATTTTAACTTAGGAGAAGACCCTTGTTTAGATGGTATTTACTTTTATAAGTTGAAGTATAATAATGAAACTAAACAAAAGGCTGGTTATATTTTTCTTAGTCGCTAACCAGAGTTTTCCCTTTCATTTCCCGTGGACGTTTAATATTCATTATCTTCAATAATGTTGGAGCTACATCGGCTAATTTGCCCTCTGATATATTATTATAGTCACTGTTAATTAAGAATATAGGCACTTTGTTTAAAGTGTGAGCGGTATTAGGAGACCCATCTTTATTAATCATATATTCAGCATTACCATGATCTGCTATTATAATAATAGTGTAATCATTCTTTATACAATTTTTAACTAATTTCTCTACGTTTGAATCAATTACTTCTAATGCTTCAATGACCGCCTTTATATCTCCTGTGTGACCTACCATATCTGGGTTAGCATAATTAAGGCAGATAAAATCAGGTTTATAGCTATTTATTTCATTGATACAGGCGCTAGTCACTTTCTGCGAGCTCATACTAGGCATTAAATCATAAGTAGCAACTTTTGGAGAGTTTATTAAAACTCTTTTTTCATTTTTAAATAGCTCCTCTTTTCCTCCAGAAAAGAAATAAGTTACATGAGGATATTTTTCTGTTTCTGCTATTCTCAATTGAGTGAGCCCGTTATTAGCAATAACTTCTCCTAGAGTATTATTTAATAGATCTTTACTATAAAGTATGTTAATTTTTTGAAAGGAATTATCGTAATTAGTCATAGTATAGTAAGATAATTGCATTTTCTTCATCTCATATTGTGGCTCATCTTTTTGAGTTAAAACAGATGTAATTTGTCTACATCTATCTTTTCTAAAGTTAATACAGATTACTATATCGCCTTCTTGTATTGTGCCTATAGGACCTTGCTCATCTAATTGTATAATTGGTTTAATAAACTCATCAGTTATATTATTATTATAAGACTCTTTTATTTTATTAAATATATCAGTTGTTTGCTTNCCTTCTCCCTTGGTCAAGGCGTGGTAGGCTAAAGCAGTTCTTTCCCATCTNTTATCTCTATCCATTGCGTAATACCTTCCNGTNATAGATGCTAATTTGACATTAGTNTTTTGGTATTTTTCTATTATAGATNTCACAAATCCCAAACCAGATTTTGGGTCAGTGTCTCTGCCATCAGTAAATCCATGTATAAATACTTTCTCTACATTATGTTTTATAATTAAGTCACATATATTGTATAAGTGATTGATGTGTGAATGTATGCCGCCATTTGAAATAAGGCCCATTAAATGAATAGGTTTGTTCTTTTTTTTCGCGTTTTCTATAGCTTTTAGTAGAGTCGAATTAGTTTCAAAAGCACCTTCCTTTATATCATTATTGATTCTTTGAAGGTCTTGATTTACGATTCTTCCAGCCCCTATATTCATGTGTCCAACTTCAGAGTTGCCCATCTGATTTTTTGGGAGCCCCACCATCTCTCCATGAGTGATTAGTTCACTGTTTGGGAATTTTTTATATAGACTATCTATATAAGGAGTTTTAGCTCTGTATATAGCGTTGGATTCGTTTTTTTTGCCGTGCCCCCAACCATCTAAAATTATTAATGCTGTTTTCTTCATGAACAATTGAAATTACCAAAATTTTAACAAATAATTAGTTCCAATTAAATAATTATTTATTGTAAAGTTTAGGTCCATTTAGTTTGTTTTTTTAAATAAATTGAGCGATATTTATGACTGAATTATACCCTAATTCACGCAAATTTTGATACTTTGATAGAGGTTTCTACCTCTGTTATTATGTCCTATTTATGTGATGGGTAATTTATGTTTATTTATGGACGAAAAATCCGCATTATTAATAAAAAAATTTTTACCGATGAAAAAATTTATACTTTCTTTGGCGACAGTTCTATGCTGTTTCGCTACATTAAATGCACAAGTAAATGTTACTTGTGATGGAGGTTCTTGGCAAAGTGAAGTCTCATGGACTATCACTGATGCTTCAGGAGCAGTATTCACAGGTGGTGCACCATATTCTGGTGACTTAGCGCTTGCTTGTGGAGCATACACAGTTGACATGGTCGACGCATATGGAGATGGATGGAATGGAAACACTCTATCTGTTGGCATGGATTCATTTTCAATTACTGACAATGCAGCATCTGCATCTGGATCAGGAATGAATGGTTCTATGGTCTCTGTTTCATGCGATGGTGGCTCATGGCAAAGTGAAGTTTCGTGGACTATTACTAGTGCTGACGGATCTACACTATCTGGAGGAGCTCCTTTTACAGGCGAAATGTGTTTAACTGGAGAATATACAGTTGATATGACTGACGCATATGGAGATGGATGGAATGGAAATGTTCTTACAGTTGGTGCGGCATCATTTACCATTGATTCAGGTGCTTCAGCATCGGGATCAGGGAATGCAGCAGCTGTTTACGGTTGTACGGATAGTACAGCATGTAACTTTAATGCGGATGCTACTGCAGATGATGGTTCTTGTTTATTTGATTTAGGATGTGGTTGTGGTGAGCCAGCGGCAGGAGCAGGACTTGATTGTGCTGGAAACTGTTTAGATGGTTCTTCTTTAACTTTAACTCTTACAGATTCTTATGGTGATGGATGGGATTATTTTGATGGTACAGTAAGTACAATAACGGTTAATGGTGTTGTTTATGGTAGTGATTTCCTTGNAGGAGCTACTCAAACTCATACATTATGTGGAGTTGATTTAGATGCTTGTACTGACGTAGTATTCACACCTGCTGCAGGATGGNCTTATGAAAACTCATGGTCTATTTCTGATGCAGATGGAAATATTTTAGCATCTGGACCAGACGCAAGTGGAACAGTAGGATATTGCCCAGTTTTTGGTTGCACGGATTCATCGGCGTGTAACTATAACGATGCGGCAGACACAGATGATGGTACTTGTACATTTGCAGCAGAAAACTTTGATTGTGATGGTAACTGTACTGCAACAGTAGACTGTAATGGTGACTGTGCTGGTACGGCAGAAGATTTAGGTTGTGGTTGTAACGAGCCGGCAGCAGCAGCAAATGCTGATTGTGATGGNAACTGTTTAGAAGGATACNCTCAAGTATCTGAAACAGATTATTCTTTAAGTAATGCATCTGGAGGTTGTACTGACGGTTCTTATNCAGGANCTTATACAGNTGGTTTTGTACCAAATGGTGCTTACGGAACTGACGGAGTTAATTATCTATATTGTGGTTCAGGAGGTTGTTTNCTACAATGTCTTGGAGTTACAACTACGTCATGTGAATTAGCAGGATGTACTGATAGTACAGCTTGTAACTTTAATGCAGATGCTATGGTTGATGATGCTTCTTGTACTTATGCAGAAGCAAATTTNGANTGTGATGGTAACTGTACNGNAGNNGTTGANTGTGCAGGTGNTTGTGNTGGTNCTTCAGTACTGGACGAGTGTGGTGTTTGTGACGGTAATGGAATTGCTGAAGGTGCTTGTGACTGCGACGGAAACGTATTAGATTGTGCAGGTGTATGTGGTGGTGAGACTACAGTTGATGAGTGTGGTGAATGTGGTGGTGCTGGTATAGCTGAAGGCGCTTGTGACTGCGACGGTAACGTATTAGATTGTGCAGGAGTATGTGGTGGTACTGCAGTAGCAGACTGTGCAGGTGAATGTGGTGGTGACGCTACAGTTGATGAATGTGGTGAATGTGGTGGTTCAGGAGGACTTATGGTTTCTTGTGACGGTGGTTCATGGCAATCAGAAGTATCATGGTCAATAATGGATGCTGATGGAAACACACTTTTATCGGGAGGAGCTCCTTATTCAGGATCTCTTTGTGGTTTTGATGCTTCAGCATGTTATACAGTAACAATGAATGATGCTTATGGTGATGGATGGAATGGAAACGTATTAATGATTGGGGACTCTTCATTTAGTGGACCAGCAACAGATTTTGCTGAAGGCACATTAGGTACTTGTACAGTATTAGGTTGTACTGATGCAAGTGCAGCAAATTATAATGAGTTCGCAACGGATGATGACGGTTCATGTATTTCACTTTGTGAAGCATGTGCTGATGCAGGAGGTTTCTTCTGTGGAGATGAAACTAACTGGACTTTTTACTCTCCTAACGGGTGTGTGCCAGATTATTACTTAGCAGACGGATATGATGACTGTGTGGATGCTGGTGATGAAGCTGGTGTAGCTACTGGATACGACTGTAA
>NHFO01000031.1 GCA_002170235.1 Flavobacteriales bacterium TMED113
TTTTTTATTTACTAAGTATAATGATGTCTTTTCCATAATAATTTTTTGATGACACTTCTATAAAATATAAACCTGATTTATTGTCTTTTACAAATGATGATAATAGTACAGTGTTATTTCCTCTATAAAATAACTTTTCTTTATAAAAAACTTGTTCGCCTAATATATTGTAAATTTTAATATGTAATTCTTGATCATTTATAATATTAAAACGCAAGTAAGAGTTTTTAGATGCTGGGTTAGGGAAAATATCAAAATCTATTTCTTTTATATTATTTTCCAATGTTTCCCATTCCCCGTTTCCAATACGTATATTGTCTAAATACAACCAATTTCCACCTATGTTATCAGTAATTATAGTTCCATTGTCAACAATAAAAGCTTCTTCTTCATTTAACCTTCCACTACCTGTAAATTGAAACTTAATAATTACACTAGGTTCGTTTGAAGCAGTTTGAATATTTACATACCTTTCTTCCCAATCAGATGCTTCTGGAACATAATTGTTAAATACAATACTATCACCCTTCGTATTTAACTCTACAGATTCAAAACTAGCTCTTTGAATCCATGTTTCGCCACAGTCCTTTGATAGAAAAACATCTAATTTATCTGTAATTATACTTTTTCCATCTATAGTGTATGGAACCCTCATGGCGTAAGCTAAATTAAAGTACAAAGCAAGTGGGTTACCCTGCTCAGAAAATTGATTAGTAAAATCTAGTTCAGGTGTTGTTAGCTCATGAATTATGTCACTTGAATTAAAAAATTGACTACTTAATCTAAGAGATCCGATACCATCATACGAAGCTACCTGATTTCTTTCCCACGTTGCCTCTGAATCAACGGGTTTTACATACCAATTTGAAGAATTATTATTGAAAGGGAAATTTTTGCTTTCAAATTGCTCTATATGAGGAGCCACATCACCATCTAAAATTGTTATGTATTCTTCTTTTACCAATTCATTAGTTCCCCCAGTGTTAGTGACAACTAATCTTACTGTATGTGATCCTGGTTGATTATAAGTTACAATTGGATTTTTAAGTGAGGATTCTATGGGGTCAGCACTTTCTCCAAAATACCAATAATAAGTATCTATTTCAGATGTATTATAACTCATGTCCTCAAAAAAAACAGTGGTATTACTACAACCAGATTGCGTATTTGATTTAAAATCTGCAATCGGGGGGCAAATTTGAGGCTCATATTCATCGTGAACTCCTGTTGCCCACAAATTTTCAATTTGCCACAAGTTTTTTCTTCCACCAGCATTAGAGTTCAAGGCTGCATGAACTCTTGATTTTTGACCCTCTGTAAACATATGAGCGCAATTAGAATAATCCATTATATTCTGAACGTTATCTAAACTTCCATCACATGAGCTTTGTGATAATGGACAGTTAGAGTTACCAACTCCATAAGTTAAAGGAGTATCTTCAACTCCATCATCAATTAAACAATTATCAGGTATCCCATCGCCATCATTATCATCATCCCCTGGACCATTGTTACTCCCCCAAGGATGAGGTAAATTAAAGTAATGCCCTACTTCATGCGGCATGGTATGCCTTGACCAATTACTATTACTAGCAGTTCCAATTGTACCAAAATAATCGTCATCACATATTATACCCTCATGATTATCTGGAGCTGTTCCTGGGTAATATGCATAGGCTGCTGTACCCTCACTAGCTAGATCGGCTACAACCCATATATTCATATACATTTCATTATTCCAATAAGTGTCTTCTTTTACATTTTCACCCCCTGAATAAGTTAAAATAGATTGATTGTAAGTAATTCCATTTGTACAATTTCCATTTTCATCAATTTTGGCTAATCTAAAATCTATTCCAATGTCAGATACTAAGGATGTAAAGTCATCTAGCACATCTGATATATCTTCGTTTAAAGCGTTGAAATCATTATTCATAGTTTCTATCGCTGAATTTACCTGATTCTCAGAAATTCTTTCAGTACCATAATTATGAATAACATGAACAACAACAGGGATAATGTAATTTGTATCAGCGCTTCTACAGTGTAAATTTTGATTAATATATTCTTGAGTGAAATTATTTAATTCATTAAGTATTTGTAATTTTTCAGGGGAATCACTAAGCGATTTATTTACATAATACGTTGTCGCACATATCTCATTTTGAGAGAAAGCTAAATTAGAGCATATGAAATATAAAATAATCCTAAAATACATCCATCAAAATTAACGAATTATTGTTAATTTTTTAAGGTGCTGTTTAGTGCCTATATTGACAGAAATTAAATATGAACCTGTTGAAAGATTTGGATAATAATTACTTAAATTAAGCTCATGAGAGCCTTGTTCAAGTGTTATTTTTTTATCCCCAAACGAAGAGCCTAAAATATCTAAAACCTCAATAGTTATTTCTTCCTTTTTAAATAAATCAAATGAAATATTAGCAATTCCATTGGAAGGATTTGGGAAAATTTTTAATCCAAAATCAAAGTTTTCATTTATGTCAGTAAAATTATTACCTATTCTTAAATTATCTAAGTATAGCCAATTTCCACCCATATTAATACCATCTTCATTAAGGCCAATTCCAGTAAATTCAAACTTAATAATAACTCCAGAGTCACCCGCTACATTGTTTAAACTAAAACTTCTCTCCTCCCAATTACCAGGATTAATATTATCACCCTCAGGAATAAAGTTATTAAATATTGGAAGTGGATTGCCATATTCATCTACGACAGTAATCAAATCTTCTGTATAATATGTTTTTCTTTCCATCCATGTTTCTCCACAATCGTCAGATGTGTATACAATCAATTTATCTTGAATATATAAATTACCTTCAAAATCTGTTTGATTACTTTTTAGGGCATAAGCTAAATTAAAAAACATTTGTGCTGAACTCAGATCTGATAAATCAAGTTCAGGTGTTGTAAATGTGTGGCTCTTTAACTCAAAACCAAAATATCTACTTCTTATTCTGATCGAACTATCATCAGTCCATGATGCAATATTTGTTGTCTCCCAAGTATCTTCAGTGTCCTGAGGAACAATATACCAGCCATCATCTTCTGGAAAGTTTGTAGAATTAAAGTTTTGCGTAATACCGTTATCATCAACTTCTAATGCGTCCAAAATATATATATAATTTTCACGTGTCAACTGATTACATATAGTTGATTCATCTGATATTGAACCATTACAAACCTCTAAAGTTACTGGGTGAGAACCATACTCATTGTAAGTTACTGTAGGGTTTTCTAATGAAGAAAACTGAGGAGAAGCCCCCTCACCAAAATTCCAATAATAATAAATATTATCAGAATTATATGCGTGAGATCTAAATTCTATCTCACTTCCTTGACACCCAGTATTTGTTGTTGTATTAAAATCTGGAATTGGGGCACAAGTTAAATATGTTTCTTGTGAGCCAAAATGATCATTATCAGTACCGGTTAAAATCAAGTTTTCTTCTTGCCATAAACTTTCTCTATTTCCGGCCATTGAATTTAATGCAGCGTGTACTCTTTGTTTTTGTCCCTCTGTAAACATGTGGGCGCAATTAGCATAATCCATAATATTTTGAACATTATCTAAACTACCACACGTCTCTTGATTTAAAATGCATGTTTGACTTGATCCAATAGTATTAGGTGTATCATCAACACCATCATCAGTCCCACAATTATCTTGAACACCAGGTTCATTTGTGCTTCCCCATGGATGCGCTAAGTTCATAAAATGACCAAATTCGTGAGATATAGTGTGTCTTACATAATTACTACTTCCAGCTGTACCAACTCCATGACCAAAGTATGTGTGTAATGAAACAATAACATCATATGGATCTCCTGCACCTGGGTAATTAGCATATGCAGCAGCAGATGATCCGGGTGACATGCTTTTTATAACATAAATATTTACATAATTATCATCTGGCCANGAAATCAAGCTCCTAGCAGCTTCATCGTTTCCTTCAGTTAAAGGAGATGCCGTTCGAGTTATTCCGTGTGTACAATTTCCGTTTGGATCAATTGTTGCTAACCTAAATTCTATACCAAAATNTGCAACTAAATCTGAGAAATCATCTATTACTTCCGAAATATCATTATTTTCTGCATTCCAGTCTTCATTGACCGTTTCCATTGCTCGTGCAATTTGCTCTTCACTAATATTTTCAACACCATAATCATGAATAACATGAACAACAACGGGAATAATATATTGCTGNCCCATCTTAGAAGNATTTTTATATTTTTCTATAAATTCATGTGTATGACTTTCTAATTGATTTCTTATAATTATTTTCTCAGGATTGTCTGTTAAATTTTTATTTAGAATTATATCTGCGCCACAAGTTTTATGATCATGATTTTGTGAAAACATAGCCGTAGATAATACAAATAAAAAAACGAATAGTGATATATAATTTTTCATAGTTAAAGTTTCAAATACATACAAATTATTGATTTGTATCTAATATAATAGCTAGCAAATATACATAAATTGAATGAAATAATTCTTAAAAATATTGTTTATGATTCAAATAAATTCTTCTTTAATTCATTTATAGTTGAAACATTAATGATATTTATTTTTTTTGTGTTGATATTTAATTTATTAATTGAGGAAATAAAAACATTTTCAAAACCCATTTTTTCTACTTCTAAAATTCTTTTTGAAATATTTTGTTCTGGACGAACTTCTCCATTCAAACCCACTTCTCCAATAAAGCAAGAGTTTTTNAATATAGGTAAGTCTATACTTGAAGANAATATTGATGCAACAACAGACAAGTCTAAAGCTGGATCAGTAACTCTAATTCCTCCAATAATATTAAGAAAGACATCTTTTTTNCCTAATTTAAATCCACACTTTTTTTCTAAAACAGCTAATAACATATTTAATCTCTTTAAATTAAAGCCATTGGCTGTTCTTTGAGGCGTTCCATATACAGCCGAGCCAACTAAAGCTTGTACCTCAACTAAGAAGGGCCNACCTCCTTCCATGACACAAGAAATTGAGCAGCCATCNAAATTTTTGAAATTATTAGATATTAATATTTTAGATGGGGATTTAACAGATGATAATCCCTGGGNACCCATTTCATATAAACCTATTTCAGATGTGGATCCGAANCGATTTTTTTTAGATCGCAAAATTCTAAAATGAAAGTTTTTATCTCCCTCAAAATGTAGTACAGCNTCAACCATATGCTCTAAAATTTTAGGGCCAGCAATTTGACCATCTTTTGTNATNTGGCCAATGATAATGATTGTAATGTTTGTTCTTTTTGCAAATTGTAATAATTGAGAGCAACATTCTCGAATTTGGGAGATTGATCCAATTGGAGATGCTATTTGATTGCTATATAAAGTTTGAATTGAATCTAAAATTATTAATTGATGATTGTTTTCTACATTAGATAAATATGAAAAAATATTTTCTANAAGTGTTTCATTTAAAATAAAACACTTTTTNTTTTTTACTCCTATTCTATCTGCCCTAAGTTTAATTTGATTCTCAGANTCCTCNCCNGATATGTATAGAGTTTTTATTGTACCCTGTATAGCTAATTGTAATAATAATGTAGATTTCCCTATTCCTGGATCACCAGCTAAAAGAATAATAGACCCTGGGACAATCCCTTTGTCTAAAACACGATTTAATTCTAAGTCATCTGTAGGAATTTTTTGATAATTTGGGCTTACTATATCATTTATCAAACTAGGATTAGACTTTTTACTTATGGTTTTTGAAAAAATGTTTTTCTCATTTTTAATAATAATTTCTTCAGAAAAAGTTGTGAACTCCTTACATGAAGGGCACCTACCAAGCCACTGTATAGACTCATAACCACAATTTTGACAAACAAAAACAGATTTATTGGACATATTAAATTTCTTTAAGAATACGTGTTGATGAAAGATCTTTAATTAAAGGTATTAAAGTTACCCTACCGCCCCAATTTATCACTTCAACTCCTCCAACCACTTCACTAACTTTATAATCAGAACCTTTTGTTATAACACATGGTTTAATAGTTTTTATTAATTTAATAGGAGTTTTTTCAGAAAAAATTATAATTAGATCAACAAAAGAAATAGCGGATAATATAGCGCTTCTTTGTTTTTGGTTATGTATTGGNCGCTGAATTCCTTTTATCGATCTAATAGACTCATCGTCATTTAAACCAACAATTAGTTTGTCGCCTAATCGTTTAGATTGATATAATATATGTAAATGTCCATAGTGAAAGATATCAAAACAACCATTAGTAAAAATAATTTTTTGATTTTCTCTTTTCCATCTAGCGATCAATTTTTTAGAATCTAAANTGGTTAATATTTTTTTGTTAAAATCTTCCAAATCAANATGTTTTTGCATTGTAAGTTTTTTTCGCATTTAAAAGTATAAGGCCCAGAAATCCCATTACTAAAATCATAATAGTTTGTGCAGAATGAACTAAAAATGCAAATGTAATTTGATCCTGATGAGGAGAGGAGGAAAAAATGTTTACTGTAAACTCATTTACGGAAAGCAAGCCTAAAGCAAACATAGCGGCAATATGGTATGAGCCCATTCCACTAGGAGTTGGCATTACCATTCCAATTCCGCCTAATGTCATAACAAAAATACCATCCATCACTGTAAAGTCTGACATAGTTTCAAAACAAAAAAAACATACATATGTCATCGAAAAGTAACAAAGCCATATTAAGAACGTATAAATAAAAAATAACTGTTTTTGTTTTACTTTTTTTACAGCATAAAATCCTGCTTTTATTTTTTGATATAAATTTTTGAAAAAAATTATTTTTTTTTCTGTAAGGAATACAAATCTTAATCTATANACCAAAAAAATTAAAATAACTATTAGTAAAATTATAACTAAAAATTTTACTGATAAAATAGATTGAATTGTAACAGGAAATATTTCTTGAATCGTATAACGAATTTCTTCAAACTTATATATACAACATGCTATTATACATAACCCTAAAATAATGAAGTCAATAAGCCTCTCCATAAGAACATGGCCAAATAAATATGTAATAGGTGTTTTGGAAACTTTATTTAATAGAGTACATCTTGCTATTTCACCCGATCTAGGCACACCTGCATTAAACATGTATCCCGAGGCTACTGAATTTACGCAATCGATAGTTTTCACGTTATAACCCAGTGGTTTTATTAGTAAGACCCAACGAATACCCCTTAAAACTTCCCCTAAATAACCAAAAATCATTGATAATAAAATCCAAAACCAATTATTTGAGTAAAAAACAGTATTGTTTATATTTGCCCATATTTCAGCTGGGGATGTTGGGCTCATCATAACCACTAAAACAATTAATTCAATACCAATAATTGTAGGCAAAAGAACATTTAATGATTTGTTGATTTTAGACTTAATCATACTATTTTGTTGGTTTTTTCTTCGGGGAAAATTATAGTAGGGTTCATTTCATTTATTTCATTTTTTCTCAAAAACATATAACTAATTATAATTACTTGATGATTCTGTTGTATTTTTAAAGCAGCAGGACCATTAATAATAACTTCTCCTGAGCCTCTTTGACCTGAAATTATATATGTTTCTAGTCTAGTGCCATTATTTAGGCTCAATACTTGAACTTTTTCACCTGCAAACATATTAGCGGCCTCTATTAAATTTGGATCAATAGTAATGCTTCCCATATAGTTAACATTGGCTCCAGTAATTGTAGCTCTATGTATTTTAGATTTAAAGACNTCTATCATCATAATTTTATACTTAAATTATCTATTAATCTAACCTTACCTATTTTGAAAGCTATCATTAATCTATATAGTTTTTTATTATTTATAGAATTTACTAAAGAAAAACTTGATTCGTCAATTATTTCATAATAATCTAATGTTATTTCTTCATTTTGACTAAAAAAATCATCAACATATTGTTTAGATTCTTTTACTGTCTTTTTTAATAAAATTTCTCTTGCATAAATTAACACTTTAAAAACTTTTTTAGCAATAATTATTTCATTTTTGGATAATTTTTTATTTCTAGAGCTTAAGGCGAGACCATCACTATCTCTTACTGTTTCACAAGAAATAACTTNGATTTGCTTAAAGTATCTNTTTGTAAGTCGCTTAATAACTAAAAGTTGTTGATAATCTTTTTCCCCAAAATATGTTTTATTTGGCATTATAATTTTAAATAATTTATGTACAATAAATAGTACACCTTGAAAATGTCCAGGTCTTTTATTAGATTCTAGAATTAAATTTAAATTTCCTATATCAAGTTTAATTTCTTTAAANCCTTCTTTGTACATATCTTTTGTTTCTGGAAAAAATAGAATGTCACAGTTGACTTGTTTTAATAATTGCTCATCTTCTTTTATATTATTTGGGTAGTTTATAAAATCCGATTTATCATTAAATTGTGAAGGGTTTACGTAAATACTAACAATTGTTATATCATTTTCTAATTTTGACTTTCTAACCAATGATAAATGGCCTTGATGCAAAGAGCCCATAGTTGGAACAAACCCAATTGATGTATTCTTATTTTTTTCTTCGAAAAGAAATGATTTTAGACTTGAAGATTTATTAAATTTTTGCATAATATTTTAAAAACAATACAATATTTTTAAAATTAATAGAGTTTCAAATATTGATAAAATTCATAAAATTTCATAAATTTGCAAACACTATTTTA
This sequence comes from Flavobacteriales bacterium TMED113, assembly GCA_002170235.1. Classification (GTDB taxonomy): domain Bacteria; phylum Bacteroidota; class Bacteroidia; order Flavobacteriales; family TMED113; genus TMED113. Next base: position 8,709 of record NHFO01000031.1, read on the forward strand.
TATTTATTTAACAACTAATTAGGGAAACAAGAAGTTATGAAAAAAAATATACTGTTTGTCGCTCAAGAATTATCACCATATACTATTGGCGATATTGGGCAAAGAATTTTAGATCTAGCAGCCTTTATGCAATCTAAAGATGATATTGATGTCAGAATATTTATCCCTAGGTTTGGGTGTATCAACCAAAGAAAACACCAATTGCATGAAGTAATTAGATTATCTGGTGTTAATTTGGTGATAAATGATATTGATCAACCTTTAATTATTAAAGTGGGGTCTGTTTCCAAACAAAAACTTCAAGTATATTTTATTGATAATGAAGAGTACTTTAAGCGCAAACAAATTTTTAAAGATAATGATGGTAAATTATTTGTTGACAATGATGAGCGAATGCTGTTTTTCTGTAAAGGTGTTTTAGAAACATTATTAATGTTAGGTTGGAAGCCTGATTTAGTACACTGTCACGGATGGATAACAAGTATGTTGCCTATGTATCTTAAAACCAGATACAGTGAAGACTCTCTTTTTAATTCAACCCATATAATAACTTCTTTATATAATAAATCGTTTGTAGGCATGCTTAATAAAGATTTAGCAAAAAAGGTCCTACAGGATGACCAAATTGAAAATACATTTGAGTTTTTAAAAAAACCTAATGCAATAGGGCTATATAAGCACGCTTCAAAGTTTTCTGATGCAATAATTTTTAATAAAGGTTTTAGTAAAATAAATGAGATTAAAGAAGTTCTCCCAAAAGATGTGCCGACTCTTGGTAACGGTAAAGATGAGTTAACAGATGAAGAGTATTATTCTTTTTACAAAAACTCTTTAACTTTAGAAACTGCATAAATAAAATGAAAATAACCGGTGTAATTATTACATTTATCAGCATTTTTTTTACTCTAATTATTGGATGCTCTAATGAAGATGATATTATAGGTAAGGATTTAATTGACTCTGATTTATATGATGTAAACTCAATCTCTTTTCCAAACGAAAATTATAATATACTATCTTTCTCTATAAAAGAGGATAGTATATCTGCTAGAGGAAACTATAATTTACTTGGAGTAACTAATGATCCTTATTTTGGTAAATCAGAGGCCTCATTTTATATGCAAATTCTCCTGCCTAGTAATAATATAGAAATTAATCCCCTTGAAGGAACTAATTATTCCTTAGAACTAAGCTTACCTTACCATGACTCATATGGTGACACACTTCATAATATAGAAGCATCTGTATATGAAATTAATGAAAACATAGGTTCATCTGATACTATTTCTGAAGTTTTTAGTACACAAGATTTTGATTTTAATCCAAATCAAATAGCTAACAAAACATTTAATTCGAATGAAATTTCTGACTCAATACAATGGGGAAATGAAACTGTATCACCAAGATTAATTATTGATTTAAGTGAAGGTAATTTAATAAATAATCTTATTAATGCTGACATGTCTTCAAACGAAACATTTGTAGAAACATTCAAAGGTTTATATATAAACTCAAATAATACTGAAAATACAGGATGCATAACATACTTTAATACGAGTAGTCCAAATTGTTTCTTAAGGCTTTCTTATACTGACATTAATCAAGAATTGCAAGTCATTGATTTTCCTGTTGGAAGCTCATCAAATAGATTAAATAATTTTAAACATGATTACTCTAACAGCTTTGTTAATGATTTTTTAGAAACAGGTAGCCCCTTGGATTCAATAATATATTTACAATCAATGGGGGGGATATGTGCGGAGATTAATTTAAATTTTCTAGAAAACTTTTCTGACTCTGGATATGTCGTTAGTAATGCTATCTTAAATCTTCCTGTTTATCAGGATAACACTAATAATCTTTTTTACCCTCCAGGATATTTAGTTTTGACGGACTTTAACAATGAGGATGTGGCAATCGAAGGTGTTGTTGGTGGAATATATAATTCATCAGATGATAAATATACATTTGTATTAACTGATCATATTCAAAAAATAATTTCACAAAATCATAACTCTATTTTGAGATTATACGTTGGAGGTAAAAACTCAAATGCTGAAAGATTATTGATTGATAATAGAGAAGGCTCATCCCTAAGTTTAGATTTAGTTATAATTAAATAATACTTTATGTGCGGTATCATTGGATATGTAGGCTCAAAAAATGGTATAAATATTGTTATTGAGGGATTAAAAAGACTTGAATACAGAGGCTATGATTCTGCCGGTATATGCTATTTAAAATCAAGCAAATTATTTGTAAAAAAAAAACAAGGTAAAGTATCTGATTTAGAAAGGCTTATTAGTAAAGATATAAATCAAAACCTTGTAATGGGTCATACTAGGTGGGCTACACACGGAAAACCTAATAATAAAAACGCCCATCCTCATGTTTCAATGAATAAGAAATTAGCAATTGTTCATAATGGGATAATTGAAAATTATGATTCAATAAAAGAAGGTCTCATTCAACGTGGTTATAAATTTAAATCTGAAACTGATACTGAGGTTTTGGTAAATTTAATCGAGTATATTCAAAATGATTTAGATGTGTCTTTATTAGAAGCTGTCCAACAAACATTAACTCAAGTTATTGGAGCATATTCTATTGCTGTTCTTTCTGTAGATGAGCCAAATAATATGGTTTTGGCTAAAAAGGGAAGCCCTCTAATTATTGGTGTGGGTAAAAATGAATATTTTATTGCATCTGATCCAGCACCTTTCTTAAAATATACAAAAAGAGCTATTTATTTAGATGATGGGGAGGTTGCTGAAATATCAAGTCATAAATTATCAATTTTAACAATCGAAAAAAAGTTGAAATCCCCAACTATTCAGAAATTAACAATGGAACTGGAAGAAATCGAAAAAGGGGGTTATAATACATTTATGCTTAAAGAAATATATGAACAACCTAAATCAATTGTTGACACATTAAGAGGAAGGATAATTAAAGAGAAACAAGCTATTAAATTGAGAGGATTTAACGAAAGTATTACACAATTCAAAAATGCATCAAGAATTATAATTGTTGGATGTGGCTCATCATGGTTAGTGGGTTTAGTCGCCGAGTATATTATTGAGGGTCTTGCTAAAATTCCAGTAGAAGTCGAATATGCATCTGAATTTAGATACAGAAACCCAGTAATTTATAAAGATGATATAGTAATTGCATTTTCTCAATCTGGAGAAACAGCGGATACACTTTCGGCATTAAGGTTAGCTAAAGAAAAAGGTGCTTTAGTTTATGGTGTTTGTAATGTTGTCGGATCATCAATTTCAAGGTTAGTAAATGTTGGCACTTTTACCCATGCTGGACCAGAAATAGGAGTTGCATCAACTAAGGCATTTACTGCACAAGTATCTGTTTCAATATTAATTGCTCTAGCTATAGCAAAATTAAAAAAACAAATTTCCACCAAAGAATTTCAAGAAATTACATCTGAACTTATTTCCATTGATGAAAAAATGAAGTTAACATTATCAGAGTGTAGTTCAAAAATTCAAAAAATTGCGA
>NHFO01000032.1 GCA_002170235.1 Flavobacteriales bacterium TMED113
ATGGCAAATAGTTTATTAGGATATTCATATTCTTTTGATGGAACAGTAATTCATGGTGATGGAATAGGGAAATCGCTTGGCTATCCAACTGCAAATTTGGCAATTACTTATAAAAATAAATTACTTCCATCTGATGGAGTATATGCAGTCCTTGTAAGTGTAAAAGATGTAGAATACTTAGGAATGTTAAATATTGGTAAGAAACCGACATTTAAAACTGAAAAAAAATCATCAATTGAGTTACATATTTTAGATTTTAACAAAAACATTTATAAAGAAGAAATAAAAGTTCTTTTTTTCTCTAGAATAAGGGATGAAATAAAATTTGAATCAAAAGAAATGTTGATTTCTCAATTAAAAAAAGATGAAATTAGAGTTAGAAATTATTTTCATAAACTACCTCCTCATTGATATTAAGCTGAAAATAATAGTAAAGACTAATCCTAACATAAATGATTTCATTATTGCGTTTATAGAAAAATAGTTTGACATACCTATATTGTTTCCATTTACAAACACTTCAACTATTGTTGGGTGAATTAACCAGCAAGCGAATGAGAGCATTAAATATGTATTTAAATGTTTATTCATATTAATTTATAATTACTTTTTTATTTACTTTAATACCATTAACATTAAATATAAAGTTGTATAATCCTTTAGTTAAATTTTTATTTTTAAATATAAATGGAGTTTCAATAGGATTAGATATTATTTGAATTAATTTACCTTCATTATTATAAATTTTAATCTCTTCAGTTTTTTCAGGAGCTATTATTCTAGTTTCATAAGAAAAAGGATTTGGATATATTTCTATAACAAAATCTTGCTCTTCATCTAATGATGTGTTTTCGCACGCATCTCCTACTCCGTCATTATCTGAGTCTAACTGGTCTGGATTGTATATTTGCACGCAATTATCACATGAATTACCTATATTATCGTTATCTGTATCAGACTGACTTGTGTTATAGTCATCTGGGCAATTATCAATACCGGTACAAAAACCATCTCCGTCAGTGTCCCCATAAATACAATTTTCATCACAGTCTACATATGTGTTGTCAGGGTAGATGCAAGTTCCGTTATCAACATTTGCTTCTTCGTTGAAATTTATTGCTAATTCGCAGGTGCATCCGTAAACAAAATAATTTATATCAAAGCAATTNTCAAATAGTGTTTGGGCTAAAATATCAGCTTCTTTCATCTTCTCNACTGATGCTAATGGGCCTCCTTCTTCTGCTTGGGCCCAAACTACTCCTGTAGTAATGTAATTCACGGCTCCAGGTTCTAGTGTAAAAGGTCCTGCTGACTGAATAAATCTTCTATCAGAGGGGGTGTTTCCTGCTGTAGTTTCGTCCCAAGTTTGATCAAATGAAGGGTCTGTATCTCCCGGGAACATAAAATCGCATAATGGATTAGAAGCTATCCCTCCATTTCCNCCATATGTCATTGGTTGGCCATTAGTCCATATACCTTTTAAATAATTATAGTAATCTATAGCAAATACAGGGTCGTTATTCCAATCATATATGTCAGTATCCCAAGCTGCATTATTATAGTAAACAAATTTTGACATAATAATTTGCTCACCTTCTTCATCAACTTCTCCATCTCTATCATTATCTACTCCATCATTTTCATCAGCTAATGGTCCTCTAAAAAAATCTACTCCAACAGCTGGTGGATTCTCACCATATCCGTTTACACCTTGTAATGCGTCACTCTCATCATTGTCATCTCCGTTATAGCAATACCCAAGTCCTAATTCAACATCGCAACCTATATAGTCATCTTGGTAATTACCAACATCCGGATCAACCCATTGACCAAAATATGTTTCGTTTAATGTTTCANTAGATCTATTAATAATTTTATAACTATAAAATGTCATATTACCTAAATCATCAACAGTTTTATANGCAAAGGCTTGTGCTTGAATTTCTAATCCTATTTCTGCTCCCCCTGTTTCTGCATGGAATCCTCCTTTATCATTAAAGACCCACCATACGCTTTGATCTCCAAATAGCATATCATCATTTAAACAATTTAAATCATTATTAATGTTGTANGCTGGATAGTCTGATCCAATATTATATTCTCCGTCTCCATTAACATCGATAAATGGGGCTAAATAATCATAAGTTCCATCTACATCAATTCTTGAGGCTGGCCAATTTAAAATTACTTCTGGAATTTCATATTCTGGGTATATAATATTTTCTNGACAATTTGGATCATTTACACAATCATTATAATCTACATATGCTTCTACTTCAGACAATGTCAGAGTCCAGTGGTTATCATAGTTATTACATATTTCTGAGCTAACTGTCCCGTATTCATTACTATTNATATCAGCATTTAAAGGNCCAGGAAAGAAATCCACTCCNTTAGTTCTGTATGTCATTGCAGCAACCTTAAGATTATCATTATCNTCTAAGCCACCTATCCATAATGCACCAGCAAATATAGAGTGTAAATCACTATCTTTAGGTACTTCATATTGTGCTGCAGATAAATTCCACCACATATCTCCCCCGCCTAAAATCATTGTCCNAACATTTCCGATATCTATNACAGCTTGTGAAGTAGGTGCTAAACATCCGCCACCTAAAANTTTAAGTACGTTTTCGTTTATAATTTTTTTATCATTATTATCAGTTGAAAAAACTGTGAATGACGATAAAAGAAACACTAATNTAGTTGTAAAAATATTTTTCATGATTTTAAGATAGTTGGTATGTTTACTCTAAATATAAAAATAAAATTCCATTTTTTATAGTTTGGTAATTAAGCTTTAAATATGATTCTTCTCACAATNTACAATATAGTATCTATTTGTAAATGATCTAATAATAGGTCTAATACCAAATTTAAATTGATATGGTGGAGTCCATTTTTCAGAGTTTAATATTTTCCAATTAGTTTTGTTCATTAAAAANTCAAACTGTTTAGGTTCAAATTCATGGTAATGCTTATCCCAATCATCGTTCTCGTTCCAATATGAGTTTGCAAACCATAGTTTTAGGGGAACAGAGGCAATTAATTTAGNTGATTTAATAGACTTTAAAACATTGTATGGTGCTAGCATATGTTCAAAAATCTCAAATGCGGTAACTAAATCTACTTTTTGATTAATTATATTTTCAAAATTATTATCCAAATCTTCTCCATTTGTATTTATTACTGTATATCCATTTTCAATCATTATTTCAGAAAATTCATTTTTTGTTCCTAAATCTAATACTCTACATGGTGGAGGTGCATGCTTCTTAAGAAAAGAAAGGGTGTTTCTATACCGTATTTTTTTATTTTTATCCACGTATAATTTAAAAATTTAACTCTAATCCAATCATATAATTTGTAGTAGCTTGAGNGTAAAATCCAGACATGTTATATGATTGGTTTTCTCCATAAATATTATCATCATCTGCCTCCTCTATTACATATGGGTCATCTAAATCTACCCAATCAGGGGATGATATAAATGGATATACCCAGCCAGAAGTTGAATATAAAGTGTTAAATAAATTGTTAACTAAAAACTTAATTTTTAATTCTTTTTGGTTTCTCATAAACGAATAGCTTAAAGCAAAGTCATGTCGAACATATCCGTGAATTTTCCTATCATCATTACTAGTGTTATCTGTAAATTGATCACTTACATATTTAGTATCAAAAATTAATTTTACTTTGGTGTTATAGCTATTTATTTTTTTATCCATAACATTCCAAATAATTGATGAACTACCTATANAACTAGGTGANAAAGAAATATTTGTTTTTTCATATTGAATTATTTCCTGAGTTCCAGTATCCCAATTGTCAATATATTCAGTGAANGAATTAATTTTGTTTTCACTAACATTAAAGTTAAAATTAAAGTTCAAATCATTAGAAATTTTAACGGCACTACTAAATTCAATACCTATTCTGTAACTATCGTCAACATTTGTTCTTAGTGCAGCTCCAACNTCATTTATTTCACCTGTAAGCACTAGTTGGTTTTTNTACAACATGTGATAGAGCGTTGTTGAAATATGAATATTTTCATTAATCAAAGAATATTGGATTTCGGTATCNTATAAGGTNTCATGCTTTGGNTTNCTATAACTATTAATAGCATCAATAAAGTCATTTCTGTTAGGCTCATTATTAGCNATTGAAAATGATGCAAATATTTTTTGATTGTTATCCGACTGATACATTAATCCTATTTTTGGATTCAAGAAATTATAAATAAATTTAGAACTAGGTATAACTAAATTATCATCAGTTCCAGAAATTTTATAATTAATATATCTATATTGAAGGTCGCTAAATATATAAAGATCTCCTAAATTAAATTTTGTTTGAGAATANAAATTACCATCAATTTTCTCTCCANTGCCATGATAATATTCGTTGNTTCCATTAAGTAAATTAGAAAAGCCTTCCATTGAAATAACTCTTCCATAGTGTAAGCCATCGTATTTNCTTATTGAAAGTCCCGTTTGATTTGAATAAGAGGGTTTTNTTAATTCTGTTTTAAAAACAAACCCAAATAAGTCGTTATTTAGCCATTTTCTATTTATAATATTTGCAGTTGTGTCATAACTAAAACCATAGTTTAATAATGATGCATCTNCGTCATAGTTTTCATAGTATCCTTTNCCTTTANTATAGTATAATGTTGATGATGCTTTAAAAGATTCTGANAAAATTNGATGAAAATGTGCTTGATTATGCATTTGCNTGTAATTATCAATTTGATTTTCGTATGTGTATGGGTTAAAAGTACGTAGATATTTANTGTCAATGTAAGNTGCGGGCACACCNTACCAAGCTTGTCCAGTTTTCTCATGGCCTCCAAATGAAATAAGNTCAATCATAGTTCTCTGATTGTTAAACTTTGCNGATAAGTAATAAGATTTTAAATCTGAATTAGANCTATCTATATATCCGTCGCTTTGAATGTCAGAAANCCTACCGTTAAAAGAAAAATAATTTTTTAGTTTTCCTGTGTTAAAAGCAATAGATTTTTTTTGAGTGTTAAATGACCCTCTACTATAATCAATATTCCCATATGCCTTTTCGTTATTCTGAAAAGTAGATATGTTAATTTGACCACCAAACGATCCGCTTCCAATAGTTGAAACNCCAACTCCTCTTTGAATTTGGATATAATTAGATGANCTAAAAATATTAGGAATATCTACAAACCANACACCTTTTGATTCTGCGTCATTTAATGGAACACCATTAATTGTTACGCTTATTCTAGTTTGATCAGANCCTCTTAATCTTAATGAAGAGTAACCAATTCCATTTCCTGCATCAGATGAAAATAAAGTTGATGGTGTTAAATTTAATAAAGATGGTATATCGGAACCCATATTTCTTTCAGAGTAATCTTCAATAAAAATAGTTTCCTTTACCACTGGCTCATCCTCGCTTACCTTATTGCTTATTAAATCAACTTTTTCTAGATATATTGTGTCTTTAATATTTTTGTTTTGTGAAAATAAATNAATGCTTAACATTAAGCATATTGATAATAAAATTTTGTGATACATAATAGTTCATTTTGTGTTAAACAATTTCNTTTCTAGAATTACCTAGCAGATTCAATGGGTATTATCTCAGCAAAAGCACCCCTTACGAACGATTCAAATTTACTTGTTTTTTTTTGTAAGTTAAATAACTGTTAATAATTTTTTTTGCCATTAAAAATCTTGATTTTTTATCCCCGCAAATTATTGTATAAGATTTATTTTGCAANTATTTTAGATGAATATTAAACAATCTTTCTCTGTCAAAAGGGTTTTCTCTTAGAGGGTCAGGATCCCATGGAATATCTGGTTTGCATAAAAGATAATGATTATAATTNNCTTCTTGGTTTAGTATCCAGGGTTCACATTTATTAAACTTTTCTATGCTCCANATTTTAATTTCTTGTATTGTGGTNTCAGAAATAATTAACTCATAGTTATTTTTAATTGCTTGAATTTCGTTTTTCNTTTGTTCTTTTGCGATGTTTAATAGGTCAGCAAAAATATACTTTCTTGTTAACTTTTCTAAATATTCTCTNGAGAANTCGTTAACTAAANAACTATTTTTANAATATTTAGATAACTCTTTCGCTAATGTTGTCTTNCCACTTGATTCAGGTCCAGTTATTGCAATTTTAATTTGTTTCATTTTAAGTGTTTTTTCCAATTCATGTAACCATAAGTTGCAAATGGAATGTAAAAAAAGAATAAAAAACAATAAAAATAGTCACCAGTATACAAATAGAAAAAACCACTAATTACATCAATTATAATGAATATTAACCANCTTTGAATAATTTTTTTTGTGGTCATATACATTGGAATAATATTAAACATAAACATTAATGAATCAAAAAAAGGATATCCACTTTCAAAAAGAGTNCCTTTAAAATATATTAAAATATAATTGAGAAATAATGTTAAAATTAGACCTAATGTTACCCAAAAGAAAAGGTCTTTTTTTGGTAATAATTTAACAAAAAATTGATTTTGCTCTTTGTTTTTCCATGAAATCCANCCTGAAATTGCAACTACAATAAAAAATAATTGCATTATGCTTTGAAGGGGAAGATTAATTAAATAAAAAGCGATACCGTTAAGTATTGCGGCAATAATTAAGGCGGGCCAGCAAAATATATTTTGTTTAATAGATAATATAACGTAAATAATACTAAATGTNACTCCTAAAAANTCATAAATATGATTATGAAAGATTAGGTAATTATATATGTTAGGCCAATCATTGTGGGTTATGTAAATTAATTGAGCTAAAATTATATATAAGAAAAGTTTATTTGTTTTTNTCATGCTTTTTTATTGCAATAGTTAAATATAGGTTATAAATTTTTGTGCTTTCTAAATTATATTCAATCTTTTTATANTCATTAATAAAATATCCAGTTTTTTTATTTTCCGCAATGAATATGTTTTTCTTGATTGAGCAATTAAATTCATTTAAGGTTTTATATATAGCCTCTTTTGCTGTCCAAATAAAGTGTAGGTCTTCTGTTGAATAATTATTTTTTTCGTTTTTCTTACTAAGGAATTTATTTTTAAGCATAATNATTTTTTGCTCCTCTTTTTGTAAGTCAATNCCTATTTTTTTTTCACTTAATAANACTGCAGCATAATTATCNGAATGTGTGATAGAAATGTTAGAAAATTCTTTGCAGTACGGAGCTTTNCCATTGTAAAANANGGTTGTTTTTTTTTCTAATATATAGTTTAGTAATATTTTAGCTGCTATAGATTGGTCTTTTCTTTTTTGATTAGTTATGTTCTTAATTAATTTAAGTTCATNTTTATTTGGTTTTAATAATTTTANAAGGTGNTCGCTATTTTCTTCTATTTTCCAAATAGCATACGTATATTTTTCTGTTTTTTTTGTTTTTGTTAATGGCATATTATATTATAATGATTTAATGTATTAAATTTGTATAATAAAAAATAACAATATGTCAATAAAAATTAAAACAGAAAAAATGAGTTATAAAGTTAAAGATATATCTCTTGCTAAGTGGGGAAGAAAAGAAATTAGGTTAGCTGAGGCNGAAATGCCAGGTTTAATGTCTCTTAGAAAAAATCATGGTTCAAAAAAACCTTTGAAAGGAGCAAGAATTGCAGGATGTTTACATATGACGATTCAGACTGCTGTTTTAATTGAAACTTTAGTAGATTTAGGTGCTGAGGTNTCATGGTCGTCATGTAATATTTTTTCAACACAAGACCATGCCGCTGCCGCAATTGCAGAAACAGGTGTGCCTGTNTTTGCTTGGAAAGGCATGANTGAAGAAGANTTTGATTGGTGTATTGAGCAAACTTTATTTGCATTCAAAGATAATAAGCCTCTTAATATGATACTTGATGATGGAGGAGATCTTACAAATATGGTTTTAGATAAATTTCCAGAGTTATCTAAGGAAATAAAAGGTATTTCAGAAGAGACGACCACTGGTGTTTTAAGATTATATGAAAGGGAGAAAAATAATACTTTAAGTCTTCCTGCAATTAATATAAATGACTCGGTAACAAAATCTAAATTTGATAATAAATATGGATGTAAAGAATCTGCTGTNGATGCAATAAGAAGAGCTACTGATATTATGATGGCAGGAAAATCTGCCGTTGTAGCTGGTTATGGAGATGTTGGAAAGGGAACTGTTGCNTCTTTNGTTGGGGCTGGAGCAAGAGTTATTGTAACAGAAATTGATCCAATATGTGCTCTTCAAGCGTCCATGGATGGCTTCCAAGTAAAAAAAATGATTAATGCAGTTAAAGATTGTGAGATTATAATTACAGCAACTGGAAACAAAGATATAATTACTGGTGATCACTTTATGTTGATGAAAGATAAATCAATTGTTTGTAACATAGGTCATTTTGANAATGAGATTGACGTGAAATGGTTAAATGATAACTGTCTTAAAAAAGACGAAATAAAGCCACAAGTTGATCTATACACTCTGCCTAATGGAAACGAAATTATTTTGCTTGCCGAAGGNAGNCTAGTTAATTTAGGTTGCGCTACTGGNCACCCTTCTTTTGTTATGTCTAATTCTTTTACTAATCAAGTAATCGCCCAAATGGAACTTTGGTTAAATAGTGCAAACTATGAAAATAAAGTTTANACTTTACCAAAACATCTTGATGAGCAAGTTGCTAGACTTCATCTCGAAAAACTTGGAGTTGAATTAGAATCATTGAATGAAGAACAAGCAAATTATATAGGCGTTCAAAAAGATGGTCCATACAAACCAGATTATTATAGATATTAATTATATATAGATAGACTTTGTCCNTCGAAATACGTATTGTATACATTTAACCCAAAAGTTGCTGGNCCTTGAATAACTGAGCCATCAGTTATTAAAAAAAGTGATTTTGAGCATGGGTCACTAATTATTACGTTNTCATCATTAACTTCTACTTTGCANTCATATGTTGGGTTATATGGNCTTGCTNGATCNTAGGCTAGAAATTCATCAAAACTTTTTCTATATAATAATATTCCACCAACTCCGCCATTTAAGTACATCCATCCNCCTGGNGAATTGAGNTTAAAAAACTCTGGATTATTTGTGTAAATATTAATGTTAACATTNACTTGAGGAAATTGGTTGTTATTTTTNTCGCAACTTAACATTACAGATATAAAAATCAATAGAATACTAAATTTTTTTTTCATAGATTGTTTAAAATATGTGTTGGGAATATATGAATTATATAATCTAAATTATATATATTTACTTTTCAAATTTTAGATTACACTAAAAAAAAATTATATGTATAGGTTTATTTCTATTTTTCTATTTCTGTTCTGTATCTCTATTTCAGTTACTTTTTCACAAAACGCAACTCTTAAAGGAAGGGTAATTGATAATTCAACGGGTGAATCAATTCCTATGGCAAGTGTAGCCTTACTACTAGATGGTGTAATTATAAATGGTACTTCTACAGATTTTGATGGATATTATACAATTAAGCCTATTCCACCTGGAACTTATAATGTTAGAGTATCTTTTATTGGCTATCAAGCTCAGGAAATGGATAAAGTAATTTTATCACCAAATAAAATTAGTGTTCAAAACTTTAACTTATCTGCTGGTGAAGAGTTGCAGGAAGTTGTAATTATAGAATCTGATGTCCCTTTAATTGACCCTGATAANTCAGGTTCGATAAAGACAAAAGAGCAAATTGCGGCACTTCCAACTAGAAACGTNCAATCTGTTGCAGCGACAACTGCTGGTGTATTTCAAGCGGATTCAGATGGAGCATTGAATATTAGAGGAAGTAGAAGTTCAGCTACAGATTTTTATGTTGATGGTGTAAAGATTACAGGAAATGTTAATGATATTTTNCCTCAGGATGCTATTGATCAAATGACTGTTATAACTGGNGGCCTTCCTGCTCAGTATGGTGATGCAACTGGTGGTATTGTTAGTGTAACTACNAGNGGNCCTTCTAGTATAACAAGAGGNGGTTTAGAGCTAGTTAGNTCATCNTTAACGGATCCATATAACTATAATCTTCTTTCCTTTAATTTATCNGGTCCTATATGGAGAAAGAAGGATGATAACAGGACCCCTATATTAGGTTATTTAATAACAGGTGAATACTCTTTTACAGATGACCCTGANCCTTCTGCTGTTGGTGTNCCTCAGCTTAAGCCTGGAATTTTAGAAGATATGCAACAAAATCCCTCTGAATTTGTTGGTATACCAAATTTCATAGATTACACTTCTGTNTACTCTATNAATCGTGCAGAATATTTAAGATCATCTGATTGGGATATTGTTGATGTTAAACCAAATGCTGGTGAAAAGAATTTAAGATTGCAAGGAAANTTGGACTTTTCAATAAGTTCTGATATTAATTTGACTATTGGAGGTTCTTTTTCAAACAGAAAGTTAATGGTATCAGATGTTAGGAAATATCTTTTAAACTCTGATGCTAACTATGAGTATCTTTTAGATAACTATAACATTTATGGTAGGATTCAACATAAATTAAGTGGTAATGANGAAGGTNCTGTTTTAAAAAATGTTTTTTATACTTTACAAGCAGATTACTCCAAATACAGCGAAGTGTTACATGACCCAAGACACGGAGATAATTATTTTGCTTATGGTTATGTAGGTAAGTTTTCACCCGAAGTAAATTATGATTACTCTAATACTCCATTTGGTTGGGAGACAAAAGATGTAATGGTAATCCAGGAGAACGGAGATACTCTTTATGAAACTCATACAGGAGCNGTTCTTCAAGAATATATTACATATGACTTTACTCCTGGAAATGATAATCCTAATGCNGCAAATTTCACTCAGCAATATTATGATTATTTCCATCAATATTTACCAGGATTAAACCCTTCTATGGATCATGTTGTTTTTGGAGGAGGANTAAGAAATGGTGATGACCCACCATATGTTTATTCTATGTGGTATAATTCGGGACAACAAAATTATACTTTTAGGGACATTGATGATATAAGAAAAAGAATAGTGGGTTCTGCATCCGCTGATATAGGTAATCATGCAATTCAATTTGGTTTTGAATATGANCGTTTTGAAAGNTCATATTACTCTGTTTATGGNCCTGAATTATGGGCTTTAGGTAGACAGCTAGCAAATCANCATTTACAAAATAAAAGATATTTTATTGATGATCAGCTACAATGGCAGTTTGGAGAAGATTTTTTAATTTTTTCAAGTGAATATATAGTTTCACAAGAGCAGTATTCAACTTTTGGTCAAAATATTAGAGAAAAGTTTAATATACCTGATAATGAATGGGTCTACATAGATGAATACACGCCAGATCAATTATCAATTGATATGTTTAGTGCTGACGAATTACTTGACAACGGAAATTTAAGTGTTTATTATTTTGGTTATGATTACAAAGGAAATCCAGTTACTGGCCAAAGAGTATCTTTTGATGAATTTTTAAATGATCANGATAATGATGGNAATTTCACNAGAAGAATTTCTCCTTTTGAGCCAATATATACAGCTGGTTATATTCAAGATAAATTTTTCTTTGATGATATAGTTTTTAATGTTGGTCTTAGAGTTGATAGATATGATGCAAATCAAGAGGTTTTAAAAGACAAATATTCTCTTTTCCCAGTAAGGACCGCTCAAGAAGTTGACCCATCACTTAATCCAACTGTTTTACCTGATGCTTCAACTGGTTCATATTCGCATCCTTCAAATATTGGAGATGATTTCGTTGTTTATGCAAACTCAATAAATGATCAAAATCAAATTACTGGTTATAGAGATGGCGATAATTGGTATGATGCTACAGGGCTTGCTATAACTGACCCATCAGTTCTTAATCTAGGAAGTGGAGTAATACCATTTCTTCAAGACCCTGATCACGTTTCCAAGCCTAATGGTGGTATGACAGGGGAGGCTTTTGAGGATTATACTCCTCAAATAAGTGTAATGCCAAGAATTTCATTTAATTTCCCTATTTCTGACCAGGCAATGTTTTTCGCACATTATGATATCTTGACACAAAGACCATCATCATCCGGAAGAATGAATCCTTATGATTATTTATATATTGCATCAAGATCTTCAGGTATTCAGAATCCAAATTTATTACCTGAAAAAACTATAGATTATGAAGTAGGATTTACTCAAGCATTAACAGATCATTCTGCAATTACAATTAGTGCATTTTATAGGAATTTACAGGACATGATTCAAGCTACTCGTATAAATTACGCTTACCCTATTACATATACTACTTATGATAATATTGATTTCGGAAATGTAAAAGGTTTTTCTTTTGGATATGATCTTAGAAGAACAAATAATGTGACTTTTAATGCTAATTATACATTACAGTTTGCTGATGGTACGGGTTCATCATCAACTACTGCTGCTGATTTAGTTAATGAAGGTTTTCCTAACCTACGTGTTACACTTCCTTTAGATTTTGATCAAAGACATAACCTTACTGCAAATATTGATTANAGATATGGTTCAGGTATCAATTATAACGGACCTACACTTTTTGGAGGAAAAAAAGTTCTGTCAGACTTTGGNGTTAATTTAATGTTGACAGCTGGGTCAGGTACTCCGTACAGTCAGCAATCTAATGTTACTCAAGAAGCNCAATTTGGTATTCCNATAAAAACAACACTTGAAGGAACAGTTAATGGNTCAAGAAAACCATGGTCATTNAGAGCAGATTTAAAGGTTAATAAAAAAGTTAATTTCTCATTGGGTGAAATTGCTGGTGATGAGAGAAAATTATCAATGAATGTATATATTTGGGTTCAAAATTTATTTAATACAGATAATGTAATTAATGTTTACAGATACACAGGTAATCCTGATGATGATGGTTATGTCTCATCAGCTGAAGGACAACAGGATATTTCTCAACAAATAGATCCAGCGGCATTTGTTGATCAGTACGGAGTTAAAGTTAATAATCCAAATAATTATAGTAGACCAAGAACCATTAGAGTTGGTGTAACAATGAATTTTTAATTTATGAATTTTATGTATAGAAAAAATATATATTTTTTAGCAGCAATATTTTCCCTTTTTATTTTTCAGAATACTATTGCAAAAGACAATGTGCCTAACCCTAATAACAGTGGCGATAGTGGTTTAAGAGTCATGGCTGCAGGATGTTTGCCAGCTACTTCTTCTACTGAGTTAAACATAAATAATGTACGAACACTGATATTAGGAGGTGGTGATATGTGGTGGGATTTAAATAATGCGGTTTATGAAATACCTCAAGGTAGTAATAAGCATTCAATGTTTGCCGGTGCATTATGGATAGGGGGTTTAGATGATCAAGATAATTTAAAGGTTGCAGCAATGACTTACAGGCAAGATGGAAATGATTTTTGGCCAGGACCATTAAATGGAGACCAAATGAGTAATGAATATGGATCTGTTTCTGCTTCCACTTGTGCTGAATTTGATAAACATTATAAAATCACAAGACAAGAGGTTGAAGATTATGTAGCTTACACAAATTGTCTCTCTAATCCTGAATGTGATATGTCTACTTTTTCTGATTATGTTCAGCCTTCTATTATAAGCGATTGGCCTGCATCAAGAATAGATGTTGATGGAACATATGATTATTTAGCTCCTTATGTTGATGTTAATGGCGATGGTGATTACACTGTAGGATTAGATTACCCTGGTTATGATTTAGAAGGAGTTGCAGATTGTAAGACTGACGATGTGCTTTTTGGAGACCAAACATTATGGTGGGTATTTAATGATAATGGTAATATTCATACTGAATCAGGCTCTGAATCCGCTATTGGTTTAGAAGTCCAAGCACAAGCATTTGGTTTTGCTACAAATGACGAAATAAATAACATGACNTTTTATAGTTATAAAATCATAAATAGATCAACGGAATCTCTTAATGAAACTTATTTTGGACAATGGGTTGATCCTGATTTAGGTAATTATCAAGATGATTATGTAGGTTGTGATGTTGAATTAGGATTAGGATATTGTTATAATGGAGATGCAGATGATGATGGGGCTTATGGTTATAATAATGACTCTGATGACCCTCCTCCAGCAATTGGTGTAGATTTTTTTAGAGGCCCTCTTGCTGATTCTGGTGATCAATTGGATAATGATATGGATGGTCAAATTGACGAACCTGGAGAGCAAATTATTATGTCAAAGTTTGTTTATTATAATAATGATTTTTCTGATCACGGAAATCCAGAAGATGCTATTCATTATTATAATTACTTGAAGGGTATTTGGAAAGATGGAAATCCAATGACTTATGGTGGTACTGGATGGGAATCTGGAAACCCTGAATGTGACTTTATGTTTCCAGGAGATACAGATCCTGATTTTAGTGATGTTTGGACTGAAATTACCGCTGGAAANGACCCAGCAGATAGACGTTTTTTACAGTCGGCAGGTCCCTTTACTTTGGAGCCTGGAGCTGTGAATTATATAACAATTGGAGTTGTTTGGGCTAGAGCATCTGAAGGTGATAATTTTGCTTCAGTCGAAAAAATGAAATTGGCTGATAGAAAAGCTCAAACTTTATTTGACATATGCTTCGAAGTAATTGATGGTCCAAGCGCACCTGATGCTCAAATTGTTGAACTTGATGAAGAAATTATCATTAATCTAACATATTCTGAGAATTCAAATAATTACGCAGGATCATACTCTGAAGAAGACCCTTTTATTTCTGATGTATTAGCTGATTTAGATGGAGATGGTCAATTTGAAGATATTCCAATTGATAGAACATATAAATTTGAAGGTTACCAGGTCTTTCAGTTAAAAGATCAATATGTTTCTGTAACTGACCTATATGACCCAAATAAAGCCTACATGATATATCAGTGTGATATTGAAAATTACAGAGGAACAGATATTGATGGTTCNCCTACTTCTACATTCGAACCTGGTGAAAATCCCGATCCAATAGCAGATTTAGTNAATTATAATTTAGATGAATCTGTTGGACCTGGAATTTTTGTTCCGCAAAACATGACTTTAGGCGCAGGTAACGAAGGAGTATTNCATTCNATAAGAGTTACTGAAGATAAATTTGCTTCTGGAAATACAGATTTAGTNAATAATAAACCATATTATTTTACGGTAATAGCNTATGCACATAATGAATACATCGAGTATGCTGCTGATGTACCNTTTAATAGTTTAAACCCTTATTTNCCAAGTTCTTTAGGNCAAAAAAAGCCATATTTGGCGGGGAGAAAAAATATTAGAACATATACTGCAATTCCTCACAAAATAGAAGCAAGTGGTAGTCTGGTTAATTCAGATTACGGTACCCGTCCTTCTATTATAGGTANTTCAGGTAGCGGAAATGGTGGATTTAATTTAAGTATCACTGATGATTGTAAGCAAGAAATAGTTGAGAATTATTCAGTTAATGAAATATTCTATGAAAAAGACCGTGGACCTGTTGATATTTCAGTTATTGATCCNCTATCNGTTCCGTTAGGTGATTTTGTNTTTGAAATGAGAGATCCTGTAATTAATGAAGAGGGTTTTGTTACTGATACAAGATGGGTTTTAATGCAGATTGATGGTACTGATACCGTAGTTGTAGAATCTTCAAATACAATGCTAGAACAAGTACAACAAGTTATTCCTGAGTGGGGATTAGCAGTTAATTTACAACCNATTTTTTCTCCNGGATCTGAAAGAGTTTCAAATAAGGGTTTTATTGATTTAGAATTTAATCTCTCTGGAGCTGAGGATTTAGAGCAATCTGATATTTTGTCTCAAATTAATCAGGAAAGTCCTTTTGTTTCCTTTGAAGATTTTGATGGATTTCCTCAGTATTTTGCTTTAACTGGAGCCTTTGATTGGATTAGATCTGGAACTCAATCATTTTCTGCAGACGATCCAGTTCTTGCACAGTTTAGTATATTCAATGATATTGGAGCCCCTGATTTACCAGAAGATAAAGACGCTGTTTATGAGGTTTTAACTTCTGGCCTTGTAGCTCCATATAAACTAGTTTCAAGTGATTACCGACATGAGTATGAAGCTAATGACTTTACTTTTAGAGATACTGTAGGGTGTGGTCCTGCCTTTAAAGATTTTAGAACTGATTGTTCTTTAGATAGTTTAAATAATGTAGATATTATTTTCACATCAGATAAATCTCTATGGACTAGGGTCCCTATTCTCGAAATGGCTGAGGGAGTAATTGAAAATGATGGTACTTTGACGCCTGCTGGATTGGGAGATGCTGAAAAGTGGGATATAAGAACTAGTAATTCAGTAAATAAAAATGGTCAAGATGATGGATCAGGAACAGGTTGGGGATGGTTTCCTGGTTATGCTATTGATGTTTCAAATGGTATAAGGTTAGATTTGATGTTCTCAGAAGACTCTTCTTTCCCTGAACAAAATGGAGCAGACATGCAATTTAATCCAACAAATATTGTTGCTGAGTCTATAAATTTAAATGACATTAGCTCGGGAATTGCTGATTGGTCTTTATTCTCTGATGTTAGTGGAGATGATGTTTCTCTGGGTGGTAAACACTGGATTTATGTTCTTAATACACCATATCAGGGAGATGATGAAATATTAAATACTAATTATGATTTATTTGAAAATTGGCATTTAGCTTCTAGAAAAAAGAAGTTAATTCCTAAGATTACTTGGGTAATGCCAGCTATGGGTAATTTTTCAAATACACCTGAAGACTGGACTGAGTATGGTATTAGTATTAGAGTAACTGAGCCATATGGTGTTAGAAACACTTCTGTAAATAATGGTGTTTCAAAGTATAGGTTTAATACTTCTGATATTTTAACNGTNNTAAANGATGANCAGACACAAAAGCAGGGTCTTGATATGGTAAATATTGTTCCAAATCCGTANTATGGTGTTTCCGGCTATGAAACNGGTCAGGTAGATAATAGAGTNAAAATAATTAATTTGCCTAGGAAGTGTACGATATCAATATATTCTATAAATGGTTTATTGGTTCGTCAANTAAAAAAAGATGCTGAAACNACAGAATATGAATGGGACCTTAAAAATAGATTTGGAATACCTNTTGCTTCAGGNGTCTATATAATTCATATAGACGCACCAGGANTTGGTGAAAAAGTAATTAAATGGTTTGGNTCAATGAGGCCTATTGATTTAGATTCTTTTTAATNAATATTGATTTGTAAAAAAAATANATATGAGTAAAATAAATAAAATATTAGGGTNAATTAGTTTAATATTTTTGTTAGTATTTCCTTTTCAATTACATTCTCAAGAAGGTGAAGAAAGAGTAGGTCAAGCAGGTGCATTTGAGTTATTGATTAATCCATGGGCTCGAAGTTCAGGTTTGGCTGGTGCNAATACTGCATCTGTTAGAGGAATTGAATCGGTGTATTTAAATGTAGCTGGTTTAACTGGAACAGATAAAACAGAAATTATGTTTTCAAATGCANCTTGGTTTGGAGATATCTCAATAAATAGTTTTGGTGTTGCACAAAAAGTTGGTGATACGGGAGTCATGGGAATATCTTTTATGTCTTTAGATTTTGGNGATATNATGATAACNACTGAAGATAATCCAAANGGTGGAGTTGGAACATATTCACCACAATTTATGAATTTAGCANTTTCNTATGCNAAAAAATTTACAAATAGAATTTCAGGTGGTTTTAGTGTTAAANTAATTTCTGAATCAGTNGCTAACCTNTCAGCAAATGGATTTGCATTTGATACNGGAATACATTATGAAACGGGATCGAGAAATCAAGCTAAATTTGGTATTACTTTAAAAAATATAGGACCTGGTATGGCTTTCAACGGTGATGGTGATGATGTCACACTAAATGGCTCAAATGGTTATGACCAAACTTATGAAATACGTTCAGCTGATTTTGATTTACCATCTTTATTAAATATNGGAGGCTCNTATGACTTTCTTTTTTCAACAGATCATCGGTTAACAGTCTCTGGTAATTTCACTTCAAATTCTTTCTCTAAAGATCAAATTTTACTTGGTACGGAGTATGGATACAAAACGTTTTTAATGTTAAGAATGGGTTATTCTTATGAAAAGGGAATACTAAATGATTTTGATGACGGAAGAACAACTGCATTCACAGGTTTTTCAACTGGTTTTTCTTTTGAAATACCAGTTTCAGAAAATGGCTCTAGTTTTGGTTTAGATTANTCTTTCAGNCCAGCTAGTCCTCTTAGTTCTGTACATACAATTGGTGCTCGTATAGATCTATAAAATAAAATATTACATTTAGAGTTTAATATTAACATGTATAATATAAGTTATGGGTAAAATATCCTATTATAGTCAGGAAGCTTTTGATAATCTTAAAAATGATTTGGATCATCTTAAGAATGTCGAGCGTCCTAATATTTCAAACGAAATTGCTCAGGCACGTGATAAGGGTGATCTGTCAGAAAACGCTGAATATGATGCAGCTAAAGAAGCTCAGGGTTTGTTAGAAATGAAAATTGCTGACTTAGAAGAAAAGTTATTATATGCAAGANTTATTGACACTTCAAAATTAGATACTGATAGNGTTTTATTATACTCAACTGTTAAAATTAAAAATAAAAATTCAGGTTCNATTTTATGTTATACTTTGGTTTCAGATACAGAAGCAGATTTGTCAANTAATAAAATTTCNGCTAATTCTCCTATTGGAAAATCACTGTTAGGTAAAAAAGTATCAGAAATTGTTAATGTTACAGTTCCNTCTGGAGAGATCACTTTTGAAGTTTTAGATATTTCAAGNNAATGANTAGTNTTTTTACTAAAATAATTAATAGAGAATTATCTGCTAATATTGTTTTTGAAGACTCTGGAAATATAGCATTTATGGATATTAATCCAGTTAAAAAAGGACACGTTTTGGTCGTACCTAAATTAGAGATAGATAATATTTTTGAATTACCGTTAGAAAATTATCTTTCCTTATTTTCATTTGCAAAGAAAGTTTCAAATGGTATTAAAAAAGTAATTTCTTGTAATAGAATAGGAATTTCTGTAATTGGATTGGANGTTCCCCATGCTCATATTCATTTAATTCCCATTAATAAATTAGAGGATTTAAATTTTAGTTCTAAAATTACGATTAGTNCAGAAGAATTGAATTTATTAGCTCAAAAAATATCTAAGGAAATTAAATAATNCTATTAGGGTTATCTTTAATAAAATCTGTCCAATTCTTAGATTTCCCAATTTTTTTTCCTATATCTTTTTGCAATGCGTGACATACAGCAACAGCTAAGCCATCGGTAGAGTCATATTTTTTTGGTTTATGCTTAATATTTAGCATATACATTAACATTGATGCGACTTGTTCTTTTGAAGCCTCTCCTCTGCCCGTAACAGCCATTTTAATTTTTTTNGGNGCNTATTCATAAATAGGAAGNTTATGGCTAGCTGAAGCAACAATAGCTGCACCTTGAGCTCTTCCTAGTTTTAGCATAGATTGAACATTTTTTCCATAAAATGGTGCCTCTATAGCCACTTCATCAGGTCTATGTGTGTTTATCAATAAAGAAATTGTTTCATAAATATGTTTTAATTTATAATTTGGATCTTTTATTTTTTCTAGTGAAAAAATATCTAATTCAATTAAATCCATTTTTTTCCCAATTAATTCTATAATTCCATATCCCATAATATTTGTACCTGGGTCAATTCCTAATATCTTTTTTTTCTTTATCAATTTCAATAATTATTAGTTGTATCTTTAATCAGACATTTTTCTAATATAATTCATTATTTAATGAATANCATAAAAAAAGTTATATTAAATCCACTNGGTTTCNTTAGCNCCGNAGTAATAGTTTTTTTTACNTTTATTTCANTTTTNGCGTATCACATAATTCCTGACTCTACATATATGGCTAATGATCAACATTTATCAATATCAAATAAAAAACCAGGTTTTGAANTAAATTTTTTGCATCAAAAAAAAACATTATCATTAAATTCTTATAAAAAGAGTTTTTTNAANNGATTTATATNNGGAGANGAAAAAAACTATTTAAGAATCCCNTTAAANNATTATTTTATTNAAAATGATACANTTTTATATAGAGAATNCGGTTCATCTATAAATGAAAANNATTTAAAATTACATGTTGATGATATAATTAAGAATGATGATAATTTTACTTACAAATCGAAATATNTTTTTGGAACNGATTCAAAAGGTAGAGATTATTTAAGTCGGATTATATTAGGTTCTAGAGTATCACTTTCTGTTGGAATTATTTCAGTAATTATTTCGTTGCTGATTGGCTTATCATTAGGGCTAATTTCTGGATATTATGGTGGAAGGATTGATTTATTTATTCAATGGTTNATTAATGTTTTTTGGTCAATTCCAACTCTTATGCTAGTNATTTCAATTAGCATTGCACTTGGNTCAGGTTTTTGGCAAATTTTTATAGCAATAGGCTTAACTATGTGGGTTGAAGTAGCTCGTGTTACANGAGGAGAGGTTTTAAAATTACGTGAACTTTCATACATTAAAGCAGTAAAGTCAATAGGCTTTAATGATTATAAAATAATTACTAATCATGTTCTCCCAAATATTTTAAATCCAATTATAATAATATCAACAGCTAATTTTGCAACTGCAATATTATTAGAAGCTGGTTTAAGTTTTTTAGGATTAGGTATACAGCCGCCTGCTCCTTCTTGGGGAATGATGATTAAAAATCATTATTTATATATTTTAATTGACGATCCTTATTTAGCTATTTTACCTGGGCTTTGTATAGTTATTTTAGTTCTTTCTTTTATGTCTTTAGGTAATGTATTAAGNGACATTAAAGATGTTAAATTAAAATAAGACNAATTAAAAANATAAANAAACCTAATATCATTATAAGTAAAGTATATGGTAGNATATCTTTTGCTTTGAGATTGGTGATATATAAAAGAGGAAGTGCCCAGAATGGTTGCATCATATTTGTTAATTGATCACCGTATGTTAATGCCATAATTGATTTTTGTATTGGNACNCCTATTTCAATACTAGCTTGTAAAATCATNGGGCCTTGNATCATCCATTGCCCTCCNCCGCTAGGNACAAAAATATTAACTAAGCCAGCACTNNACATTGTATATATTGGAAATGTATTTTCGTTAGAAATTTGNACAAATAAATCAGATATCATNTCAATTAANCCACTATCTTTTAGCACTGCCATAATTCCAAAATATAAAGGAAATTGAATTAGTATTCCTGCTGCGCTTTGTATTCCTTCTTTAACAGCTTCTAAGAAAGATATTATTTGTTTATGTAGAAATATTGCTAATCCAAGTAATGTTAGATTAATAAAATTAGGATCAATAAATGATAANGAGCTCGCTTTGATTCCTTTATTTATAGCNACAATTAAAATAAATAANCCAATAANCTGACCAAAAATTCTATTAAAATCAATTTTTTCAGCNCCNATAAGATTGTTAGAACTAAATTTTTTTNTCTTTAATTTATTTTTAATAAATATTTCTTTTGTTTTAACCCTTTTCCCAATTAAATAAAAAGTTAATGGGATTATAAATAATAATGTTGAACAAACAATTATATTCATCGGAGAAAAAATAGTGTAACTTAAATCTAAATTTTCTGGAATTTTAGATAAAAGGTTTTCATCATATATTAAGTCTTTGAAATGGTTTTTTTCTGCAATTTTAAGAGGAGCGGAGCCAGAGAGCCCGCCATGCCATACCATTAGTCCAGAATATCCAGCAGCTCCAATTAATGGATAATTAATTCGCACGTTATTTTTACATGCATGTTCTGCAACTTTTCTTGCTAAAATCGCACCAAAAATCAAGCCTAAACCCCAATTTAGTAAACTTACAAGTATGGAGAAAAATGAAACTAATGCTGCTGATTTGGAATTTGAGGTGCAAAGTCCTGTTATTTTAGATATAATATTATTTGCAAATGGAGTTAGCCCTATTACATAACCCAAAACTAGCATTAATATCATTTGGGTAGTAAATGTCATTAATTTTGGATTCCATAAACCTTCTTCCCAACTATTTAAAATAGTAATAAAATTACTTTCTGTAAGTATTAATGCTAAAAAAATTGTAGTGAAAGTTAGTATAATTGCAATTGAAAATGGACTAGGTAAGGTCCTTCTAAATATTAAAGAAACACCATTAATTAATTTTAGCATTCTTAGAGTAAATATTAAAATGGTGCCACGTTTTCGTCACCGCTGATGTCTATATTATCAGTATTGTCTAGTTTATTGATTTTCCATGCATCAATATTATGATAATACTTATTATTATATTCTCTTGATGATAAATTGAAAAAAACTTCTATTTTTTCACCAATTTCAATTTGATTAAGGGCAACCATTTTTTCTTCTCCAAATAATTGAAAACATATTTCATTATTAAAACTATTTTCAGTTTGTAATATAAAGTTTTGCTTTTTCCACCCTCTACCATCTTTTCGAACTCCTGATTCAGGGTTTAATTTTTTTAATAATTTTCCTTGTATACTTAATTGATTCATTATTTTATTTTTTTCTTAATTTCAAATAGAGAATTTGGATCACTTTTTAGATACCAATCAAAACCTAATCTTCCAACTAGATTAATTTTTTTGGGGTCAATATTTTTTTCGTTATCAAGAATATTTTTATCTATATGTATAAGAAGTATTTCGCATATAATTAAATTACCTGCTCCTCCATTTTCCCCAAGACTAATAATTTCATTTATTTTACATTCAAATTGTATTGGCGATTCTTTTACACGAAAGGGTTTGATTAAATTTGACTTTTGATGTGTGAAAGAAGCTTCAATAAACTCATCTATATTTTTTTCATATTCTAAACTAGTTAGATTCATTTGGTCTACTATGTCATATGTTACAACATTTATTACAACTTCCTTAACTTGTTTAGCATTTTCAAGGGTATCTTTTGTGGTATTATTACGAACTCTTCTTGCGGGAGAAAAAATTAATATAGGTGGTTTACTACTAAAAATATTAAAATAACTAAAGGGACTTAAATTTGGGCAGCCATTTTCATCAATAGTACTAGCAAGGGCAATAGGCCTCGGGCCAATACTACTTAAAAGGTATTGATGAAGTACTTTAGTAGATTCTTCTTTTGGGTTAATTGTAATCATATTAAACTAGTATAATAGCTACTTAATATATAAAATAAAGTGCAATTTATTGATTAAATTATTAAACTAAATGATTTTTATTACTAGAATTTGTTAAATAATTATAGATTTGTGTTATTGTTTACTCATGCGGATATGGTGGAATTGGTAGACACGCTAGATTTAGGATCTAGTGCCGAAAGGTGTGTGGGTTCGACTCCCTCTATCCGCACTTAAATTATACTTAGTTTTATGCCAGATTTTGTAACAATAATATTACTTATTTTGGTTTTAGTTTCCTTATTTTTTATTTACTTAAAACTATTACAAAAAAATTCAAATCAAGATTCATCTTTATTAATGCAGTTGAACGAGCAGTTAAGAAATGAAATTGAAAAAATTAGAGAGTCTTTTCATAAGTCTTCTGGGGAGCAGCGCAGAGAAATACAGGGTCAATTAGATAGTATTTCTAAAACAATTAGTGTATTTCAAAAATCATCAAACGATGATATGCAAAAAAGATTTGATACTACAAGGAAAATAATAGTTGATTTAACAGAAAAGTTAAAAGAAATAGAGGGTACAAATAAGCAAGTTTTAAGTTTTGCTCAACAGATAAAGACATTAGAAAAAATACTTGGTAATCAGAAGCAAAGAGGAATACTAGGTGAAATTCAGTTGGAAAACTTACTTGCAAATGTTCTTCCCCCTGAACTTTTCACAATGCAATACAAATTTACTAACGGTGATACAGTGGATGCAATTGTGAGAGTTGGGGATTTTTTAATTCCAGTAGATGCAAAGTTTTCATTAGATAATTATAATAAAATGATAGAATCTAATGATGAACTTCTGATTTCTGATTTAGAAAAAAAATTTAAAGAAGACATAAAAACTAGAATTGATGAAACCTCAAAATATATTAAGCCCTCTGAGAAAACGACAGAATATGCATATATGTTTATACCTGCAGATGGTTTATATCAAGATTTACTAAATAGTAGAGTTGGCTCATTAAAAATTAATTCAAAAGATTTAGTTTCATACGCCTATACAAAAAAAGTAATGATAGTATCTCCAATGAGTCTTTTTCCAATGTTGCAAATTACTGTTAAAGCTCTTCATAATTTTAAGGTAGAAAAATCAATTCAAGATATTTTTAGAAATATAGAAAAGCTATCATCTCATTTAAATGCTTATTCAGTATATCACAATAAATTGGGAGCTACTTTAAGTACAACAGTAAATCACTATAATATTGCGTCAAAAGAGTTTAAAAAAATTGATAAAGATATTTTAAAAATTAGTGATGGAAATTCTAATATTGGTTTTGAAGCTGATTTAATTGATAAGCCTAAAGAATAAAATTATGAAAATTTATACAAAAACGGGGGACAAGGGACAAACATCTATCATTGGAAAAAAAGGAATATATAAACATGATATAAGAATTGATGCATATGGCACAGTCGATGAGTTAAACTCATATTTAGGGCTTATAAGATCTTTTCCTGAAATGATAAATAGTGAGTATGAAATGTGTATTCTAGATATTCAAAAAAAATTATTTCAATTAGGTTCGTATTTAGCGCAAGCAGATTATAAAAATATTTCGAATAGAAATATTATGATTAAAGATTCTGATATTACAAATCTTGAAAATGAAATTGATAAAATAAGTAAAGATCTACCAGTTTTAAAATATTTTGTTTTAAATGGTGGTGATATTTTAAGTTCACATATTCAAATATCTAGAACAATATGTAGAAGAGCAGAAAGAAAGCTAACTATTGTTAATGAAAAATATAATATTAACCCTATATGGNNTATATTTATNAATAGATTATCTGATTTCCTATTTATTTTAGGTAGATTTTTCCTTCANAAAAGTGGNAAATNNGAACAGTATTGGAAAGGNNCATAAGTTTGTCTAAAAAAATTGGAAAAAAGTATAAAAAAACTAATATTTGCAAAAAACACATTAATTATGTCTTATTGGACTTTAGAATTAGCTTCCTATCTTAGTGATGCCCCTTTTCCCGCCAATAAAAATGAATTAATTGACTATGCAATTAGAACGGGAGCACCTNTAGAAGTNATAGAAAACTTNCAATCTCTCGAAGATGAAATAGAGATTTATGAAAGNATTGAAGATATTTGGCCNGACTATCCNTCTNAAGAAGATTTTTTGTGGAATGAGGATGAGTATTAATTTTAATCTCTTTTGACATGTCTTTTATAAACTCATTTATAAATTTATTTGGAACAAAATCTGGTAGAGATTTAAAAAAATTAACTCCACTAGTTTCTAAAATNAATNGNATTTANNCTCANNTAGAAACCATAACTAATGATGAGCTAAGGAGTAAAACNGATACATTTAAAAAAAAANTATCAAATGAAGTAAGTTCNGAAAATGANGAGTTAGATGAACTAAAGCAAAAAGTTAAATCTAAAGATTTTTTGTTAAACCCTGATGANTCACTTTATAGTANGATAGATGATATTCAAAAACTTATTTATTCCAAAAAGCANAAAGTCTTAGAAGAAATTAAATTAGAGGCTTTTGCTGTTATAAAAGAAACTGCTCGAAGATTTTGTTTAAATGATAAAATTGTAACCTCTTCAACAGATTTTGACACTTATTTATCTGAAAATAAGCAATATGTTAAAATTTCAGGAAATGATTCTATTTGGGAAACAACATGGGAGTCNGGTGGGGTATCAAAAAAATGGGATATGTTACACTATGATGTACAATTAATTGGAGGAATGGTTTTACATGAAGGTAGAATTGCAGAAATGCAAACAGGTGAAGGTAAGACTTTGGTAGCAACTTTACCNATATATCTTAACGCTTTAACATCTGATGGTGTNCATGTAGTTACCGTNAATGACTATTTAGCCAAACGAGATTCTGAATGGATGGGGCCTTTATTTGAATTTCATGGTTTAAGTGTTGATTGTATTGATAGATATTCCCCAAATTCAAAAGAAAGAAAAAAAGCCTATAAGTCNGATATTANATATGGCACAAATAATGAGTTTGGATTTGATTATTTAAGAGATAATATGGCTATATCNTCTGATGATTTNGTTCAAAGAAATTTAAATTTNACCATTATTGATGAGGTGGATTCTGTTTTGATTGATGATGCTAGAACACCATTAATTATTTCAGGTGCTGTTAAAAAAAATCAAGATCAAGAATTTCAAAACTTAAAACCATTTATTGAAAAAATTGTTAAAGAACAAAAAGCGTTGGTTCAAAATGAACTCATAGAAGCGAAAAGACTTCTTTCTGAAGATGATAAAAAAGACGGGGGTGAAAAATTATTTAGATGCTATAGAGGTTTACCTAAGAACAGAGCATTAATTAAATATTTGAGTGAAGATGGAATTAAAACTATTCTTCAAAAAACAGAAAACTTTTATCTAAAGGACCAATCAAGAGATATGCATCTAATAGATGAAAATTTATTTTTCACTATAGATGAAAAAAATAATTCAGTTGATTTAACTGATAAAGGAGTTGATTTTTTATCTAATTTTTCTGAAGANAAAGATTTTTTTATATTACCTGATATTGGNTCTAAAATTGCAGAACTAGAATCAATTGAAGACCAATTAGTTCGAGAAAAAGAAAAAGAAGATATATTGAGGAATTTTTCAATTAAGAGCGAAAGAATTCATACGTTAAATCAACTTTTAAAAGCATATACCTTATTTGAAAGAGATATNGAATATGTTATATTAGAAAATAAAGTTAAAATTGTTGATGAGCAAACAGGGAGAATTATGGAGGGGCGTCGTTATTCAGATGGCCTTCATCAGGCAATTGAATCTAAAGAGAACTGTAAAATAGAATCGGCAACTCANACACTNGCCTCAATTACTTTACAAAACTTTTTCAGAATGTATAATAAAATTTCTGGTATGACAGGAACGGCTGTGACTGAATCAGGGGAATTTTGGGACATCTATAAATTAGATGTTATAGAAGTGCCGACAAATAAAAAAGTAATTAGAAATGATGCTAATGATTATGTATATAAAACTAATAGAGAGAAATATAATGCTGTTGTTGATGAAATTATTTCTTTAAATGAACAAGATAGACCNGTTTTAGTTGGTACAACATCTGTTGAAATATCAGAATTAATTAGCAGNTATTTAAAAAGANCAAAAATNAGACACAATGTTTTAAATGCTAAATTACATAAAAGCGAAGCTGATATTGTAGCTGAGGCTGGAGAAAAGAGCGCAGTCACTATTGCCACAAATATGGCAGGAAGAGGAACTGATATAAAATTGACAGATGATATTAAGAGTGCAGGTGGCTTAGCAATCATTGGGACAGAAAGACACGATTCTAGAAGAGTTGATAGGCANCTTAGAGGTCGTTCTGGAAGACAAGGAGATCCTGGATCATCTCAATTTTTTGTTTCTTTAGAGGATAATTTAATGAGATTATTTGGGTCTGATAGAATTGCAAAATTAATGGATAGAATGGGGCATAAGGAGGGGGAAGTCATTCAGCATGGAATGATAAATAGATCTATTGAAAGAGCACAAAAAAAAGTAGAAGAAAATAATTTTGGTATAAGAAAGAGACTTTTAGAGTATGATGATGTGATGAATTCGCAACGATCTGTAATATATAAAAGAAGAAGAAATGCACTAATTGGATTAAGATTATCTTTAGATATATTAAACTCTTTTGAAGATTATTCTATTAGCTTATTAGATCAGTCACTTACAGAAAAAGATTATACAGTTTTCAAGAATAATTTTTTAAAAACCTTTTCATTAGAATGTCCAATTTCAAATGATGAATTTAGTTCTAAAAACATTAATCAACTACATGATAAAATATCAAAATATATTTTCAAAAAATACCAACAAAGAATAGAAAATATAAAAAATGAAGCTTTACCAGTTTTAAAATCTATGTATGAGAATGATGAGAATCAATTTAAAAATATATTAATACCTTTTTCAGATGGTTTAAAAAGTATAAATGTTATTTGTAATTTAGAAAAGTGCGTAAATTCTTCAGGAGATCAAATAATTAAGGATTTTGAACGAAGCATTGTTTTGTCTACTATTGATCAGCATTGGAAAGAGCATCTTAGAGAGTTAGATGACTTAAAGCAGTCTGCACAAGGAGCAGTGTATGAGCAAAAAGANCCTATTTTGATATATAAGCTAGAGTCATTTAAATTATTTGAGGAAATGATTAATAAAATTAATTTTCAAATAATNACATTTTTATTTAAATCTAGATTACCNATTAGGCACAATAGTGAAATATCTGANGCTAAGTTAAGTTCTGCTCAAATTGGTACAGCAGGTAGAGGTAAAATAATGCAAAATTTGAAAAAAAATCCTAATCCAAGCAACTCAGGAAATAATCAACCCCCTTTATCAAGGCGACAAAGGAGAATGAGAGAGAGAGGAAGTCGAAGGTGATTTTATAAACTTATTACTAATTTTTCTAATTCAAGTTTCCTTGATCCTTTAATTAATATTATTTTATTTTTATAAAGGTTATTTTTAAGATGTTCAACAAAATTTTCTTTTGTATTAAATTTTAGAAATTTACATTTCATATTTGAGAAAATCTTCCCAACTAGAAATATATTATCATTTGATAATGGGCTTTTTTCTAATAATCGAATTATATTTTCGTGTTCTTTAAACTCGTATGAACCTAACTCTAGCATATCACCTATAATTATAACTTTATCATTAATATCATAGTTTTCAATATCAATAAAATTATTTATTGCAATTTTCATACTATTTGGGTTGGCATTGTAAGCATCAAGAATAACTTCATTTTTTTTGGTCTTTATAAATTCAGATCTATTTTTGATTCCAATTTTAGGAATTAATTTCTTTATACAATCTGATTTAACACTAAAGTATGATGCAACTTTAATTGCGCAAATAATATTTATTAAGTTATATGATCCAGAAATATTAGTTTTAATTATAGAATTATTATACTTTAATTTTAGTAAATGTGACCCATCAATTAAGTCAATATTATTTTTGTTATTACACTCTTTTCCATAAAAAATATTATTTTCTAGATTTATATTTAATAACATTTTTCTTGCCTTCTTCATTAAAAGTTTGTCTTCATTATTTATAAATATCGTTCCTTTTCTTTTAATTAAGAATTCCCATAACTCTGTTTTTGTTTCCAAAATATTTTCAATATTTATAAATTCTTTTAAATGAGCTTTTCCAATATTTGTTATTAAACCGTGAGTAGGGTTAGCAATTTCACATAGTTCTTTTATATCNCCTTTTTTACTTGCNCCAAATTCTATAACTGCTATTGAATCTTTTTTTGTGATATTTAAAATGGTTAAAGGGACTCCAATATGGTTATTCAAATTTCCTTTAGTATATGCAACTTGATATTTCTTACTAAGAAGAAGTGCTATAATTTCTTTGGTAGTTGTTTTTCCGTTGCTCCCTGTTATACCAATAAAAGGTATATTAAATTGTCCCCTATGTTTTTTAGCTAGTTTTTGGAGAAAAAACAAGGAGTTTTTGACATATATATATCTATTATCTTTTTCTTTATTTACATTATTATCATCAATAATAACTATGCTCGCACCTTTTTTTAGAGCTTCTTCTGCATATAAATTACCATTAAAATTATTTCCTCTTAAAGCAAAGAATATACCCCTCCCTTTGACTTTTCTGCTGTCTGTATAAATTTTAGGGTACTTTAAAAAGATAGAATATAGTTCGTTAATATTCATTGAATTTTAAATTTTAATAAAAAAAAACCCTTCTAAATTTAATTAGGAGGGTTTTTTTTATTTATTAAAAGTTTTACTTTCTTTTAACTTTTGATTTTCTTCTTGGTTTTTTTGAATCTTGTGAACCTTCGAAGCCCATATGATCAATAACACACCTAAATCCTATAAAGTCGCTAGATAAATCTTGATTTAAAAATTTTCTTGTACCTGGAGAAAGCCAATAGGCATCATCTTTCCACGATCCGCCTTTATATACTCTTGTATAGTTGTTTACCATTGTAGTTTGTCCATAGTCATNTTTNCCAAAACTNTCTTCTCCAACATATANTCCACCATTATTACCNTGCCCATCTCTATCACCAGTATTGTCTGCTGTAGTGTAGTTTCTTCTTTGNGAATTTGGTTNGTTGTAGTCATATGACTCATCATTTGAATATGTTAAAAAATCTGTATCAGTATAGTCTTGATATGGGTTTACTAATACAAAGTCACTAGGTTGAACATCAATACCATATTTAATTGTTTCATTAATANGGTCCCAATCATAACCAAATTGAAATACTAAATCTTCATCNTCTGCAATATCACTAATTCTTAGTGGTTCAGTTCTAGGTNCACCAGAGTCTGGTTCTTTATAATAAAGTTGTTTATATTGGTTTCCTCTATGAGGATTTAGGTCATCTAAACTATTTGTATTTTGTCTATATACATCTAAAGTCCATTCTGCAACATTACCAGCCATGTCGTACAAACCAAAGTCATTTGCCATAAATGACCTTACTGGAGTTGTTAGGCTACCTATATCATTATGAAATCCACCATATCCCATATAGTCTCCTGAGCTTAATTTAAAATTAGCCATAATCTCCCCCTGATTTGATTTTACGTTATCTCTTACTGAGTGTCTGTTCCATGGGTAAACTTTATTTTCTTTTATATAATCTTCGTGAGAATTTCCAATTAATGCTAATGCCGCATACTCCCATTCAGCCTCTGTTGGTAGTCTGAAATCAGGAATTAAAATTCCATCTTCAATACGTACTTTCCTTGTTTTATTCTTCGCTTTTTCNTTCTTCTTACCTGTTTCTTGAGCTTGAAGATCTGCTTTTGGNTTTTTNCCAGGAGCATCATTTTTTTTCTTTCTTTTTTTGTCGTTAACATAATTTTGAAGATTATACTCAGGGTCATTTAAGTATCTTTCAGTTGTAAAATATGTTTCGGGATCATCTAAACCACCACCGTTGTCTTTATATTTTTCCATATCAATACCTAACTCTTCACATAACCTTCTTTCGTTAACTCTATCAGTTCTCCATTGGCAGTATGCCATAGCTTGTTCCCANCTTACTCCTACAACTGGGTAGTTATTGTATGCGGGATGTCTAAAATACATTTCTACTAAGGGTTCATTATAACTAAATTTACTTCTCCAGACAGTTGTGTCGGGTAAACTATTTTCATAGAGCTTNTAATATTCCTCGTTATCTCTAGNNGTACCCTCTGTTCCGGCNCCAGCAAAAACTAATTTCATCCAGTCTGTGTATTCTCTGTATTCCACATTACTTATTTCGTTTCTATCCATCCAATATGAACTAACAGTGACTGCTCTTGGTTTAGTTGATGTGCCATCAAGCATAACATTTTCTTCAGTTTGGCCCATAACAAAAGTTCCACCTTCTATGAATACCATTCCTTTAACTGGNGGCTGAAATCCTTTGTACTTTAGGTTTACTTCAAACCCNCCCCAGTCTCTATCATTATAAGCCCATCCTGTTTTTGAGGATGTTGCTTTTTTTCCAGATTTTGGACCTCTTTGAGAGTTAGAGCAACTTAAAATAAATAAAGAAAGTATAATAAGACCAGAAATTAAGCTTTTATTTTTCATTTTTTATATCTTATATAATTAATAATAACCAATGTTTTTATAGAAATATTTCACAATTTACTAAAATAATTAAAACTTAGGACATTTAATAGGATTTAGAATAATCTTTTTTGGTATACAAGGTAATTGTATTCTTAAAGATATTTCATGTGCACCCCCAGTTGAGTTACTTAAACCTGATACAGTGAAATCGTAACTATATCCAATTTTTATTGCTTCCTTTTGAAATCCAACAATAAAAAACATAGCATCAGAATTTGCAAAACTTCTTCTGTAGCCTAATCCTCCCGAAACAATATTGTTAGTAACAGTGGCGCCAATATTTAGTTGTTCTGTTTCAGCNTGTTGTTTAAATAAAAAATTTGGTATTAAGTANGTAGATCCAGAAAAAAGTCCTGACGTTGATGTAATAGCTTCATTAACTTTTATAACGGCTCCCCCATGAACTGTTTTTTTCATTGAAAGTTTACTGTTAATTAAAAATGCATCTTCAGGTTCAGTNATATGGTGAGCAACAAAGCCTAAGAAGAANGAGTTAGAAGAAATTAGCGTACCAATTGAAATGTCAAAATAATTTTTGGAAATAATTCCAGAGTTTAAAATATTATCTTGAGTTGGGTAAACAAAACCTGCAATTGGGTCAATTTGATCTCCAAACCAAAGGTCTGGATTTAATGTTCTTTGGTTAGNACCAACTTGAAAACCAGTAAGTAAATCAATTTTTCTTGCAATTTTAGTATGATAAGAATAAATTAAATTTACAGAAGTACTTTTAATTACGCCATTTCCAGCATCATCGTGTAAAACGCTTAAGCCAATTCCTCCGTGAATAGGTTCTAAAGTTAGGTCAAAGGAAAAGCTGTATGTTTCGAAACTACCTGCTAGCATTGGCCATTGATTCCTATAGTTTGTGATAATTCTCGGGCAATATTCACCACCAGCAAGTGCAGGATTTAAGTAGACTGGATTTGCATAATATTGAGTAAAATGAGGATCNTGCCCATAAGTACANGTTGCCAAAACAAATACCGTCAAAAAAAGTATTATATTTTTTTTCATTTCTATTATTCAATAAGTATGTGAAACAATTATACAAAAAATAGGTTATCTATTAACATTTTAAACTATAAATAATTTAAACAATTGTAAAAACTTATAATAGAATTTTGTAATATTCGTTATGAATTAAATTTTATTTATGTCTTTCAAAAAAATTATTTTTTTTATTTTTTTATCAGCAAATNTTTTTTCTCAAGAATTTTTGCGGCAAATTGACATCAATGGATTTACACAAATTAATGATGAAAATTCAAGTATACTTGTGCCTAATATTTCAAATGGAGTAAAACTTAGTGATGAACATAGTTATTTTCATTATTATGAGAAAATACCAATTGTACATTCGGATTTTGAGGTGACCTTAGCTAATATGAAATTTGAGAATTTAAAAACAATTGACGTTGATCAAAAAATTCCTGAAGATTTAGAATATGATTTATTTTCATTAAATGAGAAAAAGCAAANCTATGTAGGTGTNAAAATATACCCATACATTAGAGANGGCTCACAAACTCTTATTTTAAAGTCTTTTTCAGTTGTAGTAAAACCAAAACAANTTAACTCAAAATCCAAAAAAACATATTTTGTGCCCAATTCTGTGCTGGCAGATGGTCAGTGGTATAAAATAGCAGTAGAACAAGATGGTATATATACAATTAATAATGACTTTCTTAATAACTTAGGCTTAAATTCATATGAAATTGACCCAAAAAATATTAGAATTTTTGGTGGGCAAGTCGGAATGCTTCCCGAAAAAAATGATATTTTAAGAACTGATGACCTTCAAGAGTTATCTTTATTTTTTATTGGAGACAATGACAGTTATTTTGAAGAAAATGAGGAAATATTATTTTATGGACAAAGCCCTCACACATGGCAATATAATNATAATACAAATGTTTTTAATCATACCCAAAATAGATATTCAGACCAATCTTATTATTTTATAAAAATTGATAATATTAACCACAAGACCACTCAAAATTCAGGTTTGAGTTTAGAAGAAATCATATCAATTCCATCAACCGAAATAAACAATGTTTATTCTTTTAAAGAAAGGCTATTTTATGAGAAAGATTTATATAATTTAGTTAGTACAGGCCAACAGTGGTTCGGCGAATATTTTGGAAGCTTAAACCAGTTGTCCATACAACTTGATGCAGNGGGAAGTAATTTAAATGATTCTATTTATTTTAGAGCTAGAGTTGCCGCTAGATCATCAATACTTTCTAAGTTTGAATTTAAATTAATGCCCAATTTAAATTCATTTTGTGAAATTTCAATTCCTCCTGAGATTTCTGACGATTATTATTATGAAGTTACTGAAGAGGAGTTTTTTTTGCCTAATATTAACTTAAATAATTGGGGCGGAAATATTATTGTAAATTATCAAAATAACGGTAATCCCTCTGCTCTTTCTTGGTTAGATTTTATTGAAATAAATTTTAATAAAAACCTTCAATATTTTAATGACAATCAATTAGTTTTTAGATCTTTTGCTGAAAATGAATTTGATTTAGATATTTTCTACTTACCAAATGAAACAAATTTGGTTTTTGATGTTACTGATCCATTTAACATGACAAAAATCCAAATCTTTGATTCAAATGATAATAATAATTTGATTTTTGGTATGAACTTGCAGNNTTTGTCTGAATTCATTGCGATTAAAGATAATTCATATTTGGAACCGATGTTTATTGAGNAAATTTCCAACCAAAATTTACACTCTTTAAGTCCAGCAGATTTAATTATTGTTGCTCATAATGATTTTATTTCTCAAGCAAATCGACTTGCTGATTTTCATCAANNNATTAATAATATTGATGTAGTGATTGCCTCTGTTGATCAAGTTTATAA
Source organism: Flavobacteriales bacterium TMED113 (assembly GCA_002170235.1). Taxonomy (GTDB): domain Bacteria; phylum Bacteroidota; class Bacteroidia; order Flavobacteriales; family TMED113; genus TMED113. The sequence goes on from NHFO01000032.1 coordinate 34,767, forward strand.
TGAGTTTAGTGGAGGCTCACAAGACCCTGTTGCTATAAGAGATTTTGTGAGAATGTTATATAATAAAGCTTCCAATGAAGAAGAATTACCTAAAAATTTATTGTTATTTGGTGATGCCTCCTTTGATTACAAAAATATAACAGATAATAATACTAATTTTGTACCTACATACCAGTCATACAGGTCTGATAATATTAAGATATCATATTGTTCGGATGATTTTTTTGGAATGTTGGATGAAAATGAAGGAGATGGGGCTTCCTTAATTTATGATTTAATGGATATCGGAGTTGGTCGTATTACTGTGCAAACAAGCAATGAGGCTGAGCAAATAGTAGATAAAATTATTAATTATTCGTCTTTGAATAGTAGAGGAGATTGGAAGAATAAAATATGTTTTATTTCTGATGATGTTGATGATAATTGGGAAATTAACCTTTTAATTCATGCAGATGCTTTAGCAACAAAAGTAGATACAAATCATCTCTGGATTAATGTTGATAAAATATATACTGATGCATATCCTCAATTATCTACTGCTGGTGGAGAGCGTTATCCTGAAGCGCAGCAAGATATTATAGAATTAATAGAAGAGGGGGCTTTAATTGTAAATTATATTGGTCACGGTGGTGAAGTAGGTTGGGCGTCCGAAAGAATTTTAGAACTAACTGATATAAATGAATTTGAAAATTTCAATCAACTTCCTGTTTTTGTTACAGCAACTTGTGAATTTTCTAGATACGATGATCCAAATAGAGTCTCTGCNGGAGAACAATTACTTTTAAATCCAAACGGAGGAGCAATATCCNTATTTAGTACATCTNGAACCGTTAATGAAAGTAGTGCATATTATATTGTAGATGCTTTATATAATTATATTTTAAATACTGATCAAAATTTAACTATGGGTGAAATAATGCGTCTAGCAAAAAATGACCCTTCCTTAGGAATTACTGTAAATAAAAGAAAATTTGCTTTTTTAGGTGATCCTGCATTAAAAATATCCTACCCAAAATATAATGTTAAAAATGAGCAAATATTAATTATAGATAATGATGAAGATAAAGGATTACAGTCGGATACTATAAATGCATTAAGTAAAGTAAAAGTTATTGGTAAAACTACTTTTGAAAACTCTGATAAAAAAATCCCGTTGAATGGAATCTTAAATGTAACTGTTTATGGTAAAGAAAAAACTCAAAACACTCTTAATAATAATGGTTTATTAGAAACACCATTTTCATATATATCACAAAAAGATATTATTTACAAAGGAAAAGTAAATGTAATAAATGGTGAATTTGAATATAACTTCATTGTCCCTAAAGATATACCCATGGATTATGGTAAGGGTAAATTAAGTTATTATGTTAATGATATCGAGATGGGAGATGGAGCAGGTAATTTTGAAAATTTTTATGTTGGAGGTATAAACTCAAATGCTAAATTAGATAATTTAGGACCGGAAATTCAATTATTTATCAATGATACTACATTTGTTTCTGGGGGATACACTGATGATTCTCCAAATTTATTAGCTCTTTTATATGATAATTCTGGTATCAATACTGTTGGAACAGGTATAGGTCATGATTTAGTAGCTATTTTAGATGGATTAACTAATAACCCATATATTCTTAATGATAATTATGAGTCTGATTTAAATACATATCAATCTGGAAGAGTAAGTTTTGAGTTTTCAAATATTGAAGAAGGACCTCATACTTTGAATCTAAAAGCATGGGATGTTTACAATAATTCTAGTTCTAAACAAATATCTTTTATAGTTGCAAAATCTGAGGAAATAATAATAAAACACTTATTAAATTATCCAAATCCATTTTCAAATTTTACTAGGTTTTCCTTTGAGCATAATAGGCCTAATGAAATTATTGATGTTTTAATACAAGTTTTTTCAGTTAGTGGGAAATTAGTAAAAACTTTATCCAGTGAGATAATTAATTCTGGATATAGAGATGATTCGATAGTTTGGGATGGTTTTGATCAATATGGGGACAAATTAGGTAAAGGGGTTTACATCTATAAAGTTATTTTAAAGTCAAAAAATGATGGTTCAAATGTTGAAAAATTTGAAAAACTTGTAATATTGCAATAGTTTTAACGTTCTCAACGTTCAATATAATTTTTAAAAAATGAAAAATTTTTGGTTTCTTATACTTATTTTTAGCACTACTAATATATTTTCTCAAACGACTTCATTTGGTGAAAATCTAAATACTATAACATCTGCTGTCCCCTTTTTAACAATTTCACCTGATTCAAGAGCTGGTTCAATGGGTGAGGTTGGTGCAGCTACATCACCTGATGTTCACTCAATTCATTGGAATTCTGCTAAACTTGCTTTTTTAGAAGAAGAAGCAGGTTTTTCAATTTCTTATACACCTTGGTTAAGTAAATTAGTTCCTGATATCTCTCTCTCTCATATTTCAGGTTTTTATAAACTGAATGAAATAAGTACATTGAGTTCAAGTTTACGTTATTTCTCTTTGGGTAATATTCAGTTTACAAATGACCAAGGGGATCCAGTAGGTGAGTATGATCCAAATGAGTATGCTCTTGATCTAGCTTATTCAATGAAATTATCAAATAACTTTTCTACTGGATTGACAATGAGATATATTTATTCTA
>NHFO01000033.1 GCA_002170235.1 Flavobacteriales bacterium TMED113
TACTTCATTCAGCATAACATATTCATATGTTACTTTCTGATTTGTTTTCATAAAATAATATCGTAATGAATTTTGTAAAAGTTCTAAATTATTTGTCTCATTAATTGACATAATTTTATTTCTTTTGGTGTTGTTTGCTGCATGCAAAGAAATCGCTAAATGAACACCTGTATCTTCTAAAGCAAACTTTTCTATCATCTTACTTATGCCAACAGTTGATAAGGTAATTCTTTTTTTTGAAAAATTTAATCCATCTTTATTAGTGATGTAATTAATTGATTTAATAACATTTTGATAGTTTAGAAAAGGTTCCCCCATTCCCATATAAACAATATTTGTTAATTTTTTTCCATAAATTTTTTTACACTCGTCCATGATTAATACAACTTGATCAAAAATCTCACTTGACAATAAATTTCTAGCTCTTTTCATAGTTCCTGTTGCGCAAAATTGACAAGATAAACTACAACCTACTTGAGATGATATGCAAGCAGTAAATCTGTCTTTCTGGGGAATTAAAACCCCCTCACATATTAAGTTGTCATGCAAATTAAATAAAAACTTGATAGTGCCATCAGAACTATTAATTTTACTTTTTATTGTAGTGTATTTTAAAAAAAAATTAGTTTTTAAACTATTTTTAAAAACGTCAGGTATATCACTAATAAGATCAAACTCCTTAACTGATTTTTTCCAAAACCACCTAAATAGTTGTTTTGCTCGATAACTAGGTTGATTATAACTTTGAGTTAAACTAACTAAATCTAATTCTCTAATATTTTCTTTCATAAAAATCAATAATAAAATTTATCAATCTTAAATTATTTAAAGTTTTTAGCAATTATTTTAGCTAATTCCAAATCTTTTTGTGTTGTTATTTTAAAATTTAATTCCTCTCCTAAAATTAAATTAATTGGAAAAATAAATTCTTCTATCAAAGAAACATCATCTGTTTTTCTTTGTGTATTTTCCTCTGATAAGTATGCTTTACTAATTATTTCTGCTCTAAAAACTTGAGGCGTTTGAGTTAATAGAAAATTTGAACGATTTACTGATGAAGTGTTTTCAGTTTTCTCATTTTTTTCTCTTAAAGAGTCCTTAATTTCAATTGCAGGCACAGCATGTCCATTTTTTTTAGCTGATGATATTAATCTTTTAACTAATTTTTTTGTAAAAAAAGGTCTAACAGAATCATGAATAAGAATCAAATCGTTATTACTAAATACAAATGAATTAAGTGCGTTCTTAACAGAATTATATCTATTTTTACCACCTTTAATCACAGAGATAGGAATATTAAATTTGTGTTTTTTACATAATTTCTTCCAATAATTAATTTTTTTTTCAGGTAAAACAATATGAAAACTTGCACTTGGAAGTGCATTAAATAATTTAATTATACTATACATAACTATTGGNACATCATCTAATAAAAAAAATTGCTTTAATTTTTTTTTTTGCATTCTTTTACCNGAACCNGCTGCTAAAACAATGACATGAATCGATGATTTTTTATACATTTTTTTNAAAAAAAATTATATAATTAACATACAATCACCATAACTCAAAAAATTATATTTCTTTTTAATNGCTTCCTGATAAGCATCCATTAATAAATCATGTCCACAAAATGCAGACACAAGCATTAATAACGTAGATTTTGGTGGATGAAAATTAGTTATCATACAATTAGGGATTCTAAATTCNTAATTAGGAAATATATATTTATTAGTCCAAGCTGAATATGCTTTCAATTCTTTTTGTGTGGAAACTGATGACTCTAATCCTCTAATACATGTAGTTCCAACAGCACATACCCTTTGCTTATTTTTAATTGCAGAATTTATAGTATCTGCAGTGGTTTGGGGAATAATAAGTTTTTCCGAGTCCATTTTATGTTTTGATAAATCTTCTACCTCAACNGGTTTAAAAGTGCCTAAACCAACATGTAAAGTTAGCGGCGCTAAATTAACACCTTTTATTTCTAATTTCTTTAATAATATTTTACTGAAGTGCAATCCAGCAGTAGGCGCTGCTATTGCTCCTTCATTNTTTGCATATACAGTTTGAAACCTATCTANATCCTCTGCAGTTGGCTCTCTATTAATATATTTNGGAAGAGGAGTCTCACCTAGATCNTTTAATTTTNGCCTAAATTCGTCATAATCGCCATCATACAAAAAACGTAAAGTTCTTCCTCTTGANGTTGTATTATCAACAACTTCTGCAACAAGAGAAAAGTCATCACCAAAATATAGTTTATTTCCTATTCTAATTTTACGAGCCGGATCCACTAATACATCCCACAAACGAATTTCCGAATTCAATTCTCTTAGCAAAAAAACCTCAATTCTGGCGCCAGTTTTTTCTTTATTCCCATACATCCTTGCCGGAAACACTTTAGTGTCATTAACAACTAAAACATCATTTGGGTCAAAATAATCAATTATATTTTCGAATGTTTTATGTTCAATCTTACCAGTTGCTCTGTCAATAACCATAAGCTTAGATTTATCCCTATCTATAGCTGGTTTCTTTGCAATTAAATTTTCTGGTAAATTATAAGCGAAGTGTGATAATTTATATTTCATGATTTAATTTAAGTNCCTAAATATACAAATATTATCTATCCAATTTAAATTCGTATTTAGATTCGAATTCATTAATACATAATGCATCTTCTAATTTATATNTTCCAATCGAGAGCCTACACAATTCAAATAAATAGGCTCCAGATCCTAAACTTAATCCTATATCATTTGCTATTGATCTAATATAAGTGCCTTTACTACATACAATTTCTATTGTTACATAAGGAAATGATATTTTCTTTACTTTAAATGAATATATGTGTATTTTACGTTCTGGNAAAGCAAAGTCTTTTTCATTTTTTCTCATTTTTTTATAGGACCTTACTCCATCTATTTTAACTGCTGAATATTTAGGGGGAGTTTGTGAAATGATTCCTGTAAATTCACTCTTCAAATTCAGTATATCTTTTTTTGTAATATCCTCAATATTCATCTTGTTAGTTTCTGGCTTTTCTCTATCAAAACTCTCCGTTACGTAGCCTATCTTAATAACTGCTAGATATTTTTTTTTTAGATTTTGAATTTCACTTATCGTTTTAGTTTTTCTTCCAACNCAAATAACTAATAATCCCGAAGCTAATGGATCTAAGGTGCCCGCATGGCCTACTTTTATTTTTTTAATTTGCAGTTCTTTTTTTATACTTGACCTAATTTTTTTGACAACATCAAAAGATGTCCAATTAATGGGTTTATTAATTAAAATAGTGTCATTTAACATAGGTTAACATTAAAAAAAATACTAACACAAAACAATAGTAACTAAAGTTACTTAATTTATTATTTTCNACAATTTTAATCATCCATTTACAACACAATANTCCAACAAAAAAAGTAAGAATAAATGCAACTAACAACGGNAAAATATTTATTGTTANAATTTCTTTTTGAACTTCATTAAAATCAAATAATAACGATTTTATCACNACTCCAAATATTAANGGTAATGCGATGATGAAAGAAAANTTAGTGGCTTCATTTTTANTTATTCCCAAAAAAAGAGCNGTGCAAATAGTGAGTCCNGATCTTGATATGCCAGGCATTATTGCAAANGCCTGTGATAAGCCAACAAAAAAAACAATTGTATATGTTAAATTTCTATTTCCATCTTTTATTTTATTAGTATTATAAAGCACTAGGGCTGTTATAAAAAACATAATAGCAAGAAGATACGCCTCGCCCTCAAAAATTCTTTTTATTTGCTCTTCGAAACTTAAACCCACAAGAACTGCAGGAACCAAAGCAAAAATAATTTTAAAAATATAACTTAGACTGTCCTTTGACTGAAAAAATATTATTTCTTTTATTTTTTTATGGAATATAAACAGTATACTTAATGCAGATGCAAAGTGCAAGATTATTGTCGTAAAAAGCCCGCTAGATTGAGTAAATCCCAAAAATTCTATAAGCTGAATGTGCCCACTACTACTAATCGGTAAAAATTCTGTTATACCCTGAACTAATCCTAAAATAATATAATAAATGAAATCAATTATTTCCATCTATTATTTTTTTAGTGTAATGGAAACCCCACATATAATTAAAGAAATAATTATAATAATTGGCGCAAGGACCTGACGCTGGAAATTAAAAATTGACTTATTATATTCGTAATCATCAGTACCACCTCCACTAAGTAAAATGAAACCAGAAATTAAAGTTAAGATTCCAACAATTAAAATTATATAATTTTTGCGTTTAAAAATTAATCCCGTCTCATTTGTATTATTATTAACTTCTTCAGAAATTTGCTTATTATAACCTTTTTTTATCTTATTATAACTCATTAATATCAATTTTTAAACTAGTTAGTTTCTTTAAAACAATAAATGTACTAATAAATGATGTGAGAATGCCTAAAATTATCATAACACAGAAAAGTAACACTATTTCAGATGAAACAACCATATTAATAGATGATGGTATATATAAATAGGTAATATAAAATAATATTGTTATAATAACGACTGATAAAAACCCTGAAATTAAACCAATCCAAATACTATTAAATATATAAGGCTTTATAATGAACCATTTAGTGGCGCCAACCAATTGCATTGTTTTAATATTCTCTCTGTTATTATAAATAGTAAGCCTTATGTTATTATAGATCAATAAAACCGAAATGATTAAAAATATAAATGCAAAAATACTTAAGAATAACAATATGTTATTTTTAAAATGATTTATTTTTAAAATATTTACTGGGGGTTGAAAATAAGCTACGCATTTAAAATTTGATAACTCAAGGTCTAATTTTTTATAGTATTCATTAATATGAAAATTAGATCTTATATAAATATTTTGAATGTCCGGTAATGGATTTTTATTTAAAGAGTCCATAGAATAAAAAATTTCAAATTCATCCCCTATTAATTCTGAAACATCTATTAAGCCTTGCTCTTTACTTATAAATTTAGTTTTCAATAATTCATCACCTTCGATTTTTGTAATCAAAAAATCATCCAATGAATTTAAATCTTTTTGGCTGTATTCTGAATTAAATATTATTTTAGCAGGTGTGCTCTCCTGCAAAATTATAATTGCCTTTTGAATAGTAAAAAAAGAGGAAATTAATATACCTACACTTAATAGAGTTAAACTAAGAGTAAAAATCATCGAAGCTTTTATAGTATATAAGATATATTTGAAAAAACTGACTTTACCATTATTCATATTAAGATAAATATAATAAATACTATGATTTAAAATAAAAATTTCATATTTAAGATTGTAAATTATATAGCTTTTTTTATCTTCAAATTTATATGAGCTACGATTTTAAAAAAATAGAAAAAAAATGGAGTGCGAAGTGGGAACAAGAAGAAATATATAAAGTTCAAAATAACGACAATCCCAAATTTTATATTTTAGACATGTTTCCATACCCTTCAGGAGCAGGCTTACATGTGGGGCATCCTCTAGGGTATATTGGCTCAGATATTTATGCTAGGTATAAAAGACTTAAAGGTTATAACGTTCTTCATCCAATGGGTTTCGATTCATTTGGCCTTCCTGCTGAGCAATATGCAATTTTAACAGGACAACATCCTACAAAAACAACAAAAGATAATATCAAAAAATATAAACAACAACTAAAAAGTCTAGGTTTATCATTTGATTGGTCTAAAGAAATAAAAACATCTGATCCAATTTACTATAAATGGACTCAATGGATTTTTTCAAAATTATTTAATTCCTATTATTGCTTTAAATCAAATAAAGCTCGTGATATAAAATTTTTAATCAATTTTTTTGAAAAAAATGGAAATGAAAACAAAAAATATAATAATCAGAAATTAGAAACCTTTTCTGCAGATGAATGGAATAATTATAATTCTGAACAAAAAGAAAATATTTTACAAAAATTTAGACTAGCCTTTTTATCTAAAACTGTGGTTAATTGGTGTCCTGATTTAGGGACTGTACTAGCAAATGATGAGGTAAGTGAAGGTTTATCTATAAGGGGNGGCTATACTGTCTATCAAAAAAAAATGAAGCAGTGGTGTCTTCGAATCTCTGTATATTCCGAGAGATTATTATCAGGTTTAAATACATTAGATTGGACACACTCTCTAAAAGAGCAACAGAAAAATTGGATTGGAAAATCTCATGGTTTAACTGTAAATTTTCCATGCACTAATACTGAGATGGAAATTTCTGTTTTTACAACAAGAGCTGACACCATTTTTGGAGTTACTTTTTTGGTGCTCTCACCTGATCACAATATAATAGATAAAATTGTTAAAACTAGGTACCTAAACAAAGTAAAAGATTACATTGAGCAATCAAGAAAAAAATCTGAAAGAGATAAAATTGCTAATATAAATGAAATCTCCGGTGTCTTTACTGGCTCATTTGCATTAAATCCTATTACAAAAGAAAAAATTCCTATTTGGATATCTGACTATGTTCTATCAGGCTATGGCAGTGGCGCAATAATGGCTGTTCCAGGCCATGATGCAAGAGATTTCAGATTTGCAACTAAGTTTAAACTAAAAGTCAAAACAGTTATTTTAAACACTAAAAATGATGAAAAACCTTATCTAGAAAAAGAGGGTATTCTAATTAATTCAAAATATTTAAATAATTTAAACATCGCTGATGCATCAAAAAAAATAAAAGAAATTATTATTGAAAAAAAATTCGGTGAATCAACTATTAATTACAAAATGCGAGATGCCATATTTAGTAGACAAAGATACTGGGGAGAACCTGTTCCAATATACTATAAAAATAATATACCATTTCTTGTAAAAGAAAAGGATTTACCTCTAACCTTACCAGAGATAGAGTCATACCTTCCTACTAAAGATGGTCAACCTCCTCTGGCTAGAGCTAAAAATTGGAAGTATAAATCAAAATATGAATTTGAACATTCTACAATGCCAGGATGGGCTGGATCATCCTGGTATTTTATTCGATATATTGACCCTGATAATAAAAAAGAATTTGTAAACCAACATCTTTTAAAATACTGGCAAAATGTAGATTTATATGTGGGTGGATCAGAACATGCTACTGGACACTTAATGTATTCAAGATTTTGGACAAAATTTTTATTTGATTTGGAACTAATACCATTTGATGAACCATTTAAGAAATTAATTAATCAAGGTATGATTTTAGGGCAATCATATTTTGTTTATAGGCTAAAAAATGAAAATAAATATGTTTCATACAATTTGAAAAATAAATATGAAACTACCCCAATCCATGTAGATGTAAATATTGTTAAAAAAGGAGAACTAGATACTGAGAAATTTAAATATTCACTAAAAGAATATAATCACGCAGAATTTATATTAGAAGATGGTAAATATATATGCGGAACCGCAACAGAAAAAATGAGTAAATCTTTTTTTAATGTTGTAACACCCGATTCTTTGATAGAAGAATATGGAGCAGATGCTCTTAGAATGCATGAAATGTTTCTCGGCCCATTAACTCAACATAAACCTTGGAATACAGACGGAATTACAGGTGTTGCATCATTTCTTAAAAAGTTTTGGAATTTATTTCACTCTGGGGAAAACGGAAAATTCTATCTAGAAGACAAACAAGCAACAAAAGAAGAGCTGGCACATTTGCATAAAACAATTAAAAAGATTCAAACTGATATTGAGAACTTTTCATTCAATACTTCTATAAGCAGCTTTATGATTTTTGTTAATTATTTAAAAAAGAATAAATGCTATAAAAAAGAAGTGCTTGAGCCACTAATTATTATGATGTCGCCATTTGCTCCATTCATTTGTGAAGAGATTTGGGATAAAACTAATAATACTGATGGTATAATATTAAATAAATTCCCTCAATATAATGATTCGTTCTTAACAGTTGATAAAATTAATTATCCTGTTGCTATAAACGGTAAAAAAAGAACTAATGTCATAATTGATTTAAATATTACAGAAAAAGAAATTGAAAAAATCATTTTGAGCAATAACGCAATAAAAAAACATTTAATAGGAAAAAATATAGTTAAAATGATAATTATTCCTAAAAAAATAATAAATATTGTATTAAAATGAGGTTTTTTTATCTTTTTTTTATCTTTTTTTTAATTAAAAGCTCTTGTTTTTCTCAAAAAGATAGCAAATTCTATGATTTCTCACTAAATAAAAATAATTCATTTGAAAATAATGAGGTTTTATATTATAAATTTACATATGGTAAAAGCAACAATAAAGGTTTTTTAACCGGAGGGTACGGATCTTTAGAANTAGGTGGCTTAATACAAAAAGATAGTATAGTTGCCTATAAAATTGAAGCTAAAGGAAGGACAACAAAGATTTTTAGTTTATTTTTTAATGTTAANGATTTTTTCTCATCATATATGGATAAGAATACATTTCAAACTCACCAATTTATAAGATCAATTAAAGAGGGTGGTTACGAGAAAAATCAAAGTGCTAATTTTGACAGAAAAATTAATGTTGTAGATACTGACAAAAATAGACTGAAAATAAATAAATATACACATGACGTGCTATCAGCGCTTTATGCATGCCGCACCATACCAAATAATCAAATAANAATTAATGATACAATATACATTCAGATCTTNAACTTAGAAAAAGAAAAATTATTTAACACATACATTGTNCCNGTTAAAAAAGAAAAAATCAAAACTAAATGCTTTAATGAAGTTANCTCCATTAAATGCCATGTACATGTGGANAAAAATAGAATTTTTTCAGATAAAGATGCAACATANATATGGGTAACNGATGATGAANATCATATTCCTATAAAAGTCGAAACACCTATACANGTTGGNTCAATTTATATTGAAATAATCCGTGCTGAAAATATTAACGANTCATTTTACATAAAATAATTCGCTCAAAATTTATCAAAATGAAAAATTAATTATATTAGTGGTAATTCATTAGCTTATTTATGGATAAAGATATTCAAAACAAAATAATCAAACTNAGTGAGAAATATGGTGCAACAGGACAAGACCTTAAATCTTATTTAGACGGCTTACTGTANTCAGATTATCTTAGTTACTGGGATTATATTAATTTAGACACTTTACTATCTCTTCAAAATCCTAAAACAGATTTTCCAGATGAAAATATATTTATTACTTATCATCAAATAACAGAGCTATATTTTAAATTAATTTTAAATGAACTGGAGCAAATATCAAATAANGGAAGAAATGTTCTAGAATCTGGCGAAGACCTTGGTTGGAAAAAAAAAATAACTATTGATTTTTTTATTGATAGAATGAAGCGAATAATAAGATACTTTGAGATATTAGTAAATTCATTTAATGTCATGATAAATGGTATGGATAAAAAAGAATTCCTAAAGTTTCGTATGTCTCTACTACCAGGAAGCGGATTTCAAAGTATTCAATTTAGGCTTATTGAAATTTGCTCTACAGATATTATTAATTTAAGCCATAAAACATCCAGTAAAAATATTTTAGAGAAAGTGTATTGGCAATATGGCGCAACTGAGCTAAAAACAAAAAAGAAAACCTACACCCTAACTCAGTTTAATCGAAAGTATAAAGATCTATTGTTAACAAAAATTGATGAGCAAAAAAATATAAATATTTATAAAAAATTTAAGTCCGTNAATAAAAATGGGGNNAAAATAGAGANGCTTAAAAAGCTTCTTAAAAAATATGATCNTCTAGTAAATATCCATTGGAAGNTAGCGCACTATAAATCTGCTGTAAAATATCTTAATAAAGACAATGNTGAAATTAGTGCTACAGGTGGNACAAATTGGAAAAAGTATCTCCCACCAAAATTTCAAAAAATAATTTTTTTTCCAAATCTATGGAGTNAAAAAGAAAAAGAAGAATGGGGGCGAAATTGGGTAATAGAAAACTGTAATTAATAATGAATATTTTTTTAATTTTAATATTTTCATTTTCACTAATTGTTGCAGTTATAACCTTACTTATTTTTACTAAACAGAAANAATTTATACTCAATTATAAATCTGCTCTTATTTTTACATTTCCTTTTTTATTCGGTGNCTTATTGTTTATAACTACAAATAAAAAAGCTCCTACTAACAAAAAAGAGAATAAAAAAGAGTTTATAATTAATAGTGACTTAATTATAAATACTGAAAAAAAAATTTGTGATAAATCAATATTCGCAAAAGAAGTTTGTTCAACATATAATTTCTTCGAAATAATTGATACTGGGTTTGAGTTAAAATTAAATAAAAATGAAAATTTTACTAAAATCTTAAAACCATATGGCGTTACCGACCAAGAAATCTATAAANTGGGGGAATTTCTAAAAGAAAACATAAAATTTAATGTTAACAGAGATTTAAAGCCTAATAAAACATACGCTCTTTTTTTTAATGAAGAAGATTCAATTAGTAAATTGAATTATTTTGCCTACGAAATAAACCCCGAAAAATATTTATATGTAAAAATATCAAAAGACACTGTTTACGGAGAAATTCATTATAGAGNACCTANAATTAAAAGGAAGGAAATTTCAGGGATCATAAATTCATCTCTATGGTTTGCTTTAGAAGACGCTGGAATTTCCACAAATTTAGAAATTGATGCTGTAATGGATCAAATAACTGAAAGAATATACCCTTGGACTATTAATTTTTATAAATTATATCCTGAAGATAGGTTTAAACTAATTTACGATGCAAAATACATAAATAACTCTTTTTATGAAGTTGATAAAGTTCACGCATCTGTTTTTTCACATAATGGAAAAGATAATTATGCCATCGCATTCTCTGAATTAGACTCAACTTCATTTGAATATTATGACCAAGAAGGTGATAACCTTAGAAAGTTTTTCTTAACAGCTCCAGTTTCATATAAAAGAATATCATCAAGATATAGTAATTCCCGAAAACATCCGGTAACAGGAAGGGTAAAGGCACATAAAGGCACTGATTTTGCGGCTGCACCTGGCTCAGAAATATATGCTACTGCTGACGGAGTAATAGAGAAAGCGAGTTATACTAGCGCCAATGGTTATTATGTTAAAATAAAACATAANAATACTTATTCTTCAGGTTATCTACATATGAATAAACAAAGTCAATCATTTTGGAAAAAAAATAATATAAAACCCGGCNAAAAGATTAAACAAAAAGATATTATTGGATTTGTTGGAAGTACTGGGTTGGCAACAGGACCTCATGTTTGTTACAGATTTTGGCAAAATGGTAAACAAGTTGACCCATTTAAATGTAAACTACCACCTTCAGAGCCTATAAGTGATAAGTATCTTTCCGAATTTAATTTGCAGAAAATAGAATGGACGCGCAAATTAGATTCTATTTTATACAAAGATCAAATTTACAATAATGAACTTATTGAGGAAACTTCCAATCACCATTATCCTTAATTAACTGTATTAATTCATCTAAAGCATTAATAGTTGGCACATTCTTTTTTATAATTTCATGACCCTTGTATAAGGTTATTTTATCTTTACCTGATCCTACATATCCGTAATCGGCATCTGCCATCTCGCCAGGGCCATTAACTATGCAGCCCATAATTCCTATTTTTAATCCTTTCAGATGTGAAGTTGCATTTCTTATTTTTTCTGTAGTTTCCTGCAAGTCAAATAGGGTTCGACCACAAGAAGGACAAGATATATATTCTGTTTTTGATATTCTATTTCTAGTAGACTGTAAAATTGAAAAGGCTAAATTATTTAAATGGGGAGGGCTTAAATTTTTAAAGGAGCTAAACATAATACCATCACCTAAACCATCGCAAAGTAAACTTCCAACATCAATAGATCCACTAATTTTTAATTGATCTGAAGAAATATCATTATCATAAGTTCTATTAATTATAACAGGGTTATAAATATTTTTATTAATTAATTCAACAAAGAAGCTTCTTTGTTCAGTCATATGCCCACTAATATTTCCAATAATTAAAACAACAGTTAAATCACTCTTTATTTTATTTATAAAAGAGGGAGTTATATCAGAATGAACACAGTAGATAAAGTTAATTTTGGGGTGAAAAACTTCACTATTCATATATTCATAAAATGAAAAAAAAGGATAGCCTTGATTTATTTCTTTCCACAATTTATAATTATAAACCAAACCTAAATTACCAGGTGGGGTAAAATTTATTTTATTTTCTCCAAGATATATATAATCAGTTGCTCTATCCGAAATATGCCATTTATCAAGTTTAACAGAGTACTTGTATCCTAAATTAAATAGTGAAACTTTCTTTATTTTTTTAAATGAAAGATCAGTTAAAACAATTGGCACATTACTCCCTCCAATATTACTAACTATATTAGTTTTTCTTTTTAAATATTTAAATGGATTAATTTTATAGTTAATTATTGGCTTAATATTATTTTCAATATTTCTTTTATAGATGTGTTTTATAATGTGTTTAGCTACAGGNATTTCGTTTTCNGGAGGCTCNGTTAAAGAAACNCTAATTGTATCGCCTATACCATCTTCTAGTAAGGCTCCAATACCTACTGCTGATTTCACTCGGCCTTGATTTCCATCACCAGCCTCAGTTACACCTAGATGAATTGGGTAATTCATTTTTTCTTTTAACATTTGATTTACCAATAGCCTATAAGCTTGAATCATTATTTTAGGATTAGAGGATTTCATAGATAAAATTATTTGATGATAATTATTTCTATGACAAATTCTTACAAATTCCATTGCTGACTCTACCATGCCTAAAGCTGTATCACCATATCTACTTAGTATTCTATCAGATAAAGATCCATGATTAGTTCCTATACGCATTGCCGTATTATGTTTTTTGCAAATATTAACTAATGGAAGAAATCTAAACTCAATTTTTTTTAATTCATTAAAATAATCTTGGTCTGAGTATTCTATTTTTTTAAAACGCTTTTTATCAACATAATTACCAGGATTTATTCTTACTTTTTCAACAATTTCAGCTGCTATTTCTGCAGCATTTGGTGTATAATGTATATCTGCAATTATTGGTGTATTATATCCTTTAGTTAACAAAGANTCTTTAATATTTCTTAAATTTTTTGATTCCTTTATACTTGGGGCTGTAATTCGAATTAATTCACAGCCAGCNTGTATTAATCTAANGCACTCATTAACTGTTTCTTCAGTATTCATCGTATTAGTAGTGGTCATTGATTGTATTCTTATAGGGTTATTTCCGCCTATGCCAATATTACCNATTAAAACCTCTCGGGTTTTAAATCGAGAATATTTTTCCAAACTATTGCAATACTTTTGTGACATTATTTATAATCTATTTTGAATAAAACAGGCCGACTAGGAGAAGCATCATTTTCTAATGGCATAAATTGAAGGTTTAAAAAATAATCTGCATCAATTACTTTATTTGGAATATATTTNCAAATTCTGTAATTGAATTTTCGTTTCCCCCATCAGATAAATTAAAAAATAGCTTATGGTTTTTTAATAGACCATTATCTTTTTCCTTGTCAACTGAGGGTAAGTCAATTAACAAATGATTAACTCCTTTTTCAATTAAATATTTAATACATTCTTCAGAAAAGTAAGGAGGGTTTTGATCACTATAATCCTTGTTTTTTTTAGTGATATTATTAGGTAGTGTTCTTATAACTAGTGAATTAAATGAGTAAGTATTATTTAATTTTTCTGAAACTATTTTTTTTGTTATAATTAAATCGTGATTTATTTTTTCTGGGTAGACACTAATTAACTTAGTGAAAAAGAAAAAGCTTTTTAACTTAGAATTAATGCTAGTATTGTTAGTGTCAATGTGTCCCACACATTCAGTGTGAGTGGTATGAGCATGAGGATTAAAATATAAATCATTAAAATTTACAACTCCTCCTTCTTTTACACTGCCAACCCAAGATCCCATTCTAACTGATTTTTTAAAAGCAGGTGGTATTCCCCAAGCATTTATACTTTTTTTAGAAAAAAATAGAGGTATAGAAATGTCAATAGGTGAATTTAAATCCACTTTAATTTTTTTATTTCCTAAAAATGAATTGAATTCCATAAAATCATTTATTAATACAAAATTAAACTAAAAATAAATCTGAAGTTATTTTATCACATAAAATCATACCCTCTTCAGATAAAAAATATCTATTATCCTTAAATAATAATAAATTTAATCTTTCAAAATTAGCAATTTGGCGATTAATATTTAATTGCTCTCTTTCACTTAACATTGCAAATATTTTTTTCTTTGACACTCCTTTACTTGTACGTAAACCCATTAAAATATATTCATTTATTTTATTTTTATCAGTCAATAACTCTTCTTTATAAAAATCATATTTTTCATTATCAAATGATTTAATGTATTTAATATTATTTTTAATATTCCAACTTCTAATTGTGCCGTTATAAGAATGAGCCGATGGGCCAATACCAAGATATTTATCACCGCTCCAATAAGATGAATTATGTCTTGATTGATAACTTGGTTTAGCAAAATTTGATATTTCGTAATGCATAAAATTTTCGGAAATTAAAATTTTCCTCATAAGTAAAAACTGAGATTTCAATATGTCATCTGAGCCAATTTTTAAACTACCATCAAGAAACATTTTATGAAAAACTGTTTTTTTCTCTATAGTTAAACAATAGCATGATAAATGTGTTGGGTTTAATTTTATTGCCTTTTCTAATGTTTCTTTCCAAAGACGAATTGACATTTCAGGCAGACCATACATTAAATCTATACTAAAATTAGTGAATCCAGCATCTTTAATTAAATTAATACACTTTATAATATCATTTGAATTATGAGATCTATTTAATTTTATTAATTGTTCATCACAAAAAGATTGAACGCCTACACTAAATCTATTTATATTTAAATCAGCATAATCATTTATTTTTTTGCTTGTTAAATCATTTGGATTTATTTCTATAGTTACTTCAACATTTTTTGAAATATTAAAATTATTATAAATACTATTTAATATAAATGCTAAATCTTTTTTATTTAAAATAGAAGGTGTGCCTCCTCCAAAATAAATAGTATTAACCTTTTCTAAACCTATATAATTTTTTCTAAAATTAACTTCCTTGACCATTGCAAGTATAAGCTCATCTTTTATTTTTAAAGATGTTGAGAAATGAAAATCACAATAATGGCATGCTTTGGTGCAAAATGGAATATGTATGTATATGCCCGCCAAATTATTTATTTAAAATAATTCTTAATACTGTTTCTTTATAAGGGACAGATTTAAAGACGAAAATCTGTCCTGAGTGATATTCTGAAATAATTCTTTTTGATAAAGATAAACCTAAACCCCATCCGCGTTTTTTTGATGTATATCCAGGCTCAAAAATGTTTTTAAAATTAGATTTTAAAATACCTTTTCCATTATCACAAAAATCAATAATTAATTGACTTTTATTTGTTTTCACATAAACATTAATGACTCCATCTGTTTGAATAGAATCAATAGAGTTTTTTAAAATATTTTCTGTTACCCAACTAAAAAGTTCAACACAAACATTTACTTTAATTAAATTTATTTTTTCATCAACATTCAATTTAAACTGAATTTTTTTTGAAGCTCTTTTTTTAATGTAATCAATAGTTTTTTGTAAGACGGGCTTTAACTCTACTTTCTCAAGAGATGGGCGAGAACCAATCTTAGAAAAACGATTAGCAATTTGTTTTAATCTATCAGTATCTTTTTCTATCTCATTTATAATTTTACTATCTATTCCTTTTTCTTTAAAATAATCTGCCCAACCAATTAATGATGATAAGGGTGTGCCTATTTGATGGGCTGTTTCCTTTGCCATCCCTACCCATAATTTGTTTTGAGTAGATTTTTGAGAGTAGTAAAAAATATAATATGCACTAAGAAATAAAAAAAGACTAATTATAAATATTACTATCGGAAGATATTTTAATTTATTTGAAGAATTATTATATCTTAAATTAATTTGCTTTATAGAATTTGATAACATTTTACTCTCGTAAAACATTTTGTCAATGGCATCTAAAATTTCAGAGTCTTTGTAGTAAATATAATTTATTGCTTGAATTATTTTAACCTCACCATTAGAGTCTAATATAAAATTATTTTGGCTGTCTCTTTGAACTATAGGTATATCAATTTTAATTGGATCATTTTGAGACTTCATTATGAAAATCACACTATCTAAATAATCTTTATCTAACTGAAAGATTTGACTGTTTTTAAAATTAGATGATGATGTTGAAAAATCTCCATTTTCATTTAAAACAATAGCTTGAATATCATCACCTGTTTTTTCAATAATTTCAATAAGGACTGCCTTTTGCTCATCACTTATTTCTGGTTTAAACAGTTTCTCAATGGCATCTGCCCAAACCTCAACTTGAAACCTTTCTTTGGATTGTAAATTGGTTATTATTTCTAACTGTAATTTTTCTTGTTGTTCTAATTTTTCTATATCATTTATTAATGATTTAGAATTATTATTCATATCAATAATGTATTGATAAGTTAATAATAGCGTAGTAGCTGCTAATAAAAACATTAAAACTATAACTACTTTATTTAATATACTTTTATTAATCACTTATTTGTTCATATTTAGAATTGCTATTTCACTGCTAGTTAATGGTCTCCATGATCCTCTTTTTAATTTTTTCTTTGTTAATGGCCCCAACAAAACTCTATCTAGTTTAAGTACTTTATATCCAAAAAATAAAAAAATTCTTCTTATTATACGGTTTCTTCCCGAATGAATTTTTATTCCTAATTCATTACCTGAGCTATCAGAAATTATATTTATTTGATCTACTTTTATAAAACCATCTTCCAAATTAATTCCTGTTTTTATTTTATTAAAATCATCTATTTTAATATTTTGATCTAGAACGACATGGTATAATTTACTGATAGTATATTTTGGATGTGTTATTTTTTGAGTTAAAGACCCATCATTAGTTAACAATAATAATCCTGTAGTATCTTTATCTAATCTACCTACCGGGCATAGCCTCTCATTAAATGAATTAGCTACTAAAGACATTACGGTTGCTCTTCCTTTTTCATCATTCATTGTTGTAATATATCCTTTAGGCTTATTTAATAAAATATATTTAAATTTTTGAATACTTAATATTTTATTTTCGTGTTTGACTATATCATTATCAGACACTTTAGTACTTAATTTTTTAACAACTTTGCCATTAACATAAATCTTTCCAGATAGAATTAATTTTTCTGCCGCTCTTCTTGAGCAAACTCCCGATTTAGCAATAAATTGATTTAATCTGAACATAATGATTTTTATTTATAATCTAATTTAACTTCATTATCTATATTTAATCTAACTCTCTTTTGAAAAAAAATAGGTAAATTATTTTCCACATGTCCAGAGGGGAAATCAAAACAAACTGGGAAGTTATAATCTTTTATATGATCATGAATTATCTCCTTTAAACTTGAGCCAAATTTTGGATTATTATCAGAGATTTTTGTAAACTGACCAATAATCAAGCCACTTAATTTGCTAAATACATTAGCTCTATTTAAAGTAAATAACATCCTATCAATTGAATAGATGTATTCATCAACATCTTCAATGAATAATATTTTATTCTCTACTGCGGGAAAAGATTTCGATCCCACTAAACTACATAAAATAGACAAATTTCCACCTATTATTTCAGATTCGACATTACCTTTCCTATTTAAAGGGTGGCCTTTAATTTTAATAGTTTCTAACTTACCTTTTAAGCCTGAAAATAACATTGATAGAGAGGCTTCAGAGGATTTTGGGAAATTATACACCATGGGTGCATGAACAACTGGCACCTGATGTTTAGTGTTTAAATGAGACAAAAAAGTAGTTGTATCACTGAAACCTACTAACCACTTAGGATTAATAAAAAAATTATGAAAATTTAAGCGATCAATTATTCGTACAGATCCATATCCTCCTCTAGCAAAAAAAATAGCTTTTAATTTTTTATTATCTATTAAGCTTTGGAAATGAGTAATTCGATCAGAATCTGATCCTGAAAACATACCATTTCTATTTAAAGTACTTTTATTTTCTCCTAAAATATTTAATCCTTCTTTTTTAAAATACTGAACGGCAAAATCACACATTTCAATATCTATGTATTTTGCAACAAAAGCAATTGCAACTAAATCACCTTCATTTAAATATTCTATATTAATTTTCTTTTTCATTTAGAAGGCTTTGTCTATTTTTATACAATATACAAAACTAAAGTTTGGAACAATATATTGTAACAGCAGCTCTTCCCTACGCAAATGGCCCGATACATATTGGCCATATTGCTGGTGCATATTTACCAGCTGATATTTATGTGCGCTATCAAAAACTATTAAAAAAAGAGGCTGTATTTATATGTGGTTCAGATGAGCATGGGGCAGCAATAACATTGCGTGCAAAAAAAGAAAATAAAAGTCCGAAAGATATTATTAATTTTTATCATGAATTAAATAAGAAATCATTTAAAGAGTTAAATATAAAATTTGATGAGTTTGATAGAACCTCATCTAAGGAACATCACGAAAATGCGAGCGATTTTTTTTTAAAACTACATTCAAAAAAAGTTTTTATTAAAAAAGAGTCTGAACAATTTTTTGACGAAGAAAATAGCCAATTCTTAGCAGACAGATATATAATGGGCACTTGTCCAAATTGTGGATACAATCATGCTTACGGAGATCAATGTGAGTCATGTGGTTCAACATTAAGTCCTATAGAATTAATAAATCCAAAATCAACAATTAGCGGAAATTCACCTGTACTTAAAAAAACATCTCACTGGTATTTACCAATGCAAAAACATGAAAAATGGTTAACTGATTGGATAGAAAACGGAAATTTAAATGGTAAGAAACATCACAATCAAAAAAAATGGAAAAGTCAAGTAATCGGACAATGTAAATCATGGCTAAAAGCAGGGCTAAAAGAAAGGGCCATGACTAGAGATTTGGACTGGGGTGTTAAAGTTCCTTTAAAAGATTCTGACGGCAAGGTACTATATGTATGGCTAGATGCTCCTATAGGATATATTTCTGCAACTAAAAATTGGTGTAAGAAAAATAATAAAAATTGGGAAAATTATTGGAAGAATGCTGATACTAAATTAATAAACTTTATTGGTAAAGATAATATTGTATTTCATTGTATTATATTTCCTATTCTTTTAAAAGAACATGGTGAATATATTTTACCAACAAATGTTCCTTCTAATGAGTTTCTAAATTTAGAAGGTAAAAAAATATCTACGTCTAGAAACCATGCAATTTGGATTCATGATTATTTAAACGCTTTTCCTAACAAAGCAGATGTCTTGCGATATGTTTTATGCTCTATTGCACCTGAAAATAAAGACTCTGATTTCACATGGAAGGATTTTCAATCTAGAAATAATAATGAACTAGTAGCAATTTTTGGGAATTTTGTTAATAGGGTAATTGTTTTAATTAATAAATATTGGGATGGAATTATCCCTGAGGCTCATGATATAAATGATAAAGATGGCATAATAATCAACTTAACAAACTCATACCCAGAAAAAATTGGCCAAAATATAGAAAAATATAAATTTCGAGACGGCCTTTTTGAATTAATGAATTTAGCCAGATTAGGTAATAAATATTTAGCAGAAAATGAACCTTGGAAACTATTCAAAATAAATCCAGATAGAACAAAAACTATATTAAATATTAGTGTAAAAATAGTATTTAAGCTAGCAGATTTATCACAACCATTTTTACCTGACACTTCAAAAAAATTGAGTGATTTGCTAAATTATAAATTAAACGATTGGACAGGTGCTAGTAAACCTCAATACATCAAAGGTGGGCACCAAATAAATAAACCATTGCATTTATTTGAGCCAATTAGTGATGAGGAAATAAGTCAAGAAATGGAAAAATTAAAATAATCCACTAAAGGCAAGCCCTGTATTTAGACTCAACAACAGACCAATTTATAATATTCCAAAAAGCATTAATGTAATCAGCACGCCTATTTTGATAATGTAAATAATAAGAATGTTCCCAAACATCAAGACCTAAAATAGGGGTTCCTCCGCATTCAGATTCCATTAAAGGATTATCTTGATTTGGAGTAGAACATATACTTAATTCTCCATTATTAAAACATAACCATGCCCAACCTGAGCCAAATCTAGATGCAGCAGCTTTAGAAAAAGTTTCTTTCATTTCATCAAAGCTTCCAAAGGCTTTATTAATAATTGTCATAAATTCATCAGAGCATGGACTTGGACTTGGGCTTAAAATTTCCCAAAAAAGGCAGTGATTAAAATATCCGCCTGCATTATTCCTAACAGCGCTCGATAAATTACTGCTTTTTAATATTGATTCAATCGATTCTCCTTCCAAAGAAGTTCCTTTAATAGCATTGTTCAAGTTATTTGTGTAACCAGCATGATGTTTACTATGGTGTATTTCCATTGTTTTTGCATCAAAATGCGGTTCTAAATCATTATATGAAAAAGGTAATTCTGGTAATATAAATGTCATAATTCTAATTTTAATAAATTAACTGATTTTAAATAAGCACTGTCATTATTATTCACAAAATAAACAAATTCTTTTGTAGATAAAAAATTACGAGCAGTCAAAACTTCTAATTGTAGATAAATTTCATCTTTTTCTATATTTGAAAAATTATCATACTCATCAAGATCGCTTGAAATCATACTAATTAAATTATTTTTATTATCAATAATTAAGTTTTCAAAACCTTCTTTTGTACTAGAATATCTTGTTCTATTTAAATCAATAAATCGAAATGTTAGCTCATCTATTTTGTCTAAATTTTC
>NHFO01000034.1 GCA_002170235.1 Flavobacteriales bacterium TMED113
TTTTACATATATATTCATCATTCTATTTCCATCTTCCCAAGGTTTCATATAAGCTATAAACAATCCGTTAGGAGATATTTTAAATGAAGATTTTTCAGGATTTTTAAAAAAATCTTCCAAAGGAATTTTTACTCTTTCTTTATTATTCATTTTATTATTATTAAAAATATTTAGTTCTTCTGGTTCTTAGTAATTATTATTTGCATATTCATCAAAATCTTTATTTACTGATTCAATAAAACCTTCAAATAATGTAGAACAACTAGTAATTAAAAGTAAAATAATAATTCCAAAAATATATTTTTTCATATGAAAATATTTAATTAAAAAAGGGAGATTAATTAATCTCCCTTTTTTTTTAATTATGAATAATAATTTTTTAATCTCTAGAATTTAACTTGGCNAATAACCTTAATATTTCTAGATATAACCAAACAAGCGTAACAAGCAATCCAAAAGCTCCATACCATTCCATGTATTTTGGAACTCCTTTCTCAGAAGCTTCTTCAATAAAATCAAAGTCCATAACAAGATTTAAAGATGCAATAACTACAATAAAAAGACTTACACCAATACTCATCATNCTTCCATTAGTTGGATCTAAAACAGAAACTTGACCACCGAACATACTTATGACCCACGAAACTAAATAAAATATAGCTATACCGCCTGTTGCTGCAAAAACACCCAGTCTAAAATTTTGAGTCACTTTAATAATTCTACTCTTATAGGCAAATAAAAGAGAGAAGAATATTCCAACTGTGAGCAATATTGCTGTAGGAACAATACCACTATTTCCCTCTCCAACAGTTCCTGAAATATAATCACTAGTTGCATACCAATATGAGATACCACCCAATGCAAGACCTTCTAAAACAGCATATATTGGTACAGTAATTGGAGACCACTCTTTTTTAAAAATAGTTACAAGAGCCACAATGAATCCACCTATAAGTCCTGGCCAAACCCACGCTGTATTACCNCTATGAAAAGTATATCCTCCACAAAGAACTAAAATCATTAAACTAATAATAGTTTTATTTACCGTTCCTTGCAAAGTCATTGTATTTTCTTGAGTAACAGTAAAGTTTTCAAATGCTTTTGTATTTAAAGCTGGATTTCCCGATCTAAGTAGATTATTATTTTTACGCATAACTAAATAATTTTTTTTACTAAAATAATGAAAAAAATATGTTTATTTGAATAAATAAAATCACAATTAATATTATGAAAAAAATAATTTTAATTTTAATAGCTTTTTTTGCTCATGTTTTACCATCCACTTCTCAAGAAGCAATTCAAGGAACAATAATACACAATGATATTGAACGATCTTATATACTTTATATCCCCCAATCATATAATAATCAAGAAGATGTTCCATTGGTAATAAACCTACACGGTTATACTAGTAATGCGGGAGAACAAATGATNTATAGTAATTTTTTTGCTTTAGCAGATACAGAAAATTTTTTAATTGTTCATCCAATGGGTACAGTAAATGAATTTGGAGAACCTTTTTGGAATTCATTTGGTGCTGAAGGAGTTGATGATATTGGATTCTTAAGTTCATTGATTGATTACTTAGGTTCAGAATATAATATAAACATGGACAAAGTTTACAGNACAGGTATGTCAAATGGGGGATTTATGAGCTATACATTAGCATGTGAATTAAGTGATAAAATTGCAGCTATTGCTTCTGTTACGGGAAGTATGTTTAATAATCAAAATTTATTATGTAATTGCAACCACCCTATGCCAGTAATGCAAATACATGGAACTCTTGATTTTGTTGTTCCATATAATGGAAATATAGAGATTGAATCGGTNGATAATGTTATTTCTTATTGGGTTTCTTTTAATCAATGTGATGAAACACCTATATATAATGATGTGCCAGACATTAATCTTATTGACTTATGTCAAGCAGAACACTATGTTTATGAAAATGGAATAAATGGATCAACAGTTGAGTTATATAAAGTCATTGGCGGGGGGCACACATGGCCTGGAGCAGGTATACCAATAGCTGGTTCAAATACAAATCAAGATTTTAATGCCACTGAAAAAATATGGGATTTCTTTTCTAAATATGATTTAAATGGACTTATTAATACAACAAATTTAATTGAATCCAACTCCGAAAAAAAAATTATTCAAACAATAGATATACTTGGAAGAAAATCTTCTAAAAATGGTTTCCTTATTGAAATATATAACGATGGTAGCTCAAATAAAAAATATAATATTGATTAAGATACTTTTATGTGACTAGCGACTTCTTTAGCTTTCTTAACTAAATTTTCAGTAGTTTCATTGCCATAAGTAAGAGCAACAGCCATTCTTCTATAAGGTCTCAAGGAAGGTTTACCAAATATTTTAAAATCTGAATTTAAAATTCTAGNAGCCTTATCNAAACCTGAAAAAACTGGNTGTTCTTNACTAGATGAATTAGCTAATATTACAGCACTAGCTCCGTTTTTAAGTAATTTAATTTCAGGTATTTGAATACCTAAAATTGCTCTGGCATGTAATTCGAATTCTGAAAAGTTTTGTGTATTAGCAAGAGTGACCATTCCGGTATCATGAGGTCTTGGAGATAATTCTGAAAAATATGCACCATCTTTTGTTATAAAGAATTCAACTCCCCATATTCCTGAACCAGTTAATGATTTAGTTACTTTATTTGCAATATCTTGAGCTTCTTTTAGATGTTTTTCATTCATGTTCATTGGTTGCCAACTTTCTTGATAATCACCTCTTTCTTGGCGATGGCCTATTGGTGGACAAAATAAAGTCTTACCATTATCTTGAGTAAGAGTGAGTAAAGTTATTTCATAATCAAAATCAATAAATTCTTCAACAATAACTTCATTTAAATCACCTCTTGATNCTTGTATAGCATAAGACCAAGCTCTTTGTATATCATCTTCATTTTTAATTACTGATTGACCTTTCCCAGAGCTAGACATTAGTGGTTTAACAACACAAGGTAAACCACAATGTAAAACTCCTTTTTTTAATTCTTCAAATGAATTAGCATAAGAATATTTTGCAGTTTTAACACCTAGATCTATTGCAGCAAGGTCTCTAATTTGTTTTCTGTTCATTGTAAAATTTGCTGCTTTAGCTGAAGGTACAACATGAATACCTTTTTTTTCATAATCGTAAAACCTTTCAGTTCTTATAGATTCAATTTCTGGAACTATTATATCTGGGTTATGTTTTACAACTAAGGAATCTAATTGATTTCCATCTAGCATATTAATTACTTCAAATTCTTGGGCAACTTGCATTGCAGGAGCATCTTTATAGTTGTCTACAGCAATAACATACTGACCTAATCTTTGACAAGCTATAACAAACTCCTTACCTAATTCACCGGAACCTAAGAGTAAAATTTTTTTTCTCATTTATAAATATTTAAAATTAATCCGTAGGTGGATACTGAAAATTTATTGTATTTAACATTTTAATTTGATAGCCTTTACCTGGCTGTAAATCACCTATTGTATTTAAATTAAATAATGGCCACAAAGCATTACCCTCTGAATCTTTAACAATATCTATATCGTCAATNATTGAATTAAACATAACATTTGCATCANTAGATTCTTCATGTAAATAGGCTATTATACCCCATCCATCATTGAGTAAAATCTCATAATTATAATTTATTTTATCACCTTCTAGGGTTATCATTTGATTAGAATTCATTTTAATTTGATATCCTTTTCCTGGTTCTAAACTACCAATTGTGTTTAAATCAAAAAATGGCCAAAATGCATTACCTTCTGAATCCTTAATTATAATAACATCTTCCAATGATCCGAAAATAGATTCTAAATTAGAATCTAAGGGTGTTATATATGTAGAAAAAATCCCCCAACCTTCTTCTAAATTAATATCTTGATAAGATGTAAAAACACAAGAATTATCCATTTNTGTAGCATCCATATTATAATTTGATGCATTTTCATCTGTACATCCAAAAACTTCAGAACATATAGGATATAAACAATCAGAGGACTGAATAGATTCTGTATTATCAGTACAGTTTAATTCTCCAAATATCCAGTTACCTTCTTGATTTAAATATGCCCATGAATCTAAATATTCCCAATNTTCGCCAGTTCCATCAATATTAATATCCCCAAATGTTTGAATTACATTNTCTCCATAAAATAATTCAACTGCGTCGTCACCATTCAAAGAAATGTTTGAATCAAAANTATGTGAAAAATATTCGTAACAATCTCCAAAATAAGAAGACATTGCTTCTGATGAATTAGCNATTAATATATGTTCATTTTTGCTAATNGATATAGATGGAAAAGTGTATTCTTGACCATCTGTTCCTCCNCCGTTGTTAGCTATACCTATTGCATAAATACTTAAGTCAGGAATATTTTGATTAGCAACTAAATGAACAGCTTTTCCGTNATCNCCNCCCNAAGGGACAGAGAAATCTAATATACCTTTTAAGNATAATAATTCAAATAATTTCATTGAACCATAATAACTATAAATNTGATTACAATTAGAAATAGTAATTTCATAAAANAAATAACTATCTATATAGTTTTCTATTTCAGATNAAAAAANACCNTCATCTAGAAGNAAATTTTGTTGATCATTTAAATTAAACCAATTGTTACCGTAATTAATAGTAACTAAATGATCTTCAGTGCATTCTAATTCACTATTNAATTCTAAATTAATAATAACACTATTAGATTCATNTGAATATTCTAATGATATATTTTCAATAATTATTGNATTTAATTGAAAACTATCTGAGTATATGTAATTAACAAATTCAGGGCGATCAATAAATGGATTTCTATTACCTTGCCAAGAATAAATAATTTCATTACGATTTCTTTCAAATGNATCTGGAGGATCATCTTCGTGCCACTGCAATAAAGTAGATAACNTACCCATTTCAGGACTAGGATAACTTTCTTCTAATGAAATATAGTCAACAACTTCTAAATCNGGTTCNAANNCACCACCATCATACCTTAAATCCATATAAAAAATCATTCTAGCAACATCACCCTTTACTTCATCTCTTGGTTCAAAACTATAATCAGAAACATAACAATCAGTTTCATAAATACCATTAAAAACTAATTCACCTCCGTTATCAAAATCTTTATTTGATCTTATTGAATTAATACTAGAATCAACTGGTTTTAGATGATGAGCATCTGTATTAGCTCCATANTCTCCCCAATCTCCATCAAAACCAAAATTACCATGTGACTTTGCCCAAACATGCTCCCTGTTCCAATAATCAGATTGACCAGATGATGCGAAATTAGATTTATTAATAGAGTTTCCTGTNTATGTTAAAATTATATTATTAGGGTTATCTGGATCTGAATCAGTTTGTTTTAATATATCTTTAATAGTGTTATAATCATATTCTATATGATCATCAATCAAATCATGTAAGGCAGATTTTAAATCTTCACCAGTTAAATTATCAGCAGAATCGTAATAATTAATTTCTTGAGAAAAAGACAAAGAATAAAAGAATAAAATATAAAAAAAACACAACCTACACATTAATACAAATTTAACGAATAATTAACACATTTTTAATGATTAAAAATTAATAATATTTTGTAATTTTAAAGTAACTCTATTTAATCACTATATACTTCTGTTAAAAATGAAAAAAAATATAAAAAAATTAATTTACTTATTATTTCTAGTTTTAGGGACAAATATTTATGCACAAACAACTCATTTTATTAATGCTGGCTCTTTTTACTACGAACCCTCAGAATTGACTATAAATCAAGGTGATATAGTAATTTGGGTTAATGATGGAGGTTTCCATGATGTAAACGCAGCAATAAACTCAATAACAGATGAAACTTTTAATAATCCAGAATCCTTTGATTCTCCTGCAACAAGCACTGTTGGTGCTGAGATATACTCGCATACATTTACCGTAACTGGAACTTATAATTATGATTGTTCGGTAGGTTTACATGCTCAAAATGGAATGGTTGGACAAATTATAGTAAATCCTATTTCTAATACTAATACTTTATTATTAACAGAGTTAGCTGACCCTCAAAATTCTATCGATGCAGGAAGATATGTTGAAATATTTAATTCAGGTTCAGAAGCTATAAACCTTTCTAGTGGTTATGCATTACAAAGATGGACAAATGCTGCTACTGATCCTCAAACAGCTGTTGCATTAACAGGTTACATTGAAGCAGGAGGTTTTTATATTGTATGTAACGATGCAGACAAATTTTTAATTACTTATGGTTTTGAAGCAAATCAAGATATAGGAACTGGGGGAGCCGCCGATTCAAATGGAGATGATAATATAGCATTGTTAGATCCAGATGGAAACATAATTGACATATTTGGTGTTCCTGGGATAGATGGTTCAGGCACTGCTCATGAATTTGAGGATGGAAGAGCAGAGAGAAAATGTGGCTCTATTTCTTCAGATTCATGGACTGCTGAAGATTGGAATATAAATAACGATAGTGGAATAGGAGAACCTCAATATGCTCCTGAGGGATTTGATCCTGGCGCTTGGTCTAATAATGAAATATCCTGTACCAACCCTTGTGAACCTGTTCTATGTGAATTATTTTGTGAAAATGGATTTTTAATGGATGAAAATGGCTGTGAGATATGTGAATGTATAGATATAGTAGTATTAGGATGTACGGATTCAAATGCTTGTAATTTTAATTTTGAAGCTAATACAGAAAATGATTCTTGTGAATATCCCGAAGAAAATTATGATTGTAATGGAAATTGTATTACAGAATTTGATTGTAATGGATTATGTGGCGGTCAATCAATAGAAGATTTATGTGGAGTCTGTGGTGGTGACAATACATCTTGCTTAGTAAATGTAACTTTTTCCATTGACATGAATGTTGAAGGAGTTTTAGAAGGTAATAATTTAAAAGTACGAACTGCAACTATAAATGGAAACTATGACCCAAGTGATTGGTATATAATGGATGATGAAGATGGGGATATGATTTATACTTATACCATGGCACTTATTCCAGGTGTTGAATATGGATACAATTTCAACGACGAAGATGGAAATGGTTATGAGTCTGGATCTGAACTAGATGGTGTTTGTGCTGGAGGAAATTACGGTAACGATCGTATTCTTATTGTTGATCAAATGGATATGATACTTAACACAGTATGTTGGGAATCATGCGAAGGATGTCCATTAATTGTATTTGGTTGTACAGATCTAGAGGCATTTAATTACAATCCAGAAGCAACACTGAATAATGGTTCATGTGTCTATGATTTAAATGGAGCAGCTAATTTATTCTTTTCTGAATTTGCTGAGGGCTCATCAAATAATAAATATTTAGAAATATATAACCCAACTGATGAAGTTGTAGACTTATCATTATATGCATACCCAACCGTTTCTAACGCACCTACAACTATTGGTGAATACGAATACTGGAATACATTTACTGTAGGAGCCACCATAGCTCCTGGTGATGTTTATATAATTGCTCATCCGTCTGCTGACCCAATTATACTTGCAGAAGCTGATGAAGTTTATACATACTTAAGTAATGGAGATGATGGACTTGCTCTTGTTTATGGCTTTGAGGGCTATACATTGTCAGGACAAGAGGCATGCTGTATTAATCCAGATTTTATAGATGAATCTGCTGTATGTGAAACTGATTATGAACCTGTAGTTGGGTGTGATGGTGAAATTTATACCAATGATTGTCTTGCTGCTGCTGCAGGTGTAACAAGCTGGGAAGACTTAAATGGTAATTCTGGGGGTATAGAATGGAATTGTAGTAATCTAGTAACTACTCCAAATTTTATTGTTTTAGACTGGATAGGTAATTGGGAAGGTGACCCTGGATCAGGATGGAGTGTTGCAGGTGTTTCAAACGGAACTAAAGATCATACTATAGTAAGAAAATGTGATATAAATCAAGGAAATACAGACTGGATTATTTCTGCAGGTACAAATGAAGAAGACTCTGAATGGATAGTATTAAGTCAAAATGACTGGACCTTTTTAGGGTCACATGAATTAGAATGCCCAACATGTAATGATGAAACAGCATGCAACTTTGGAGAAACAGGAGATTGTTCATATGATTTTGATTGTAATGGAGTTTGTGGAGAAATAGAATGTTTAACATGTGACGATGAATCAGCATGTAACTTTGGAGAAACAGGAGATTGTTCATATGAGTTTGATTGTAATGGAGTTTGTGGCGGAACATCTTCTCTTGACTCATGTGAAATCTGCGATGGTGATGGAACATCTTGTTTAGTAAATATTACTTTTTCAGTTAACATGAATTTAGAAGGAGTTATAGAAGGCAATAATGTAAAAGTGAGAATTTCTACTGTAAATGGAAACTATGACCCAAGTGATTGGTATATAATGGATGATGAAGATGGTGATATGATTTATACTTATACTATGGTACTTACACCCGGTATTGAGTATGGATATAATTTCAACGATGAAGATGGTAATGGTTATGAGTCTAGTGCGAACTTAAATGGAGTTTGCGCAGGAGGATTATATGGTAATGACCGAATTCTTATCC
Source organism: Flavobacteriales bacterium TMED113 (assembly GCA_002170235.1). Classification (GTDB taxonomy): domain Bacteria; phylum Bacteroidota; class Bacteroidia; order Flavobacteriales; family TMED113; genus TMED113. The sequence goes on from NHFO01000034.1 coordinate 8,610, forward strand.
CTGAATCAACAGATATGATTCTAGAAACCGTATGTTGGGAATTATGTGAAGACTGTCCTGAATTTATATCTGGCTGTACAGATTCAAACTCATTAAATTATAATCCAGATGCTACAGAAGATGATAATTCATGTGTTTATGA
>NHFO01000035.1 GCA_002170235.1 Flavobacteriales bacterium TMED113
CAGTAACTAATGCCATCGCAATATAAGCTTTTGTTGTTATTTATAATGATCTCAGACGAACTTCTGGAAGTAACGAGACATTTCCAGAAATTGTAGCAGGATATCCTGTATCTAGATAACTGCCCACGGAGGATGGATCATTTCTACGCAATTCTTCCGCAATCGTAATCGTGAAAGTCTGCACTCCAGTCACAGTTACATCGTATAATCCGTCTTTTGGAATATAGGTAATGTAATTGTTTGAAGGATCAGCAGCATTACCATCCGTTTGAACAATATTGGTTCCAGAAGTGAAATCTAAGAATACTCTATTCTCACCTGTAGTGAAATTATGATTAGCAGAAGTTGTAACTGTCACAACCTTAGAACTTTGAGACATTGTATATGTTGCAGTTAAAACATTATGTGCTGCAGCAGTTGTTAATCTATATCCTCTACCACCTGTCGCAACAGTTAAAGTATTAGAGGAAGTATTTTTTGCACCATATAATATTCTTTCTACATTCCATCTGTTTGGAGTTACAGATGTATCATAGAATGGTATCAATACCTCACCCTCATCAGGGAAACCAATTTTTTGACTAGTATCATAGTATATATTCTGGCACTGTAAGGTTGTGTCTGTAGTATTAATAGAAGTAGTTAGATATGTTGTTCCCAAAGCAGTTGCATTAGAAATAAGTCTATTTCTAGCAGTTCTTTCCAAATGAACAGGATGTACAGGTGTTACTGTAGGAATGCTCAAATACCCATTTCCTGGATTTGTAATAGTAACACTAGTTACTTTACCACTTCCCTGTTGAATAGTAGTAGTCGCACTAGCACCAATACCACTACCTCCTCTAATTAACAGAATTGGAGGATCTTCATAATTGCTGCCAGCATTGTCAATAATTATTCCAGTTACTTTACCATTACTAATTTGTGCTGAGAATGAAGCAGTAGTTGGTTTAAGTCCAACATATTCATAAGTGTCAACTGAAGAAGCACTAGAAATTGTTGCAATTGAACGATCAGATCCCTCACTAGCAACTTGCATTCTATCTGTAGGATCAATTGAGTTAAATGTATTAGAAATGAATATATCTTCATCTGAACCCACATAGATGAATAATGAACAAGTAGAGTTTGCTCTTGGAGCCTCACTGAACTTAATTATTGATCCATTAAGAGTATATGCAATATTCGGTTCTTGGAATACACCATTAATGAATATCATTAGGTTATTTGCTGGTACTACATCTGGATTATCACTTTCTAATGAGAATGGTTCATTTTGCTGTTTCATAGTAAAGGTTGCTTTACTATTATCAAAGAATGGAGAAATATCATCTAAAAGAACTAATTTACCAAAGTAGAATCCATAGAAGTCCATACCTGCTAGTGGTGCTTCTGTAAATGTTATCTCACTACCAGTATATGTGTATGCTGATATACTACCTTTAATTTGTAGTGTACTATTCAAGAATATCAAGAAGTTATCACTCGCTGGTAGTACTTGTGTACTACCGCCAGATAACATAGTAAATGTCTTATCATTCCCATCAAATGTGACATCTGCGACTCCTACTTGGAAGTATGGTGATTGTGATGAGGTTCTAGTAATACCTGTTAAGTTACCATTATTAGTTCCAACATTCAATGTAATTGATGTGTTTGCAACAACAGAGTCGATATTAATTGCAGTATCGTAGTAAGGATCTGAAGGACGTGGATAAGTTTTAACTGATGTGTTATTATCGTTAGCACATGTGAATGACAAAGAGTTATTAGCTATCTTAACGCTTGTTCCCGCAGTCAAACTGTGAGTACCTATTGTTAGGACTAATACACCTGTACTATTGTCATATGTAGCATTTGTTACATCATGATTGACTATTGGAGATGCTCCAACATTGACTGTAATAGTATTAGTAGTTGTTCCTGTAATAGTAATAGTCTGTCCAGATACAGGGTCAGTAGATCTTGGATAAGTCTTCGTTGCTGTATTTCCATCCATAGCACATGTNAAGGATAATGCGTTGTCTGCTATGGTAAGTGTATTGGATGTTGATAAGTTATGAGCATTCGAGGTAATTACCATGTTACCTGTTGATGGAGTGTATGCTACGTTAGTTACTGGATTTGGTAAGTTACCAACGTTACTTGTAACACCATTTGCTACAGCAGATACAAATGTATGTGCATAGTTACCACCAGACTGAACTGCGTTGCTTGCTGTGCCACCTGCCCAAGTGTGTGCACCAGTTCCTACTGCCTGTGTAACAATACCCCATAATGTTGAGATGGTAGATGCTACGTCAATACAACATGCTTCTGAGTATGATGTGCTTCCAGAGTCATTGCTGATTGTGCTATCTGTTGTTTGTGTTCCTACAGTGTATGAGTTTGTAGTAACTGTAAGGTTACGCATAACCTGACGACAAATATCTTTAGCATGATTGAATACCTGAACAGATTGTCCCTCTTCACCAGATAGATGAACAGTTCCAACATATTGCTGTGCTGCATCATAGGTTCCATCGTTACCACCAAACTCTACGTTATTTGCAACTGCTTCTACTATTAGTTGTGTATCACGAATACACTTGACTTGATAAGAACTTGAGAATCCAACATTGTCTGCCATCATTCTACCATAGGCAGTTGTAGCAATAAAGTTTTTGTTTGTTCTAAGTAAACTACCTGCGTCTGCACCCTTGCTATACTTATTAACACCGTAAGATACTACTGCTCTCTCAACCGCTGTTGAGGTGGCACTAACAAAGGTATGAGTAGATGTATCAGATGATACACCAACGAATACAGTGAATGTATCATTTGTTACAGCATCAATAGTATGCCATGCACCCTCTGATGGGTCTCCAACTCTAGGATAGGTATGTTGTGTTTGATTATTATCTAATGCACAAGTAAATGTTAATGAGTTTGTGGCAAATCTGATTCTATCTCCTTTAATTAATCCATGACTTGTCTTAGTAAGAACCATCTCACCAGTTGCAGGTGTATAGGCAATACCTGTTGGTTGATACTGATAAGTTGATAGTCCTACCCATGTATGTGCATCAGTGTTTGTTGGTGTTGTTCCGTTTAGTGCATTGACTGTAATAGTGGTTGCTGCTACTGCTTCCACAGGAATGTCTCTCATCTTGCCCTGTGTACCAAGTGGATCAGTAGGACGTGGATAACTTGCAGTTCCACCACCACCATAACCACAACTAAACTGTAATGATTCGTTAGCAATTCTGACTGTAGATACTGCCTTCTTAACTCCATTTGTTACTGCTGATACAAAAGTATGTGGATCAACGTTTGTAGAAGGAATAGTATCAAGAACCTGAACAGTGTATGTGTTTGTAGTTACATCAAATACCTGTAACCACCTATCTGATGCATAGTCAGTAGATCGTGGATATGATTTCTCTGCAGCAGCACCAGTAGCACCACCAAATGCACAACTAAAGGTTACAGCACCGTCAGCAAACTTGACTTGATCTCCATTTACAAATCCATGATTAGCAAGGGTTATAACCATTAGACCTGTATTAGGATCATAAGTTGCACTGGTAGGTGTATGAGTGCTAGGTGCAGATAAACCATGATCAGAACCAATGGTCAATACCATGACACCATCTGCAGGAGTGTATGTTCCGTTTGTAGGAATAAAGTGCTTAACTAGTTGCTCACCAACACGAGGATCAGATATACTTACTACATCTGTATTAGTATATCCATTACCTGCAGCATTAAGTTTTACGTTGCTAACACTACCATTAGTAACTGTAATATTAGCAGTAGCACCAGATCCAGATCCAAGTCTATTTTTAAGTGGGACTGCATTGTAGATGCCATCACTATATCCTGTACCACCATCTAACTCTGCAGGTTCATTATTTGATATACCCACATTAACAGTAATTGTAGTTGCATCTTCTGCAGTGATAGCAAGTTGTTTACCAGATGCAGGATCTCCTGATCTTGGATATGCATGAGTAGAAGCATGATTATCTGCATCACAAGTAAAGGTGATTCCACCATCTGCGATAGTGACCCAATTACTTGTAGTCAAACTATGAGCTCCAATCTCAATAACTAGTACACCTGTACTAGGATTGTAAGTAGTTCCAGATGCTGCGGTGTATGTTCCAGATCCTCCACCGCCAGCAGTAATTGCGTTTGTGACACCACTTACAAATGTGTGAGTTCCTAATCCAGATAAACCTGTACCAAATGTTTTTATCTCATCTCCAACCTGATCCAGTACAAATGAACTAGTATATGATGCACGATCATAATACATTATTAAACAAGTGGAAGATGCCTTAGGTGCATCTGTGAATGTTATGACATCACTTGTAATAGTGTAGTTTTCGGGATTTTGAACAATTCCATTTATCAGAACAAAGAACTGTGATGTAACAGAAGTCTTTCCAATCTTGGCAGTTACAGTAAGACCACCAACTCTTAGATTAAAACTCTTCGTAGTGTCATTGAATCCAGAACTAATATCATCAATCTTATGTGAGACACAACTTAAGATTTTTTGAACATCTAATAACTGTCTTCCAAATACTTGAACCTCAGTAGGAACTGCAGCTGTATAGTCTGGATCACCTAATCCAAAGTTTTTGATTGTTGCAAATTTACCAGTTGATTTAGCAGAAGGTTTAGGGAAGACATAGGTAGTACCATTAAATGTCTCAAGATTTGGTTGTGATGCGGTTACCCACCATGCCCAAGGTTCGCTTGTAGAGTAGTTTGGATTAACCGTAGATTTAGCTCTGTAAACCTTTGCACTAGATTCTAAAATGACTTGTGTACCAACTACTTTAAATCCTGCAGGATGTGTTGCAAATTTAAGTGGGTTCTTCCACTTACTAATATTGATAGGTGAAGAAATCTCATATGAGTATTCTTGGAATCTATCACTATCATATAATCTTTGTTCGTTAACATCTAAGAAACCAGTAGTGCGTTCCCAACCTTCAGCGGAGGTACTAATTGGAGATACATTGAATGTAGCTTCTGCTCTATCAAATGCATGGATCTCACCAAATGCTGATGACTCTTCACCAAATACAGGTTCACCAACTACAAAGTCTCCTTCTATAATCTCTACACTAAGAACACGTCCACGACTATCCCAATTCTTTATAATTCCATATGCAGTAAAGATAGTAGTAGATGTACCTTGATAAACTCTTTCTCCAACTAAGAAATTAGCAGGTTTCATGTATGCAGTGATAATATCACCAAGATCGGTAGTAGAAAGAGTAAATGAAGTTAATCCATTACCATCTCCAATAGGATCAGAAGTAAAAACGATATAAGTTTCAGCTATTGCATTTGCAAGAGTTGTTGCCAATCTCATTTGATTATCTGCTAATCCATTAGATGATGTTGCTGCAATAGCATAATATGTTGTGTTTACCACTAATGGAGTTGGGAATGTTCCTACATTTTCATTTAATGTAACTTTTGTACCTGTAGGTATCTTTGCATTGTATGGAAAGTTTAAAGTACTACTAGATTTCAATGCAACCCATTTATGAGTTATTTTTGCATTTACAGTTGGAGCTGATAAAAAACCTCTACCAGGATTAATAACTTCAACACTTTGTATAACTTCGTTCTCAATAATTGGGTCTAGAACAAAAAGTGATCCACTTCCACCAGTAAGGACAATTTCTGGAATAGCAACAAAGTTTGCACCACCATCTGTAACATCAAGGTAGTTAAGAACTTGAGTTCTTGTTAATTGTAAATTATAGGTTGTATTTAATTCTGGTTTTAGAGTTCTATCATGACTATAGTTAAATGTAATATTATCGCCACCAATTTTTAAGATCTCACCCATATCGGTAGATTTCAATAATATAGAAGCACCTTTTCCTGTTTTTTGTGAAATATTGACTACAGGAGCATTTTGAAATAATTGTCCACCAGATTCTATAGTAATTGCGGATATTCCTTGATTCTTAATAGACGCATTAAATTTTGCTTGAATTCCACTACCACCACTAACAACGACTTCAGGTGCAGACAAATATCCAGATCCAGTATTAGTAACTGTTATACTATCCACTGCTCCGTTAAGAACACATAATGTACTTGCAACATCGGTATGTGTAAGTTCTGTAACGTTGAAAATAGCGTTATCTGATGATCCACCTATCTGACTTCCCAATACAGTAATCAGACTACCAAGTTGATAAGTACTACCACCGTTAGTAACTGTAACTGAATCAATAGTTCCACCAGCACCAATAACAACTTTAAACTCTACATTAATACCACCAACAGGACTTACTGAAGATTGTGTAACACCAGTATACTCACCAGGTGTATGTCCAGTCACGTCATCACTAATAGTTACAGTTTTTGCTTGTCCATAATAAGGAGCATCAAAAATAACACTTGGTTTTAATCTATAGTTAGAACCAGGACCTACAATAGTAACTTCTGATAAACTACCCACATCAGGACCTGAACCAGGCACAACAGCGAGAACAGCTGCTTGAGTTCCACTTACTGCAGATATATTTGCTTGAGATTCTGAACTGTAGATCTTACCCCTATCGGCATTAGTGGCAAGAGTAGTGAACATAATGTAACCTTTATTTGCAGCACCAGTTCTTGCATTTTGAAGAGGTTGTATTCTTACTGTTGAGGTCTGTGGATCCCAATTTAAAACTCTACCTCTAGCAGTTTGTGACCCTTGAACTTCTTGAGATATAATAATTTCATTAACTGCAAATGAACCAGAACCAAGAACGTTTGTTAATGTCAAATCAACAAAGTCAGGTAGTGTGCAAACACCTGTTGGTAAAGAATTTGAATTATAACCAGAACCTTTGTTTGTAACAGTTACACCAGATAATACACCAGAGATTGTTGCTACTGCTGTAGCACCTGCACCAGATCTACTAGATCCTGTTAGTTGAGGTAATGATTGATAATTACGTCCACTGTCTCCAANTGAGATTGTTGAGACTCCTCCAGTTGGATATATTGAGTTTGTNCTGTATATNATANTATTAGNNGTANTATAATTTGTCTCTGGTTCTAATGCAGTAACATAAGAAGCAGTAGTATCAGTCTTAGATNNTAGTACATTTGTACCAGATAAAGGTTCNTTTATTATAGTNAAGTAACTNCCAGTAACTGAATTATTACCTGCAAGATCGAAGTAATAGAAGATGCCAGGTANATCTNCCATNTTAATTGTAATAGAAGTTTGTTNANNAGTATTAGAATCAACAATCTCTTCAGTNANATTCTTATAAGTGAAAATATCAGTATTTGATGGATCAAGAGAGAATGCTAATGTCATACCATTGAGAGTGGCATCTGAGGTATCAAATTTATAAGAATGTCCATTAATGTATTGGAACTTAGGTTCTTGTATAAGAACGTCTGCAGATGTAANAGTNGCAGTTGCAGGATTTGCAAAATTTCTTTTAATAGTAAATCTTCTAGGAGTTTCAGTTCTAATTACTGTATAATCTCCTTTATCGTAAGTTGAAGGTGTCACACCTTGAACCCAAACAGAATCACCGACTTCAACTTGATGTGCAGCATCAGCACGACATACTGCTTCTCTTTCTGTTTCTGTTAATGTAAGTTGCAATCCACTACCACCATTAGCACCTAAGTTGACATCAGCTGCAGATATAGTATCTCCAACATTAAATGCTGTACCAAATGCTGTAATTGTAACATTTGTTACAACACCACTATTATTAACAACAATAGTTGCCTTTGCATCTTTTCCAGAATTGTTAGTAGTTAATGGAACGTCATTGTATGTGCCAGTTAGGTAACTGGTTCCACCACTGTTTAAAGTCCATGAATCTTGCACTAAATTACCATCTGTACGTCTACGTACGTACGTCCATGTCATCGTTCCATCAGTGAGTGTGCCAGTTAGGTGTGTTGGGGCGTTTCCTGAATTAGAATTTGATGTTGCTGTTTCGGCTGCTTGATAAACTCTATCTGCAACATAAACCAAATCATATTTGTTATAAGAAGTACTATTCGTCCAAGGAGTAAGTAAATCCATACTTACTAAATTAAAATACTCAAAATAGAACTTATTATAATATTCTTTTACTTTAATTTCCCTTTCAAAAGCATTGTTTCCAAATGACACAACAATTGCATCACCAGCAACCAAATAGTGATTTTCAGTCGTACTTATGGTAGCTGTTGTTTTATCATCATCACCTACAATGTAATTAAGTGCAGAAACAGGTGAACCTGTGACAGTTGAAACAGTGGCACTTACTCCANCTCCTCCAGTATCAGTATTATCAAATATNAGTCTATCATTTACTTTATATCCAGTTCCACCACCCTCGACAAGATAACTATCAATATTATTTGAGGAATATCTATTAGTAGCAGCAACTGATAGTGATTCTGCTATACCACCACGAATTGTTGGATAGTAACTAAAGTAACCAATACCATCCTCGATATACTGAAGTATTTCTCCACTTTCTAGTGTTATTAAAGTTGTACTATCTTCTAGTGCTAATAAAAAGTCAATTCTAGAATCTAATGTTTTTCTCTTAGCAGTAACATTATCAGTTCCGATATATGGAGCTCTATAACGTGTTGCATCTTCTGTAAAGTTTTTCTGAAGACCATTACCGTCCCAATTGACTTCATCAGCTTCTGAGTANAAATTAGATCCTATAAAATATGGAAATTTGGGTTCTCCACTAACACCATCAATTGTACAGAAATATGCATACACCCCATTTGGATATTCTGGAGTTACGCAATATCTACCGTTATATTCGTCTAAATTTCCTAAACCTTGTACATATTCATAATCTTCAATAAACGTTCCCATAGGGTCTGTGAGACCGCTTAGAATGGATGCTCTAGNTGCTTTTATTCTNTAACTAGTTNCTGGTTGAACATAAGAGTTATATGGGTTTTGATTTTGTGCATCTTCATATCCATAAGGTCCGTATATTGGATGTCCNTCATACGCCCAACCTATAATTGGAGAATGTCCAGTTGGATTCTGTTCTATCCATGGAGATGGATCTTGAGTAGTTGGAGTTCTAGTTTCAACACTGTCTCCTAAGTAATATCTAAGGTTATTTGGATTGTAGAAGTATCCATATTCTCCACCATATATTCCTATATTTTCACCTGATACTATTGTNCCACTTGCATCATCTANANNCTTNCTATCTGTAAATACAGCATTAGCATCATTTTTTTGAATNTCACCTGCAGTNGCTGCTTCGTTNTAAGTTANTANAGTNAAANTAGTTGTAAAGTTAGCACCTGTNCCAGGATACACAATANNAATNTGAGTATTACCTGCAGTGTAACCANCTCCTTNATTTGTCACTGTAACTGAAGTAACTTGTTTNCTTNNTGAATCTACAATAGCAAANGCNGTAGCACCAANNCCATCTCCTGTAATAACAACGTCTGGAGCTCCGAAATAATCAGCACCACCATATGTAACAATAATACTTACTATCTGACCATTCAATATAGATGCATAACCTACAGCACCACTACCAGATTTTAAAGTAATACTTGGTTCATAAGTAAACTGAGATCCTGCATCTGTTATGTTTATTTCCTTAATAGGTCCTCTAACAACCGCTGTAGCAGCTGCACCTGCTCCACCCCCACCACTA
>NHFO01000036.1 GCA_002170235.1 Flavobacteriales bacterium TMED113
CTGAACAATATTATGATTGTAATGGAAATTGTATAAATGATTTTGATGGTGATTTAATTTGCGATGAACTTGAAGTATTAGGTTGTACAGATTTAAACGCATGTAATTTTAACATTAATGCTACTGAAAGTAATAATGAAATAGACTGTGAATATCCAGATGATTTTCCTTTAAATATATATAATTGTAATGGAGAGTGTATTTTAGATTTAGATGATGATGGTTTTTGTGATTCTATTGATAATTGCCCTACAGTTTACAATCCCAACCAAGAGAACACAAATGATATTGGTTTAGGAGATTCCTGTTTATGTGATTTATTAACATTAGTCCCAGTAAATTCTAATTTTAATGGCTTTACTGTGAATGAAACAGAATCATTTTATATTTCAACAATTGATGGAGATTATACTAATGATTTAACTCCATCTTTTAATATTAATCAACCATATGATGGAAATAATGATAATTGGGATAGAAATTATATTTTTTCAAATAATGGCCCTGATATATTAGAGTTAACCTTTTATATTGAAGGTTATGTTGTACTTGATATACATTTTTTATCAGGCTTATTTGTAGATCCCTGTATAGTTTCTCAGGAATTTGATATATGGAGTTTACATTCAAATGAAGAATATTATATTAATGATAGACAGGTAATTAAAGCTGTTGATATATTAGGAAGAGATGTGAAAATTGAACAAAAAAATCAAACTATATTTTATATATATAATGATGGTACAGTTGAAAAAAAATATAATAACTAAAGAGTTTTATATAAACTTGCTAATCAATCGATGAAAATGATGAACNCCTTGTTCCATTGATGGGGANAACCTTCCTTTATCATAGTACCTAGATGCAACACCTTTTTGGACTAACTCAACAATTTCTTCATCTTCTTTTTCTACCTTATCTAGGTCAGATCCCGCTCCTTTAGACAACTTTGAGTCATCCCAAACATATGATTTGAATTCAACTTTTGTANAATTAACAGAAATGGGTTTAACAATATTAATTGATAAGCCCCATGGATAAAAATTAAACATCATATTTGGAAAAACCCAAAAATAGTAAGCTAAAACATTTCTACCATAATCAATTGAGCTTTTTGGAAGTTTAAAACAATTTTCTGGACTTTTACCAATTCCTAGTTGCAAAGAAGAAAAAGGAAAGGTTTCAACAGTATAATCGTCGTATTTAAAATGTTTAGAAAGATCTTCATGAACAAAAGGAATATGAAAACCTTCTAAATAATTATCACAATATAAAGCCCAATTTGCTTTTACATGATAGTCTCTAGATAAAGTAGGAGAATATTTAAATTCTTCTATAGGCATCCATCCTATTCTCTTTTGCATTTCATTTAAAAATACATCCAATGAGTATTTAGGATTTAAAGAACTAAAAATAAATTGACGCCATTTAGATGAAGGTATTTTAGTTAGATCATCAGATTTACAAGGAAAATCAGTAACATCTTCAAATTTAGGCATAAAAGTACATTTTCCNTTTAATGAAAATTTTCTACCATGATATCGACATAATAAATTACTTTTAAGGGAACATTGTTTTTCTACTAAAATATTTCCTCTATGTGTACATACATTTGAAAAACAATTAATTTCTTCATTTGTATTATTTATTAAAACTAAGGGTTCATCTATAAAATTTTCAGAGTAATAAAAAGGAAATGCTGAAGGTTTTTGCTTTAAAATAAAATCATCAATTATAAACTGCCAAGTATTTTCAAATATTTTCTTAGACTTATCAAAATATTCATTAGATGAATAAAATTTTCCAGGTAATGTGCTGGCTNGAGATATATTTTTATTAATAATCAAAATTAAAATTATTACTTTCCTTCAAGCTCAGCTATTTTTTTTCTAATTAAAGAAAAATTATCATAATCTTCTAGGGCATTATAAACCTCTCTTAAAACATATAATGCTTCTAAAGAGTTTGGATTAACTCTAATACAATTCTCTAAATGAGGTAACGCTTTTTTATAAAGAGATGCTCTTTTATTTTTGAGTTGAGTATATTTTTTTTGATCTGAATCACTCATTCCAAGAGAATTCATTTTATCAATTATAGGTCGTGTTTCATCCAGATAAATACTTGCAAGGTTATTATAAGCATCAAAATAATCAGCATCTAATTGTATTGCATTCAAATAAGATTCTTCAGCCATTTCTCTCTCATCTAGACTTTGGAATGTTTGACCTAAAACAAAATATAATGTAGGATTAGTAGGNTCAGCTTTTATTGCATTATCAAGACTAATCTTTAGGCCTTCATTATCTCCTTGTGATAAATAAAAATTAACTTCTTTAAAAATTATATCAACAGATGAAGGGTTCTCAGATCTTGCAAAATTAATAGCTAACAATAAATCTTCTTTATTTCCTATTTGTTCAAGATTTTGAATATGTTGAATTTGATATCTTTCATCTTTTGAATTTAATGAAATTAATTTTTCAGAAAGTCTTAAAGAATTTGAAAAATCTTCATTGTTATAAAATAAAAAAGATGCATTAAATAATGATGCAGTATCAATTACATTAATAGAAGGATTTGATCTTATATTATATGTATTTTCAAAGTATTTAGCTGATGAATTAAAGTCTTTAGAATCATAAAACTCAATGGCTAAATTATTATATCTTACTGCACATTCTTGTAATTTAATTAATGATTTTTTTTTGTAGACCACCTTTAGCATTTAGATTTAAATCATTCAAATATGATTCTACAGCTATATCTAAATTTCCTGATTTATAGTATATCTCNCCTCTATAATACCAAAATTTAGAGATAAGCTTTGGTTTTTCTTGATCCAGTCCCTTTTGCAAAAACTTCTCATATGCAATATCAATAAATTCTATAGCTTGTTGATTATCATCTTTTTGAAATGCCAAAATAGCGCTAGTTAAATCTGCTTTTTGTGAATAAGAAAAGACAGAAAGAACAAAAAAAACTAATATTTTTCTCATANTTTTTTTGAAATTAAATTTTTTACATTAAATAATTATTCTTCAGATTGATCTGTTTCTTCAGATTGATCTGTTTCTTCAGATTGATCTGTTTNTTCAGATTGATCTNTTTCTTCAGATTGANCTATTTCATCNGATTGAGTATTATCTTCAGTTTCATCTTCCTCAGAAACCTCAACCTTAGCAACAGCAGCAATTTGATCTTTTTCTTTAAGATTTATTAATCTTACACCCTGTGTGGCTCTTCCCATAACCCTCATATCATCAACTGACATTCTAATAATAATTCCTGACTTATTAATTATCATTAAGTCATCACCATCTTGAACGTTTTTAATAGCAATTAATTGTCCTGTTTTATCAGTAACATTAATAGTTTTAACACCTTTTCCACCTCTGTTTGTTATTCTATAATCTTCAACGCTAGATCTTTTTCCATAACCATTCTCTGAGACAACTAAAACTTCCGTTTCAGAGTTATCTACACAGATCATTCCAACAACCTCATCTTTTTCATCCTTTAACCTTATTCCTCTAACACCAGTGCTTCCTCTACCCATGGAACGTACTTTTTCTTCATTAAATCTAATAGATTTACCAGATTTTACAGCCATCATTATATCCATTGAACCGTTAGTTAATTTTGCTTCTAATAACTGGTCACCNTCTCTTATATTTATTGCCTTAATTCCATTTTGTCTAGGACGAGAATAAGACTCTAAAGAAGTTTTTTTAATAACTCCTTTTTTAGTGCACATTAAAATGTAATTTGAATTTATATAATCCTCATCTTTAAGATTTTCAACATTTATATATGCCATTATTTTATCATCTGATGGAATATTAATTAAATTTTGTATAGCTCTTCCTTTAGAAGTTTTAGATCCTTCCGGAATTTCATACACTTTCATCCAATAACACTTACCTCCTTGAGAGAAAAACAACATATAATTATGATTAGTTGCAACAAATATATGNTCTAAGAAATCTTCGTCTCTAGATGANGCTCCTCTATGACCAACTCCTCCTCTATTCTGAATTCGGTATTCAGATAATGGAGTTCTTTTAATATAACCTAAATGTGAAATAGTTATAACAACCTTTTCATTAGGTATCATATCTTCAATACTTAAATCTGCGGCTGAATATTCTATTTTTGTTCTTCTCTCATCACCAAATTTCTCTTTTACATCTTCAAAGTCTTCAACCAAAAGATTTAATCTTAAATCCTCATTATTTAAAATTTCATTTAAATAATTAATTTTTTCCATTAAATNTTTATGCTCGAGTTTAATTTTATCTCTCTCAAGACCAGTTAATTTTTGTAATCTTAAATCTAAAATTGCTTTTGCCTGAATTTCTGATAAAGAATAATTATTCATTAAACCGTTCCTTGCTTCTTCAGGAGTGTGAGATTTTTTAATTAATGCAATAATTTCATCTAAATTATCTAATGCAATAAGAAGACCTTCTAAAATGTGAGCTCTTTTTTCGGCTTGTTTTAAATCAAACTTAGTTTTTCTAATAAGAACTTCATGTCTGTGAGCAACAAAAAGTTGAATCATTTGTTTAAGATTCAATAATTTAGGCCTGCCTTTAACTAAAGCAATATTATTAACACTAAATGAAGATTGTAACTGAGTATATTTAAATAGTTTATTTAGAACAATATTTGGTATTGCATCTCTTTTTAAGATATAGACAATTCTCATACCTTTACGGTCAGATTCGTCTCTAATATCAGAGATACCTTCCAAAGTTTTAGAGTTAATTAAATCAGCTGTTTTCTTAATCATCTCAGCTTTATTAACTTGATAAGGAATTTCTGTAACAATAATTGCCTCTCTGTTATTCTTTAATTCTTCAAATGAAGTTTTTGCTCTTATTACAACTCGTCCACGTCCAGTTTCAAATGCTTGCTTGACTCCTTCATATCCATATATAATGCCGCCTGTTGGNAAATCAGGTGCTTTTACATAATTCATTAAGTCTTGAGTTTCAACATTTCCCTTATTCTTAATATATGCAATAATAGCATCTAAAGTCTCTGTCAAATTATGAGGAGGCATATTTGTAGCCATACCTACAGCAATACCACTTGCTCCATTAACTAAAATAGAGGGTATTCTTGTTGGCAAAACTGTGGGCTCTTTTAAAGTATCATCAAAATTTAATTGAAAGTCTACTGTTTCCTTTTCAATGTCAGCTAACATTTCTTCTGACATTTTTCTTAAACGAGCTTCTGTATAACGCATTGCAGCAGGACTATCTCCATCAATAGAACCAAAATTTCCTTGGCCATCAACAAGTTGATATCTTAATGACCATTCTTGAGCCATTCTAACCATTGCATCATATACTGAACTATCACCATGTGGGTGATACTTACCTAAAACTTCACCTACTACTCTAGCAGATTTTTTATGAGCTCTATTAGATAATAAACCTAGCTCATGCATAGCATATAATACTCTTCTATGAACGGGTTTAAAACCATCTCTAACATCAGGTAATGCTCTGGAAACAATTACACTCATGGAATAGTCAATATATGCAGATTCCATTTCATTGACTATATTGATAGGAATCAATTTTTCATCAGGCATNTTTTTTTCTTCGTTTTCAATCATATTTTTGAAAATTTTTTTAAGGTGTTACAATATAATATATAAATTAAAATTTANACATATAAATTGAATGTTTTTAGTAACATTTTATTAAAAAAAAAACATCTTATTTTTTTTAATGTAAAAGTGATTATATTTATATAAATATAAGTTGGTTATGGAACAAAGTTTTTCTGAAAGAATTAAAGAGGTNATAAGCTTTAGCAGAGAAGAGGCAATAAGATTAGGTCATAATTTTATTGGAACAGAACACCTCTTCCTAGGTTTAATTAAAGAGGGTGAATGCGAAGCTATTCATATTTTACAAAGTCTAGGNATTAAAATAAATCAATTAAAAAAGAAAATAGAATTATTTGGACAAAAAAATATTATTCATCAATCAATAAACAAAAAGCAAATCCCCTTAACTAAACAATCTGAAAAAGCATTAAAAACTACTTTTCTTGAAGCAAAAAGATTTGAAAGTAACATAATTGGNACACCTCACCTNCTATTATGTATTTTACGTAATTTAGAAGANCCCTTAAATAGCTTGTTATCAAAGTTTGAAATTACTTATGAAAATGTAAAAAATGAGTANAAAACATTNTTATTAGAAAATCAAAATAAAATCAGTGATACAAAAATAGAAAATGATATAAAAAGTTCTTTTGAAGATGGTAATTATGAGAAAGAAGAAGGTAATTTTGAAAGACCAACTCAAACTACTAAAAAAATNAAATCAAAAACTCCTGTTTTAGATAATTTTGGAACTGATTTAACAAAATATGCTGAGGATGGAAAGTTAGATCCTGTAATTGGAAGAAAAGAAGAAATTGAAAGAGTATCTCAAATACTTTCTAGAAGGAAAAAAAATAATCCTCTTTTAATTGGAGAACCTGGAGTAGGAAAATCTGCAATAGCAGAAGGATTAGCAATAAGAATTATAAAAAAACAAGTATCAAGAGTACTCTTTGATAAAAGAATTATAACACTAGATTTACCATCCCTAGTTGCTGGCACCAAATATAGAGGTCAATTTGAAGAAAGAATGAAAGCCATAATGAATGAGCTTGAAAAAAATAATGATATTATATTATTTATTGATGAAATTCATACAATTGTAGGTGCAGGAGGTGCAACNGGATCTTTGGATGCATCAAATATGTTTAAACCTGCCCTTGCAAAAGGAGAGATACAATGTATTGGAGCAACTACACTAGATGAGTACAGACAATATATTGAAAAAGATGGTGCATTAGAAAGAAGATTTCAAAAAATCATAGTTGAACCAACTAACATGGATGAAACTATTGAAATTTTAAAAAATATTAAAGAAAGATATGAAGAACATCATAACGTATTGTATTCAGATGAAGCAATTAAGGCATGTGTNACTTTAACAGATAGATATATTAGTGAGAGACATCTNCCTGATAAAGCAATAGATGCATTAGATGAGGCTGGTTCAAGAGTTCATATAACAAATATAAATGTTCCAAAAAAAATAATTCAATTAGAAAATGAATTGCAAAATATACAAAAATCAAAAAAAGATGTTGTAAAAAAACAAAGATATGAAGAAGCAGCAAAATTAAGAGATACAGAGAAAAAAACTGAANCAAAATTATTAGAAGAACAGATCAAGTGGGAAGATAATATAAAAAATAATAAAAAACTTGTAACAGAAAATAATGTNGCTGAAGTTGTATCAATGATATGTGGAATTCCCGTTCAAAGAATTGCTCAGAGTGAAAGTTCAAAATTATCTACGATGTCTAAAGATTTGCAAAAAAATATAATCGGTCAAGATATAGCTGTTGAAAAAATTGTAAAAGCAATTCAAAGGAATAGAGCTGGATTAAAAGATCCTGAAAAACCAATAGGCTCATTTATTTTTTTAGGCCCAACTGGTGTTGGNAAAACTCAATTAGCAAAAGAGTTAGCAAAATACTTATTTGATTCAGAAAGTGCACTAATTAGAATTGATATGAGTGAATATATGGAGAAATTTGCCGTTTCTAGATTAGTTGGCGCTCCTCCAGGATATGTGGGATATGAAGAAGGTGGACAATTAACAGANAAAGTTAGAAGAAAACCNTATTCCATTATTTTATTAGATGAGATTGAAAAAGCACATCCAGATGTATTTAATCTACTTTTACAGGCAATGGATGACGGACAAATTACTGATAGCTTAGGCAGAAAAGTTAATTTTAAAAACACAGTAATAATTATGACTTCCAATGTCGGNACAAGAAAATTAAAAGATTTTGGAGCTGGTATAGGATTTAGCACTACAGCTAAAAAAAATAATTTTGATGATCACACTAAAAGTGTACTAGAGAAATCTNTGAANAAAACATTTGCTCCTGAATTTTTAAATAGAGTGGATGATGTTATTTTATTTAATAATTTATCAAAAATAGATATTGAAAAAATTATTGACATAGAAGTNAAAAAACTCCAAAAAAGAGTNCTTGATTTAAAATATTCATTAAAATTATCTAAAAAAGCAAAATTATACATTGCTGAAAAGGGTTTTGACCAAAACTTTGGTGCTAGACCATTAAAAAGAGCTATTCAAAAATACATTGAAGATCCATTTGCTGAACAAATAATTAATAGCAAAACTAAAGAAGGTGATATAATTAAAGTTGATTTTGACGAAAGAAAAAATAAAATTGTATTAAAAATTAATTAATAAAGTTTTAATTTTCTAGGGAACTAATAACCTCATCACTTATCCCCATGCTAGAAAAGCCTCCATCATGGTAAAGGTTTTGCATTGTTATCATCCTAGTGTAGTCTGAAAATAACATCACGCAAAATTTAGCACAATTTAATGAATCAGCATTACCTAGTGGTGACATTTTTTCTGCATAGTTGAAAAAAGTATCAAAGCCTTTAACTCCACTTCCAGCAGTCGTCATTGTAGGAGACTGAGAAACAGTGTTAATTCTAACTCTTTTATCTTTACCATAATGATAACCAAAACTTCGTGCAATTGACTCTAAATATGATTTATTTTCAGCCATATCATTATAACTTGGGAATGTTTTTTGAGCAGCAATATAGGATAAAGCTAAAACTGAACCCCAATCACTTATAGCATCCATCTTCATTGCTGTTTGTAATAATTTATGAAAAGAAAGAGCTGAAATATCAAAACCTTTAATTAAATAATCATAATTTAAATCAGTATAGTGTCTTTTTTTTCTAACATTTACAGACATACCAATAGAATGTAAAATAAAATCAACTTTACCATTTAAAATTTTCATTGATTTATCAAGTAAATTTTCTAAATCTTCAATTTTTGTAGCATCAGCAGGGATAACTTCACAATTACATTTCTCAGCTAATTTATTTATTGAACCTAATCTTAATGCGGTAGGAGCGTTTGTTAAAACTATATTTGCTCCGTTTGCAACTGACTCCTCCGCTACTTTCCAGGCAATTGACTTTTCATCTAGAGCCCCAAAGATTATTCCTTTTTTTCCTTTTAAAAGATTATTCATATCTATAATTTCAATTATTATTTATGATAAACAAATATATAAAATTTAGTTTGCCAACATTCTTTCAGCATTCGCAATTGCCTCTTTAGAAATATTTTTACCACTTAATAATCTAGCAATTTCTAAAATTCTATCATTCTTATTTAAATTATACAATTTGGTAATACTATTATTGTTATTTTCATCTTTTGAAACTTTATAATGAAAATTTGACATTGATGCTACTTGAGGTAAATGAGTAATTGTTATAACCTGTTGTTTTTTAGATATTTCTTTTATCATTAAGCCAACTTTTTCAGCAATTTCTCCTGATACTCCTGAGTCAATTTCATCAAAAATAATTGTTGATAAATTATTAGAAATAAATAAATGTTTTTTTATAATTAGCATTAATCTAGATAACTCGCCACCTGAAGCTATTTTTTTTACAGGTTGTAAACTTATTCCTTTATTTGCTGAGAAAAGAAAATCTACTGAGTCAGTTCCATAATAATTATTTTTCTCTAATGAATTAAATTTAAATAATACTTTAGCATATTTAATTCCTAATGATTGCAAGTCATCAATTAATAATTTTTCTATTTTTATTGCGGCTTCTTTTCTTTTTTTTGATATAAACTCTGCCTGATTTAATATTTTTTTAGTTTGATTATCAAGTTTTGATTTTAAATCAATAATACTGTCTTCAATATCAAAAAATTCTTTTTTTCTTTTTAAAAGTGATTCTCTCTTATCAATCAATTCATTAAAACTTTTAACCAAATATTTCTCTTCTAATGAATTTATTGTATTTAATTGATCTTCAATTAATGTTAATTTATTTATATCAACATCAAGGGATTCGTAAAAAATATCAATTTCACGAAATATATCTTGTAAGTCAACAATATTATTCTCAACTCTTTTTGAAAATTCATGAATTTTATCGGAGTAGTTATTTACTTTTTTTACAGAGATTAAAATATTATTTAATTGTTGTATAACAGATTTATCATCATTATTTAAAAGATTTAATGAATTTTCTAATTGTAGTTTTATTTCACTTGAATTTTTTAAAAAATTATATTCCTTAATTAATTGTTCTTTTTCATCTTTACCTAAAGTAATTTCTGATAATTCATTTAAAGAAAAGAGTATACTTTCATATTCATCTTTAAGAATTTTATTTTTTATACTTAATTCATCTAATTCGTCTGATAGACGTTGATTTATCATAAATTCCTCTCTATAATCTTGCAAAATATTAGCAAAATTGTCATTCTCATTTTTTAAAAAATTATCTAGAAAATTTAATTGAAAAAACTCATTGTTTAAAAGAAGACTTTCATGTTGAGAATGAATATCAATTAGATTTAAACTAAATTGTTTTAATAAGTCTAATTTTACAGGGGAATCATTTATGAATGATCTTGATTTACCAGAAGGGTTAATTTCTCGTCGTATAATTGATATATCAAAATAATCAATTTCATTATTTTCAAAAAAATTTAACATATTAAAACTCTTTATGTCAAATTCTGCCTCAATTATTATTTTTTTTTCTTTATTAATAATTTTAGAGGAATCTAATCTATTACCGCATAATAAACTTAGTGCATCTAAAATTATTGACTTACCAGAGCCAGTTACACCAGTTATTACAGTAAATCCAGACGAAAAATTAATATCTATTTTTTCAATGGTTATGAAATTATTAATATATAATCTAGTTAGCATTTTTTGCTAATTATTGGTTAATATTTTTTGCCATTTATCTGCACTCTTAGGAGAAATTCTTGTTAAAACATTTACAAGCTCATTTGCTTCCATTAAAGTTCCTTTGGAAAATATATTGACAATTTCATCAGTTTTTGCATCAAAAAATAATTGAATCAAATAACCTTTTGGCCTCTGATTATATACATCTAATAAATTAATTAAAGATGAAGCTATAACCTCTCTAACAAATTCTGGTTTCTCAGTAAAGTTATCCATTCCTTCTCTATGATATGTATACAAAATTTGTCTTAATAATTCAAAATCAGGATTTAATAAATTCTCTACTAACCAATATCTATTCTTTGATCCTTCAAATGATTTCCAACCAGTAGCATTATTATCTCCTTGAGCATTATTTACAATTTTTTGAGCTTTAATGAAAAAACTATCTCCTCCACTGTTAGAAAATGTATCATAATCTAAACCAATAATTATATAAGCATAATAAGCTAAAACAGATGTTAAATTAGATAAATGTGTGTTTTCATTAAATTCTAAAGACTCAAACTCTACGAATCTAAATCTAAATTGATCATCAACTAAATTTATAAGAGTTGAATTATAATTACTTTTATATACTGGTCTGGATGATTGAATTGTTATTGTACCAGAAAATTCATCAGTTGAAATTTGTTGATTAATTCTAATCATAATAGTACAATCAATTCTTTCTTCATTAGAATAAATTTCATTTGTCCACTGATTGTTATTCATGAATTCCGTAATACTTTGTCGCATAGAATTAAACATCTCTTTATTTGCACTAGGAATAGATGAGTAATTTAAAGTTACTCTGCAATTTAATTCTTGAGATAAAGAAAAAGAGAAAATAAAGAAAAAAATTACAGAAAGAAATTTCATTTTTTTATTATAAATAGAATTTGAATTATTTTAAATTAACTCTTTTTTAAATAATTCCCTACAACTTTTTACAATATATTTTGCAACGTTTTTTTTTGACATGAGCGGAAGGTTTTCAATATGTTTATCTTTATTTATTATTGTGACTTTATTTGTGTCATAGCCAAAACAAGATTTTTCATCATTCAAAGAATTTAAAACAATCATATCTAAATTTTTTCTTTCCATTTTTTTAATTGCATTATTTACTTCATTTTGAGTTTCTAATGCAAAGCCTACTAAAAACTGATCACTTCTTTTTATACTTCCTAATTTTTGTAAAATATCAACGGTTTTATTGAGAGTAATATTTATACTATCAGATTTTTTTTTGATTTTATTTTTCTTAGTTACCTTGGGTTTATAATCAGAAACTGCTGCTGAAAAAAACACTATTTTACTATTGTTATACCTATCAACACATTCATTATACATTTGCTGAGTACTTTCTACATTTATAACATTAATATTTTTATTTATTTTTAATGATGATGGACCAATTACTAAATCAACATTTGCTCCTAAAGCAACTAACTCATTAGCGATAGCGACTCCCATTTTACCAGATGAATAATTACCAATAAATCTAACAGGGTCAATTTTCTCATAGGTTGGACCAGCTGTAACTAGACAATTAACATCTTTTAAAGGTGATGTTTTCTTAAAAAAAGAATTTAAATAATTAATTATATTTTCTGGTTCTGCAACTCTACCATATCCTTTTAAACCACTAGCTAGATCACCAGATTCAACATCAATAAATTTAAAACTATTATTTTTTAATTGATTTATATTTCTAGAAGTTATATTATTTAAAAACATATCATGGTCCATTGCAGGCGCAATAATTATTGGACATCTTCTAGATAAAACAATAGATAATAATAAATTATCACAAGAGCCAATATTTAATTTAGAAATTGTATTAGCTGATGCAGGTGCAATTAGTATTAAATCTGCCCAAAGTGCTAAATCAACATGATTATTCCATTCAGGATTAGATGAATTTGAAAAAAAGGTTGATAAAACTTTATTTTTTGATAATACAGATAGAACTAAAGGTGACACAAAATCTTTAGCACTAGGTGTTAATATTACTTGAACTTCAGCTCCTAATTTAACAAGTAATCTAACAAGAAAGATACTTTTATAAGCAGAAATACTTGCAGTTATACCTAATAAAATTTTTTTATTAAATAAATATGATTTTTTATTCATTTATCTCTAGATGAAATAAATTAAGATTCTTTTGAAGTAATATTTTCTTCGTTTTCAATATTTTCTTCACTTTTTACCTCNGCTNCTCTGTGGTAAATTTTACCTTCCTTTAATTCTTCAATAGCAATTGATGTTGATTTTGGTAATCTCTCATAGTATCTTGAAACTTCAATTTGTTCTTTGTTTTCAAATACTTCTTCAAGTGAATTATTTACAGTAGAGAACTCATTAATTTTTTCTAACAACTCTTCTTTCATTTCAANACTAATTTGACGAGATCTTTTAGCTAAGATTGCAATAGTTTCATAAACATTGCCTATTTCATTACTTAANCCATATAAATCACGAGAAACAGTTGTTTTACTAGCGTTAGTTTTTTTATAATTCATCTTTTAATGATTTAATTTCTTTTAAATATTTACTNTCAGGATAAGTCAAAATAAAATTTTGATATGCAAATATAAACTCTTTTATCCTAAATTTCTTCTTTTCTTCAATACTATTTTTTGCTAATTCATAATAAGCTTTTGTTTGTATATATAAAACATCCTCTAAATTGTTTGAATTAGGATACTTTTCTATGAATGTATTAAATGCATATAAACTTGATTTATACTTTTCAGTCTCATAATATAATTTAGCAATCTCAAATTCTTTTTCTTCAAGTTTAATATTTAAATCAGATATCAATTGCTCAGCTTCAATTATTTTATCACTATTAGGATATTCAGAAATAAACAATTCTAATTCATTAATAGCATCATATGTATTTGTTTGATCAAAATTAAATTCAGGTGAATCTAAATACAAGCAATAAGCAGCCATATAAGACATTTCTTCAGCCTTTGTGGATGAAAAAAATGTTTTTGAGAAATTTTTAAAATGGTAAGAAGCATTATANTAATCTCCTAAATNAAAAGTACAGTATATATAATAATAATAAACATCTTCAGACTTGCTACTTCCNTTAAAAGCTCCTAATAAATCCTCAAATAAAGGAAGAGATCTAGAATAATCATTATTATTAAAATAAGATATAGCGCTTTCATATTTATTATCATAATCAGTACTTTTTAATAATTTTTGATAATTACTACAAGACAGTAAAACAGATAATAATATTAAAAAAGATAGATTTTTCATGAATCAAAAGTATAACAAATTTATTAAATGTAAGTTTAATTGTTATTTTTGCAAATATAAACAACGTATTAAACTGTGGATTTATTTGAAAAAATAAAAAATAATATGGGCCCATTAGGAAGGCACGCTAATGAAGCTCATGGATATTTCACTTTCCCTAAATTAGAAGGATCTATCGCAAGTAAAATGACTTTTAGAAACAAAGAAGTTATTACTTGGAGTATAAATAATTATTTAGGTTTATCTAATCATCCTGAAATTAGAAAAGCTGACGAAGAAGCATCTAAAAATTGGGGNCTAGGAACTCCTATGGGCTCAAGAATGATGTCTGGAGACACTAAATATCATGAAGAACTAGAAAAAAATCTATCTAATTTTGTTCAAAAAGAAGATACAATTTTATTAAACTTTGGGTACCAAGGTATAATGTCAGCTATTGATGCTCTAGTTGACAGAAAAGATGTAATTGTATATGATTCTGAGTCACATGCTTGTATTTTAGATGGAGTTAGACTGCACATGGGNAAAAGATACCAATTTCAACATAATGATATTAAAAGTTTAGAAAAACAATTAGAAAGGGCAGTTNCTATAATCAAAGAAACGGGNGGNGCNNTATTAGTTATTACTGAAGGNGTATTTGGAATGGCAGGTGATTTAGGAAAACTAAAAGAAATTTGCGATTTAAAGAAAAAATATCCATTCAGATTAATGGTGGATGATGCACACGGAATTGGTACTATGGGTGAAAATGGTAGAGGGACAGGTGAACACTTTGGTGTTCAAGATGAAATAGATATATACTTCGGTACTTTTGCTAAAAGTTTTTCAAGTATTGGAGCTTTCATAAGTGCTGAAAAAGATGTTATTTCATTTTTAAGATATAATATAAGATCACAAATATTTGCTAAGTCATTGCCTATGCCTATNGTNATTGGTGCAATTAAAAGACTAGAAATGATTGAAAGTAATCCTTCTTTTAAATCTAGATTATGGGAAATTACTAACCTATTACAAAACGGATTAAAAGAAAGTGGTTTTAATTTAGGTAAAACAGAAAGTTGTGTAACACCTGTATTTTTAGAAGGAGGNGTTGGAGAAGCTACAAATCTAACTGTTGATCTTAGAGAAAATTATGGAATTTTTTGTTCTATTGTAACGTATCCTGTTGTTCCAAAAGGAGTAATAATGTTAAGNTTAATTCCTACAGCTGTTCATACGGAAGACGATGTAGAAAAAACTATAGATGCTTTTTCTAAAGTAAAAGAAAAGTTATTTAGTGGAGCTTACATTTCTGATAAAATAGCAAAACACTAAAAATATAATTTTACTATCTCTGAATTATCAGTTTATTATTAATTGTNCCAAACTCATACTCAATTGATAAATTATATACGCCTTGAGTTAAATTTGATGTATCTATTAAAGAATTTATTTTTTGTGCATTAATATTTTCTTCAAACACTTTATTACCTAAAATATCAAATAAGAATATATTACATGATTGAAATTCATTAAATGANACAGATATATATAAATCATTTGATGTTGGATTTGGATAAATATTTAGTAAAGATACCCCATCATATTCATTAATATCAAAAATATTTATTTCATCACACTCATCTGTATTATTTATATAAGTCACATTTTCATANTCTTCGTTNACTATNTCAATTATATTTTCAATACAAATAATATTATCAGANAAACCTAGAGGTAANTCAAAGTAAACACGACATAAAGGTACAGGGTCATAATTTTTTTCAATTAATTGATTTTCTAAAGAAATTCCTAATATAGAGTTAGAGCCGTAAGAAAAAGCAGGTTCAATATTATAATCATCAATGAGATTTTCAACATTTGTTATTAAGATATTGCCCATTGTAAATTGATAACCTAATACTTCGTTATCTGGATTAAGAATTGTAACATCTAAATAACCTTGTTCAAAATTAATATTATCAATACCTAAAGTAACTACATGATTTGGATTAGTTATTTCCATTCCAAATTCACAAGGTTCAGATTGATTATCTCTAGTTATACTTGGGGANTTGTTTATACAATTTACTAATAAACCAACATCAGAAACTGTAATTTCCCCATCCATATCTAAATCTGTACAATTAGAAGCAACAATATCTTCTGATATAATATCATTTATATATTGCTGTCCATCAAAAACATCAGTAGAGCCGTCTAAGTTTAAATCACCTGTTACAGATTCTCCTCCACAAACACCATTGCAATCTAATTGAGCATTACCAAATTCCTCATCATTACAATCAGTGTATGATGGACATTCTGACATTCCATAAGGAAATTCATCATCTTCATTTAAAATTCCATCAGCATCTATATCGTCATCATCATTATTCATAATACCATCTCCATCAATATCAGGGTCATTTATATTTTCTATACCATCATTATCTATGTCAGTAGCTAAAACATAACTTTTAGAACCATCTTCTAACGTTATTACCCTAATGCATGTTTGGGCCCAGTTATTTTCATAAGTAAGCTCAACATTTCCTAAAGCATCTGGATCTTGGTCCCAGTTAGTTCTTACAACCATTGTGTAATCACCATCTTCAACATTAGTAATATCAATCCATTGACAACCAAGACCAGCGCCATAAATATCACCACAACCGGCAGATATACCCATCACACTACATCCATACGTAAAAGTACCTCCATCACTACATTCAAGATCCATTACACAAAATCCATTCTTGAACCCAACTGGGATCAACTGTCCTTGCTCATCAAACAAAACATATTCNGCGTAACCTTTGTAATGCCAATGATTGTGACATTCATCCCATTCAAATTGATTTGTTTCTTCAGTATCTTGAACAGAACCAATAAAATAATCTTGATCACCAATATTTTTTATCCATGTTGTAAAACGTACGATATATCTAGTTCCGTAACCATTTATACAACCTTCTTCAATTGCACAACCATCATTATTTTCATATACTTCTAAATACATTGAATCTTCAAAAGGAAGAACCATTAAATCAGGACCACTTGTACAATTTGGATCTCCAGGATATATGCAGGAATTATCATCAATTTCTGCAATTGGGTTATAATTACANGCTGTTGTATCCATACAACCTTCAACTGGACCAGTATATGATAGTTCCCAATCAATATTTTCACAATCACCAGTTATTCTTATATAATATGTTTGATTAGCAGAAAATAGTGGAAATACTTCAGATTGTAAGCCACATTCATCATCATTATAGTATATTGTTGCATCATTTGAATCAGTTGGTAATAGTCCTGTACAATAATCATAAACATAAATTACAGTGTTNCATTCAGATGAGCATGTGTTAATATTATATTGTCCGTTTTCTTCAGGAGAATAAACGTACCAAAAGTCATTATCCTCAGTTATATAGTTTCCTAAATCTACCTCTATAGCAGTATTACAATCATAACCTGGAGGACAATTCATTGTTATAGCAGCTTCAGAGTCAAAGTCCGGATCTTCCAAAACTAAATCCTCCTCATAAAAAACTTGTAGTCCACCTGAAGCGAAAATGCCATCTCCATAACTATCATAAACTGTAAATACATAGCATCCTTCAATTGGCAAACAGTACTGAAATAAATAATCCGTGTATAAATCAGTAAATACCTCATCCTCACTAGCCCAAACTACACCATCATTATTATTAAGAACAAAAGATGTTTCCCATGGATAATTATCAGTTGAAAGCAAAATATCAATTTGTATTTCATTATTAGAACATTCTAATTCATATATACAAGATCCATTATCAAATGTTGCGTCAGGATTAAAATTTATAACAGATTCATCCATACAACCATATATATCATTTTCATCACAAATACCATTTTCATTTAAGTCATTAAAACAATTACCTAAACAGTCTGTAATACCATCTGAAACAACACATCCATAATCAATAGAAGCGTTAGGATCATAGTTACAAGCTTCAGGATTAGTACAGCCATACGAACCACAATCAATTGAATCAATAATAAATTCTTCTGCAATTCCATATCCTGGGGGAACCTCTCCATTATTATTTGCTAATATTACTGCTAGATCACACATNCTGATTGAATAAACTCCACCATTCCANCCATCCCCATAAGTNTCATAAGAATTAAAAGTGTATGTTTCATTAACATTTAAACACAAATATTGACCGTATGTTTCATAATCCACATACCAGGTGTTTAGAGCTGGACTATTTGCTATTACATCTCCATTTTCATTTTGTATATCCCACGTTATCTCACTAGTCCAATTTCCAAAAACAAGTGAAAGGAAAACTAGATCTTGGTCATCACTACAGATAGTTGAATATTCGCACGAACCGTCCTCAATTGTATTTTCTTCACTGTAATTTAATCCTGATATATCTGTACACCCATAACATGATAAGTCTTCATCACAACTATCACATTCATTTGGATAATAGCAAGAACCGTCATCTTCNACAGCTTGTTCATTATAGTTGCAAGCAGTTGCATCTAGACAACCTGTAATTGCACAATTTACAGATAGAGTAAAATCTCCTTCTAATCCTCCCCAACCACTAACGTATATGTAGTAATTAACATCATATTCTGATAAGAAATTTATTTTAGAATGTANATNATTTTCACAATCAGAATCGTCATTACCAGCAACACAAATTAAATTAAATCCATCATCTTGAAAAACATGTAATTTAGTGTCATAATTAGAACCACACATATTTAATTGAATCGTCTCCCCTGTCCCATCAAATGAGTACCAAACTCCAGCTGCCCCGTCAATAGTAGTTCCACAATCTGCTAAACCAACATTAGATAAATATTCTTGATCAGAGTTAGCTCCAGATGTGNATGAAGAAATTTCATCNCCACAATTNATTTGTAAAGCATTTGTNATTTCATCATTANCTTGTGAATAAGAAAAAACATTGAATAAGATNAGAGTAAATAAAAGTAAAATGCGATTCATAATATGTATTTTAGTTTAAAGTATTTAACAAATATACAACAACATTAATATATATCTTTTATCTTATGATAATCTTTATTCATTAAAAGATTTTNTTAAATTTGANNNATGAAAAATAAAACNCTACTNATTATANTATTAATNCTTATTGGTGCATTTTCTAGAATAATACCCCACCCTNNNAATTTTACAGCTATTGGAGCAATGGCTATTTTAGGTGGNCTNTATTTTGATAAAAAATATATTGCTTTTTCAATACCTATTATTGCTATGTTNATATCAGATTTATATTTAGGTTATANNCCNATTTTATCACTATATATTGCTTTTTTATTTATCATTCCAATTGGAATAAAATTAAGACAAAAATTAACATATATTTCTATTTTTAATTCTTCAATAATTGCTGCTATATCATTCTTTTTGGTAACTAATTTTTTAGTTTGGATTAACTCATCTCCATTAGATGGAATATATTACTGTGAACCAAATTTAATGGGATTAATCAAGTGTTATACACAGGCTATTCCTTTTTTCATGAATACTCTTTTAGGAAATATATTCTTTTGTTTTTCTTTGTTTGGATTATATGAAGTTATATCAAAGAGAAAATTTATTTATATAAACTCATGAAAAAAATAATTGTTCTTGGTTGTGGAAGAGTTGGAAAAGCAATGTGTTTGGATTTAGCAAAAGATCAAATTATTACAGCAGCAGATATCTCATCAAAAAATTTAGATTCTTTAAGTTCAAATAATAATATTGAANCCNTCAANTTTGATATTTCCAANACAAAAGAATTAAGAAAAGTTTTAATAGANTTTGANATTGTAGTTTGTGCTGTTCCAGGTTTTATGGGATNTAAAACTCTTAAAACTATCATTGAAGAGAAAAAAGATGTTGTAGATATCTCCTTTTTTCCTGAAAACTCATTAGAATTAAAACAACTTNCTAAAGAAAATAATGTAACTGCAATTGTAGATGCGGGAGTTGCACCAGGTCTAAGTAATTTAATTTTAGGGCACTACAATTCAAAAGATAAAGTTAATTACTACGCATGCTATGTTGGCGGCCTTCCTTTTGAGAAAAATGAACCGTTTGAGTATAAAGCACCATTTTCTCCAATTGACGTAATTGAAGAATATACTAGACCTGCAAGATTATATGAGGACTCTAAAATAGTTACCAAAGAACCATTAACTGAAAAAGAATTAAT
>NHFO01000037.1 GCA_002170235.1 Flavobacteriales bacterium TMED113
AAGTTGACACTAAAAAATACATTGAGTTTGTCTATGGAGTAACAAGTGCTCCAAGTCAAGACTCTGACGTTCTGCAAGAAAGAATAAGTGAACTTGTTTTAGGCGGGGCAGATGTGTCTCATCTACTTACTGCTGCACTCGGTCTTGCTGCTGAGTCTGGTGAGTTCACTGAAGTAGTAAAGAAGATACTACTACAAGGTAAACCATACAATGAAGAGAATGTCTTCCATATGAAGAGAGAATTAGGAGACATCTGTTGGTATATTGCACAGGCTTGTATGGCACTAGATACTACGTTTGATGAAATCATTGAAATGAATGTAGAAAAATTAGAGAAGAGGTATCCAGGCGGAAGTTTTGATGTACACCACTCCGAAAANAGACAACAAGGTGATCTCTAGTATTTGTATACTAGGAGGTGGCACATCTGGTTTTGTAACAGCTGCCATTCTCTCAGAGTATTTNANNAANNTAAAGATAAAATGTGTATATTCTTCNNNNATNGGAAGNATNGGNGTAGGNGAATCAACTCAANTNGCAATCAANGATGTATTTCAGTTTCTTNGATTNAGAGACAAGGATTGGATGCCTNANTGNAATGCAACCTATAAAACTAATATAAAATTTGAAGGNTGGTCTGATGCAGATTTCTTCTATCCCTTTGGGGATTTGACAGGAGATGATGTATCAGATTTTTTCATACTTACTCATCTATTTCCAGAGATAAAGTACAATCAGTTTTCTAGGTTTCATAGATATCATTCTAGATTTGGTGAACTCAATAGATTTACAGATGAAGGTTGGGACTTTCCTCAACTTACTGCCTATCATTTTGATACTGACAAGTTATCTAAAGTCTTCTATGATGTTTGTTTGAGAAATGGTGTAGAATTTGTTGACGATAAGTATATCCGTGCTAATAAGAGTGATGATGGTAATATAATATCTCTAAAGTGTGAGAATGGAACACATGAGGCGGATCTATTTGTGGATTGTACTGGGTTTCACTCTGAATTATTGGGTAAAGTTATGGGAGTTCCATACAAATCTTATGCTAACACCCTCATAAATCACAGAGCAATCGCTGCAAAGATACCATACACTGACAAAAACAAACAACTCACTAGTTACACTAACAATGTGACTATGAATAACGGATGGTGTTATGAAATACCTCTTTGGGATGGTATGTCAGTCGGATATGTACATAGTCTGAAGTTTACTACACCAGAAAAGGTAGAGAAAGAATTTACTGATAGGTATGGAGTGGAAGTAACTAAAGGCGTAGAGTTTAGAACAGGTAGATATGAGAAAGCATGGGTAAAAAACGTTGCATCTGTAGGTCTTTCGTTTGGATTCATTGAACCACTAGAGGCCACAGGTTTGGCATCTATAGTAACTAACGTGTTTAGATTATTAGAATCACTATCTACACATTTATCTCCCAATTCATTTGATAGAGAGGTATTCAACCATGCCTGTGCTACTTCATTGGATAATTCAAAGACATTTATAGACATGCACTATGCTACTTCTCATAAATCAAACACAGAATACTGGAGACATGTTACTAACATTGATTATCCTTGGAATGAATATAGTTGTGGTAGATCCATAGAGATGATGGCTGGTGATAGAGACTTTTCTAACAAAAATGCAAACGGTGGACTGTCTTTCATACTTGCTGGTAATGGTTATAGTCCACACTCTCCCGCCTTCATAGAAAAAATGGGAGATAGAAATTATTATCAAAAATTAAAAGACGATATACTACAAGAAGATCAAAGATTGACTGAGAAGGTCTTGCAATACCCTACTACAGCCGAGTTTTTGGAAGAAAATATATACCAATAAATATATTTGGGAATCATTGTTAAAAATTCATGGCAAACCTAACCTTTGGAACATTATTGAAACCCTTTTATAGTGGAGACTTGATAGGCAAGAAAAGNTGGACTAAAATTAGTGAGAAAATTAAAAATAAATCTCCTTTNCAATTGACAACTGGGGAATTTAAACTCTTAGATTATGCTAGTACACCAGTTAAGCAAGCATTTGAAAATGGAAATTTAGACTTATTAGTTAAATTAGTTGCTGGTCGTACACAACCATTTAAAGAAGTTAGCGAAGGTCAAAATANTGACGAATCAAAACCAGTTCTCTATGCCATATCTGCTTTNGAAAAAACAAAGGAATTTGGTGGAGAAGGTGGAGGGGGTAAAGTTGCTGATCCTCATGAATTAATGACTGCTGCTTTGATTGCACAGTATGGAGGTTCAAGAAGANCAGTACCTACTAGTGAATATGAAAGTTTATCAGCGGCCGATAAACATATTAAAAAGTTAAAGAGTNTTGCTGGTAGAGTCAAAGGACATAAACNAAAGGACATAGCTGCTTTTGANGGAGACTATGCTAATTATGCAAGAGCAGTCTCTGCTGCAAATGGTTTTCTATCAAAACTTAATCAAAATTCTAAGGTTAGAGAAGTATTTCAAACTGGTGCTAAATGGTCTAGTGAGATTGCCAAGTATGGCATGAATAGTCATGAACTATTTGGAAAACAAAATTATAACTCATCGGATATTGTAATAAGAGTAGAGTCAGCAGAGAATACTAAAAAAATTATAGGCGTATCATTAAAGAAAAAGAATAAAGAAAAATCAGCAGACCCCACTGTTATTAATAAAACGGTTACAGGTGAAAGGGGATTGTTTGCTGCTCTAGTAAAACAGAAAGATATGCCAGTACTAGAAAAACATCTAGGTAAACTTTATCAGGCAAGAGCTCAATTCTTTTTTAATGTTATTAAAGCTGCTTTAAATCCACCTGATTTAGNTTCTCCAGCTCAATTGAAAACTAGAAGAGAGGCTATGAAGAATCTTNGTATTGATAATGCAGAGAAAGTAAGTAAAGATTATATACAAAAATATACTAAAAGAGGGAAGAGTGCTCTTCCTCAAACACAGATGAAATTTTATCAAGAAGAGGCAGCTAAACTACAAGAAAAAAAAGTTCAAGAAAATATAAAGGCATATCTAGATAAAAAAGCAAGATACATCACAAAACAATTCTCAACATCTAAAATGATCACCAAAGAGATATCAAAGATAGGTGATAAGAATGCCAAAGATTCCTTATTCGGAGCCTTTCCTAGTTTTGCACCACAAAGAAACATTTATTTTGCAACTCTAGAATCTATATTAACTTTAGGTGATGTATCTCAANNAATTGCAGAGGGACTTTTAAATATTATATTTAAATTAGATTTGGCCAGAGTTACTAATATAATTGCAAGAAATCATGGTGAGAGTTTTCACTTTACTTTGATAACTGGAATAGGAATGCTACAAGGTGATACTCAGGTGGTTGTACAACCTGCTTCTGTGGTTCCAGAAGAAGCAACTACATCACAGATAACAAAGATGTTGNNTCAAANTAAGGGGAAAGCATATTCNATAATNCCTGACCCCAAATATAAACAGCCACATAGAGGTGGAACAAGTGCNTCTNTNAAATNTCAAGTCACCCTTAATGGTTATCATATCATCAATTTGGAGATAAGATATAAGGGACAAATAAAACCAGAACCTCAATTTCAGGCANTAATCACCCCACAGTTTACTAAACTTGTAAAAANTAAAGGGCAACCTGATCCTCAATACTAATAAATAAAACATAAGCGTATACTTAATTCTGTGAAGTCGTTCGGACAATTTCTTACTGAAGCTGTAAAGACAGCTGCATCCACTGAAGCCAAGATGAAAGGTCTAAAGGGTGATGGACATGGAGGATGGTACGATGCTAAAGGAAAATTTGTTGCTAAAACAGTAAACGGTAAGTTACAATTCACTGGTGGNGGCGGTNCTAAAGAACAAGAAGATCCACAGACTCAGAAGGTTGCAACACCTCAAGCACCACAACCTAAACAGGCTGCACCTCAAATGCAGGCAGCACCAGCACCCCAACCTGTAGAAGAACCAAGTGTTAAAGATGGTAAGNCACCAGAAGAAGGTGATACACAGTCCCAAACCGCTGAGATTATGGGAGCTCCTTCATCAGANGGTGCGGTAATTGTGTTTGGTAGGTTCAATCCACCAACAACAGGACATGAAAAGTTATTAAAATCTGCAAATTCCGAAGCATCAAGACTAAAACANGACTTAAGAATATATCCTAGTCGNAGTGTNGATGCAAAGAAAAATCCACTACAGCCTGGAACGAAGATAGAATATATGCAGAAGATGTTCCCTGATTATACNGACATGATCAAGGATGATCCAAATGCAAAGACTATATTTGATGTATTAATTGCATGTGCTAACCTAGAATACAAGTCAGTAACCATAGTTGTAGGNCAAGATAGATTAGCAGAGTTCCAAAGTCTTGCACAAAAATATAATGGTGACTTATATAACTTTGATGAGATAAAAGTCATATCTGCTGGTGCCAGAGACGCAGATTCAGAAGGATTAGAGGGTATGTCTGCATCTAAGATGAGAGATGCAGCTGCAAAGGATGACTTCAAAGGATTTGCAAAAGGTATTCCCAACTTAGGTAATATGGAGAAGAAGAATCTATATAATGTTCTACAAAAATCTATGGGTGTTAAGAAAACTGAGATAGCAAAAGAAGATACATGGCAGTATGCACCTAAGTTAGATCCGTTTGGTTTGAGAATTGCTTATCTAAGAGAAGATATATTCAAAGTAGGATCATTAGTTGAGAATGTAAACACTGGATTGACAGGTAGAATCACAAGAAGAGGTGCAAACTATGTCATAGTGCAGACTCCAGAACACATGATGTTCAAGTCATGGTTGAAAGATTTAGTTGAAGCATTTGACGTAGGAACAGATGAGTACAGACAATATGTTCAGAAAATGACGCCTGGCCAAGGTGATAAGAAGTGGAATAATGATCCTATTATTAAACCAATAACCACTGGATCTTACCATGATGGCAAGAAAGTGAAGAATCCTAATGANCCTCCTAGTGGGCCAGGGATTAAATATAATGATACATCTATACCCTACAAAGTTGGAAAGGGATAAATAATACAGATCAAGAACTCTCTTATCAAAATGACTGACGACAAGAACTTAGTTGATGCATACGCTTCAATATACAATAAGAAAGAAGAAGACAAAGAACAAGTGAACGAAGTAGCTCCTATAGTTGCAGCTGGAATCGGCTTAGGAAAAAAACTTCTTATGAATAAAGCTAAGGATGCGGCAGTCGGTCTAGCAAAAAGAGGAGTTGGAATGTTGAATCCAAAGAAAGATCAACAACAAACTGAAGAAGTAGTCAATGAGATAGCAGCAGCTCCAGTTGCTGGAGCAGCAATGGTAGCGAAAAAGACAACAAAAGCAGTCGGTAATACAGTAAATAAAGTCGCTGGTGCAGTAAAAGATGTCGCAATGACAGCTGCAA
The DNA here is from genome assembly GCA_002170235.1 of Flavobacteriales bacterium TMED113. GTDB lineage: Bacteria > Bacteroidota > Bacteroidia > Flavobacteriales > TMED113 > TMED113. The sequence continues at coordinate 5,431 of NHFO01000037.1, forward strand.
AGANANCTNNTGTCANTAAANCTACANNAATCAATGCATCAAGAAAACCAAACGGTAAGATGGTAGAAGATGTAGCGATAACTCATTTAGATGGTAGTACCACTGAGGTAGTGGACGTAGTAAAATCAGAACCACTAGGTAATCCAGACGAGAAGTTNGCAAGTAGACTTTGGGATCAGATTGCTGCAAATCTTGACACACTAGGAGAGATGTATGGTGCAACATATGACGTAGTTGAACTAAATGAAAAGAAAAAATTAGATGCAGTTGGAAAAGAAGACGAAGATGTAGACAATGACGGTGACGTAGATGATTCAGATTCTTACATCAAGAACAANAGAGATGCCATAGGTAAGGCAATGGGTGAGAAGAANGGTAAGAAGAAAGATAANGATATGAAAGAGGAAGCAGAACAGATAGATGAAGTTGATTGNTGGGANACTCATAAGAAAGTTGGAATGAAGAAGAAAGGTAANAAGATGGTTAACGATTGCCGTCCTAAGAATGAGAGTTTCAANGTCAAGAGTCCAGTAACATTCTCAAAACCATCCGAAGAGGTAGTAGAAGAAACTATTTCTGAAGAACAGTTTGAGAAACATGCATCATATACCACATATGCACACAGGAAGATTGCTTGGGATACATTTGATATGACTGAGAATAGAGAGTATTCNCATAATCCTGAGAAGTATCATGATAGTGANGGTNATCNNNAAGANACTNGANANNGATAAACCNNANAGNAAGAGATCAANAGCNGCAAGNATGNNAGANCCNGANANAGGAATTAATTCACCAGCATTTAAGAAGTTCATGCGTGACAGAGGAATGTAAATGAAGTCGTTTGATCAGTTTCAAAATGAGTCATTCGTAGGAAATGCTGTAGGTATAGTTAACAGAGTTGCAAAAAAAGTAGGTAGTGCAGTTGGTGGAGCAGTGAAAAAAGTTAACGTTGCTAAACCCACCACTGGGCCTCTGGCGCCCCGAACTCCTGGCCAAGCCGCAAGAAATAATCCAGCAGTGAAGGCAGCTGCGTTAAGGAAACAATCAGTACAGAATAAAGCCGCTCAACAACCTAAGAAGAATACTACTGTAACAACTCCAGTTACCAAAGGCCCTTTTACTCAAACTACTAAATCAGGCAACAANGATATGCCTGGTAAGTTAACAAAAACAAACCCAAATAATAAACCTCCAATTACAGGGAAACAAGTAGGAGATTTTGTTAAGAAGGTAGGTTCAAAAGTACAACAAGGAGCAGCGAAAGTAAATCAAATAAGAAAAGATACACAACCCGCTAGGGAAAAGGCGAGAACAGGTGTAGCCAAATTTATGGCAAGTAAAAATGTAAGACAAGGATTATCAAAACTAAATCAAACTAGAAAAGCTTTACCAACTGCTCAGGANTTTAGAAACTCAGGAGATAGTTCGGGTTCTGGATTTGGTGGAAGTTTCACAGGTAAGACAGTCAAGGGTGTATCAAAAGCCTTAGGTGCTCAAGGTAAGGAATTTGAAGACTCANNAACTAAAATAAGGAAAGGNACTGGTAGAAACAAGNCACAAGAAGTAGTAGTAAGAGGTCGTGAAAAGGATGCAGATGGAAATCCTATANANAAAAAGAAAGATACAAGTTTTAAGGGTGCTCTTGGTAAGATGGTTGATCGAGCCACAATGACAACAGAAAAGAAACCCTACAAGAAGAAAAAACAAGAAGAACCAGCGAATAAAGTAACAGCTGTGGGATTGAAAGATGATAAACCACCAGAAGCTACATCAGGGGCAAAAGTACCTAATAAACCAAAAANACCATCTGATAGTTCAGCTGCAAAAGTAACATCTGGTAAGGGAAAAGAACCAGAAAAACCAAAACCGACTNAGGCTAGAGGAGACAGACNAACTGACAAAGACACANNAGGCGATACAGATAAAATTCGTATAGGTNCANGTGGTNGNCAANNGAGNNTAACTGGTGGTTCTGATGCGTTGCCAGTTAAACAAGGAAAAGTAGGCAAGAGAAGAGGTAGACCTCCAGGCTCTACAAATAAACCAAAACCAGAAGTAGAAGGCCAACAGACTATACCTGGCCTTAATAAAACAGGTAAAACAACTAAACTTGATGGAGAGTCTAAAGTAAAAACACCAAAGAAAAATGAACAAGGACTTGGTTCTAAGGTAGGTGATGCAGTGAAGACTGGTGCTAAGAAAGTGGCTACTGCAACAGGTGATGCAGTGAAGACTGGTGCCAAGAAAGTGGGCAAGGCAGTCAAAGATAAAGCTGTAGAAGTAGGTAAAGGAGTTAAAGATGAGGTTGTATCAGGAGCCAAAGAATTAAGTAAAAATATAGAAAAGAAAGTTGCTTCTGGTAAGGAAAAACGTGATGCATCAAGGAAAGCAACAGGGGTTAAAGTAACAACTAACTACACCAAACCTAAAAAAGGTGAGGAGATGAAGGTGCCTGAAAAGAAAGATAAGGTAACTGTAAATGCGACTGATCCAGAAAAAAGTATTAGAGAAAGAGAAAAACAAAAGAAAGAAGCTCCTAAAGCTCTTGCACAGGCAGTTGCAAATCGAACTGAGGCTGATGCTGCGAGGGATGCTGTTAAAGATATGAAACAAAGTGGTCAAAAGGTTACTGATGATGTAAGATCTCAGTTAACTAAAACTTTAGCCAAGACAGATAGTGACCCTAACAAATCAACTCAACTCAAGGGTAAAAGTGACGAAGAACTAAGTAGATCAACGGCTTCATCTGATGACGAGGGTTCATTTAGAAGAAATGCTGGTAGGACTGGTAAAAAGAAAACAATCAACCCCAACGCACCAAAATCAACAACTAAAAAAACCGTGAAAAAATCTTACAAAACTACAAGCAAAAAGAAAGAAGAGGTTTCTGAATCTTTCTCTCATTGGCGTGAAGAATTTATCTGGGAGACTGATAAGAAGTATCCTGAGAAGGTAAAGGAAATCAAACCCATGACAGGTAAGAACACCATTACAATTAACCCAGAAGATGAGACTTCTAAATACAAGAGAGGATACTAGAGAATCATGATTACTAACATAAAAGGAACTCAGGCAGCATGTGGTACTGACGCTGCAGGCGCATCTACATTCGGAAGTGCGACAGT
>NHFO01000038.1 GCA_002170235.1 Flavobacteriales bacterium TMED113
TTCCATAAAGTAATATTTTTTTTAAACCATCTAAAATAAAACTATCCTTAAGTATTTTTTTATTTTCACTTATTTGAAAATTAAACTTATTACTTACATTTTTTTCTGAAATACTTATTTTAGATTCTAATTCACTTACTTCATATAAAATTTGCTCAATAAATCTACTTCTCTCAAAAGACTTTAAGTCTGAATTTAAGTCCTTATCATAGATTAAATATGATTGAGTTGGTTTTTTAATTAAATTGAAAAAATGGTTTGCATAAATAGCGTCAGATTCTACGTGAGTTATTATTCCATGTTGTCTTTTTAATTCAAAAGGTAAAAAACTAAACTGTTTACTTTTATTTGCGGGTATTTTCTCCTCATTAACAGATAAAACGTAAACTTGATCAAAGTCCAAGTTTCTGGTTTCTAACAATCCCATAATTTGCAGGCCACGAACAGGCTCACCTTCAAAATTAATTTTTTGAGTTTGGATCATTTTTTTAAATAATAGCAATAAAACATTCAAGTTCCAATTAGAATTATATTGAATACTTATCCTTCTTAACAGAATGAAGTTTTCCTTAACTAAGTTTAAACAATCTCTCTGTATTTTTTCAAATTCATTTTTTTTCTCAACTCTACTATTTATGTTATCAATCAATAAAATAACCATCTCTATAAATGAATCAACTTCAGTATTGCGCGGGTTAAAAATATAACTAAAGACAATGTTTTTATTGGCATTAACAAGGTTTAATAAATCATCTGATTTAATATAGTTTAGTTTTTCTTTTTTAATTAGTGATTCTAAATTTTTTAAATGAGTATTATCCTCAATCTTTAAAATTTCATTTAAATGAGGATTTTCAATTAAACTAAATATATTTTTATAATAAAAAAACACATTATTATTTTTACAAATAGAGTTAGTATAAAGCGAAAATAATCTTTCAAATAAAGATATAATTGGNAGAGATAATAAGGGCATGCCAAGAGTTACATTTATATCTTTAATTTTTTTAGGAATAGATTCTAAAACAGGGAAAAGTAAGTTTTCATCGGATAAAACAACTGCAGTTTTTGTAATCTCANGTTCAGTAAAATTTGTTTTTTCAATCAAGTTTCCTAATAGCTTAGCTTGTCCAACTAAATTGTCTGCTCCAATTATATTTATATTTTTCTTGCCCAAAAAATCATTTCTTAGTTCAGTAGAATTTTGATTCCATTTTTTAAAATATTTTCTAGCAAAAAAACCCGCCTCTTGGTTTTTGTTTTCAAAAAAATATTTATCTGTATTCCAATAAAATTGGCACAAATCTTCTTGCACTAAATAATCAATTAAATGCTCTTCAGCATATGTCATGCCTGCAAGACCAACAAATAATATCTTATCTAGATTTTGTTTTTTTAACCATTGTTTGACTAAAATAGGATCTTCTGCTAAAATTCTTTGGGCTAGTCCAGAATAAACATTTTTCTTTTTCTTTAATTTACTTGTTAGTTTAGTATATAAATTTTCAATATTTTCAAAAAAAGAAATATAATCATTGGTGAAAAATTTGTTTTTTAATTCTAAATCCCAATTTTCTATTTCTTTGAAATTGAGTACTGATTGAAATATTTTTTTGTTAACCAAATACTTATCTATATCTTCAAAATCTTTGATTAACGTGTCCGCCCACTTTAAACAATTCTCTATACCCTGCTCATCATTTTGAACACCTTTATATTCGTCATAAAACTCAAAAAACAAGGTTAATGAATCTATTTTATTAAATCCTAAAACATCAAAAACAAAGTCATCAACGGAGCTTAGATAAGGTCCAAAAATAGGCTTAGATGTTTGCTTAGAAATTACATTATTGAAATAAGTTATAGACCTTCTGTTTGGAAAAATTACAGCTACTCGGGAAATGTCAGAATATTTATTTTTTATATCAATATATACATCCTGCAAGAAATGTTGTGTTTTCATGTATTAATATTTAATTACTTTTCCTTCAATTATATAGACTAAATAACCTGTAACTTTTTCATAGCCCATCTCATTTAATAATTTTTTATAATTTAATATTTGTGACTTGTGAGAGTCTTCATAATCACCAGTTTTATAATCTAAAACACTTACGCTTTTAGAATTATGAATCACTAATCTATCCGGTCGCCAAACATTTCTGTTTTGATCAACAATTGTTCTTTCAACTATAACCTCCTGACCTTCATTAAATAAATGCCTAATTTCATTATTTAAAATAATCTCTTGAATCTTTATTTTTACTTCATCCGGCTCTAGATAAATCGTTTCATCATAATTTAAATTTTGTAAATCTTTCTTATATATAACTTGACTCATCAACTTGTGAATTAAATTTCCCAAATTAATTGCTTTATTAACAGATGATTCCCAGTTATAAATTCTATTTGACTTCACGCGTAATCTTTTTTTCCACGAATTAGAAACATAATTATCTATAATGAATTGATGGGTTTTTATCATTTCATTTAAATATTTTTTTCTATTTCCATACTTATAAATAGATGAGTTGCAGTTTTTAAATAACATAAATTCTTCAAAATACTTATATATTATACCAGCTCTAGTGTTTTTATTTGATATAATAAACAATCTATTCTTAGCTCTTGTTAATGTAACATATAATAAGTTTACATTATCAATTATCAAATCTTTGTCATGCTCTAAAAATGAATCTTGACATGACTTTGGCCAAAATTTATATTTTGATGTAAATGGCAACAAAGTATAAGGTATAGTTTGTGAAATATGGTCCGGTACTTTAGTCCATATTTTAGAAGGTTTTTCTTCCATTTTCCAGTTTGCAAACGGAAAAATAACAACGGGAAATTCTAATCCCTTGGATTTGTGTATAGTTAATAACTCAACTGTGTCCGCACTCTTAGTGACTGAAACAGATAATTTATCTTGACTTTCATTCCACCAATCTAAAAAGTCAGAAATAGAATTACCATTTTTTAGTGAATAATCTAAAATGATATCTAAGAATGAGGTAATGTAATTAGGGCTTTTAAGAAACAAATTAAAAGTTCTACATAAACCTTCAGTTATATTATATAATGTTTGTACTTGAATTTTTCTGAAATTATAATCTATATTATGACTTTTTAAAAACTTATTCCACTGATCGTTTTCACATTTTGCATTATCATAAATAAACTTAGTTTTTGAATTATCTTTTATTAAGATGAAATTATTATCAACTAAATAATTTAGCACCTCAACCTTACTTTTGAACTCGTATTCTTTTTGTAGAATTTTAAAATTATTAATTAAAAATTGCACATCAGGGCAGTTTTTTAGCAATAAAGACTCTGATGAATAAATAGAAATATTATTACTGATTAAATACTCTGAAATAATTTCTATCTGTTTCTTTTTTCTTGTTATTATCGTAATGTCGGATAAACTATACCCATCATCTAATGCCTGATTAATTGATGACATGATTTGAGTTAATGTGCTTTCTTCAATTGCAGAATACGAGTCGCCACTAACAAAACTAAGCTCAACATAACCAGAATCTTTTTCTATAGGATTTTGCTCTAATCGTTCATAAATCTCCGAGTATTCGGTTGGTACTTTTGAAGAAATGAAGTTGAATAGCTGATTATTAAACTCAACAATATACTTACTGCTTCTCCAATTATCTTCTAAAGTTTCTTGCTTGATAGATGTATTATTCCATACACTTTTTGCGTTACTTAATTCTAAAAACTGCTTAAGATCACCTCCTCTCCATCGATATATAGATTGCTTAGAATCTCCAACGATTAAACAGGACCCACCTTCAGATGATGTGGTTTCATGGATTAGTGGGATTAAATTATGCCACTGTAATAACGAAGTGTCTTGAAATTCATCAATAAAATAATGTTTATACCTTGCTCCTATTTTTTCATAAATGAAAGGAACTGGGCAACTTTGAATAAAAGAACTTATTAATCTATTAAAATCTGATACATTTAAAAAGTTTTTTTCCTCTTTATAGGACAGAATAAATTCATTTAAATGTTGATAAATTGATAGAACAAATAATGAATTATAAAAATGTTTTTTAAAAATATAATTAGGTTGCTCAATATCAGTGTAATTAACCAAATCAGATAATAAGCTGTGCAATTGATCACTTATTTTTTCAATTTGATTTATATCTACAAAGTCTGTTTTTTTTGAATACCATTTTGATTCTAAAATATTTTTTCTAAACTCAGCTGAAAAAATTGATTTATCTTGATTTTTATATTTTTTTGTTTTTATGTTTAAAATTAATTTTGGAATATAACTTTTGTAAAAAGCGCTATTATTAACAGACGAAATTAGCTGCTCTATTTTTAAAGAATAGTTAAATAAGTTGATTTCAAAATCCTTTAATGATTTTAAAATATTTTTTTGCTCATTTATTATGTCACTGTGTGTAATCTTATTTAAATAATTGTTGAGCAAAAATGTGTCTTCACCTAACATTTTAGCTATAAATGATCGCAAATCTAACTCAATATCCCATGATTTATTTTGATATAATTTATAGTTTGAGAAGTTTAATAAAGAATATGTTAAAGAGTCATTTAAACCTAAATCATTAATTATTTTTTCTGTGATTTTTTCCGAAAATTTAGAGTCATCTATTTCTACTTCAAAATCACTACTTAGGCTTAATTCAAAACTAAAATCTCTAAGTATTTTATATGAAAACTTATCAATTGTGGAAATAGATAAGTTTGTATAATCATGAATTATTTTGGACAGTAAAAATTTTGAGGTTTCTTCTAATTTTTTTTCTGACCAATTTAATCTCTTAANAAAATAATTGAATAATGGTTCTTTTTTTTTTTTAGAGAACGAATGCAATGTAGATATGACCCTACTTCGCATTTCATAGGCAGCTTTATTAGTAAAAGTAACTGCTAATAAATTAAGATGAGATGGGTATCTAGANTGAGTAAAACATTTAAATAAAAANTCTCTNACTAAAACATATGTCTTTCCAGAGCCCGCAGAAGCTTTGTAAACTACTAAACCTGACATTAAGTAGAAGGATAATTATTTAACAACATACCTTTTTGTTACATTTCCATTTTTATAAACAGAAAAAATTATACCATTATAATTGTCTTTAATGGTTCTACCAAGTAAATCATACTGAGAAATTATATCGTCTTTCATGGTTATAAAGTCATTTAATTTAGAGTTTTGATCTTCACAATCTATATTTTGATAAACAAAGTCTGANACAAAATTAATTACCTGACTCATCTTGCTGCCATCACTATCCCATGGGCAATGATTATCACCAGGNAAAGTTAATAAATCTGAAGTAAGGTTTAGNCCTTGAAAGTTATTTATTAATGCNCCTCCGCCACAGAGCTGATCAAAACTTGGATTGTTTTGAAAACCATTGCAGTCATAAGGAACTACACCATCTGCATCACCATGGGCAAATACTGAAGGAACGTCGTTAGCATCCACATATTCAGATCTATGTAATGCGCCTGCTAAACTAATTACACCCGAAATTTCAGATGAATAACCAGGGTTCCCACTATTTCCTTCTATATCACCACCAATAGAACTAAACACAGAATTAGCAATATTTGCTCTGTTTTCATCTAGAGGAAGAATAAACTCATCAATACTTTGNACATGNCCAACGTGCAAAAATAAAACACCACCTGCCGAGTTTCCTCCGGCCCAAATTTGATCTGGATCTANTCCGTAGCTATTTGCGTTTTCAGCGAAATCTTTTCTAAAATATCTAACAGCAGCCTTTCCGTCCATCATTGCATTTAAGACTACTTCGTACGCGCTTTCGGTATTTGTATAAAAGGTAAACTGTTCAAACAAGCCCACTATATCATTTGCTAATCTATAATTTATTGATGCGGTAACATATCCTCTTTTTGCAAATGTTTCACATAACTCTACAACAGTAGGGTTGTTTTTACTGCCAAAAATAAATGTTCCACCATGAGCAAAAATTATAACAGGCCTATTTTCATAAGTATCTCCCACTGGTTGATATATGTCCATTGATAAATTATGTATATCTGAGTAAGTTACAGTTGTGACATCAACTTGTTCAAAAATTTCCGTTTCATACCTACCATCACACTGAGAAAAAACAAAATTTGATAATAAGAACGCTAATAGATAAATACTTTTTTTCATGATTATTTCTTTTTAATTATTTTTTTTTGGAANACAAAGTGTTCTTTTACATATGAGCTCTCAGAACTATTATAAGTATGAACTACTTCCCAACTATAAAAGCCCATTAAATTTAATGCGTCAATTAATGTTTTTTGTTTATTTAATTCACTAAGCTTAACTAGTTTTTTTTGAACTTCCTTTCCCCAAATATTTTCTACAGAACCATATTCAAACTGTAAGCTTTGTTCCTTGCCAAACATATTTTGTGTTATAATTAATTCACAAAATAAATATTGATCATTATTAAAAACAATATTCGAGTCAATAATTTCTGGACTCTGAGCAATCGACCATGTTGAGCAAAATAAAATTAGTAGGGCTAAACTATATTTTTTGAATAAATACATTTATATAAGATAGCGATAAAAAAAAATCCTTCCCAATAATGAGAAGGATTTTTTCTGTAGAAAAATTACTACTACTTAACTAAATCTATTTTCTTAGTTAAAACCGTTCCTTCNGCCTCCATTCTTACAAAGTATGTACCTTGAGCAATATCGTTAGCAATAAAGTCTAAATTATACATACCTGGTTCAAATGTTTGGTTAGCTAATTCGTCAACTAAATTACCTAACATGTCATAAATTCCAATTCTAACTTTACCATTATCNGGAACAAAGAAACTAACTGTTGTTTGTACATCAAATGGGTTTGGATAATTTGAATACAGCTCAAAGCCCGCACTTAATGAACCTGCCATTCTTGCATTACCAGCTAGAGCAATTCCATTAGATGAATATATATTGTTTCCAATTTCCCAAACATCAATCTTAACATCCTCAACTAAATTTTCAGTTTTTCTCCAAATCTCAAGATTTATTACCTCACCTTCAACTAATCCTTCTATCTTATCTTCAGTGGTAATATCATCTCCCCAAACAGTTAAGGCAGTAGCTTCACCATTATATGTAACACTACCAACTAAAATTCCTTTTGAATTATATGCTGCAATCTCATCTCCAATTTCTGGTAGAACACTCCATGCTTCTAAAGGAATACCTATAGTCATGTTATTTCCAGTGTTCTGAGATTTTTGATAGTGAGATAATGCATAAACTGGAGATGGACTAGCAATTCTTGCTCCCTCAGAAATTGAAGGATATGTGTAAGTAAATCCACCCTCAGATTCAACCATCTTAATAGCAAAACCTTGTCCAGGAATCATCATACCAGTACCATTACCAATTGTATTGACATTAATATCAAACCATAGTACGTTACCTTGACCATCCTTCATTATAATCATGTCTTCAGCAACTGGGGCCATCATTTCAGAAGCATCAGCTCCTTCTTGGTGCAAGTAACCAATAAAGCTCCAACCAGAAGGCATATATAATTCTAGTTCAGGGTCAATTAAATCACCTGAAACTTCTAACATACTTCCTTCGGCCATCTTGATCGAGTAACCTTCTCCATCAATAATGTCACCAATTGTATTTAGACCAAGTAAAGGCCAGAACACGTTACCTAATTCATCCTTCATTATAGTTAAATTAGATGTCACCTCAGACATAACTGATTCAATGTTAGTCTCATCTGGACTAATAAAAGTAGAGTACATTCCCCAACCTTCTTCAAGATCAATTTGCTGNATATAAATTGTTCTTGCAACAACATCTAACACTCTACTCAAACCATCACAAGCAAAGTCACCCTCATTAGGATATGTTTCGTCATATAGTGCTTCAGCGCTGTAATAAGCATCATCTGAATCACCACCTAATAAGTCTACATTTGCTTCATCAGCATTCCATATAGACCAAACAAATTCATCAGAAGTAAATGCTGCATCACTGAAAACAGTAAATGAAGATTCTTCTCCATTCCACATCATCATACCGACAACATCACCGCCTAAGGAAACTGAGATCCAGTCACCATAAGTTATTGGGTTATCATCTATACTAATATTAACATCAGACGGCACCTCAATAATATGGGCACAGTCCGTCTCATCTACATCCCAAGCAGATGGTGTATAGAAGTCAACAGTTATATCAGAAGAAACTGAACAGCCGTTTTCATCAGTTGCAACAACATTATAAGTTCCTGCAAATAAACCATCTATATCATCACCATTAATCCATGTATATGTAGATCCATCTGATAAGGGCGCTGTCCACTCATAAGTATAAACACCTGTACCACCCGAAACTGTTATAGCAATAGAACCAAAGCCTTCCTCAATATCACCAAGAATATGCGGACCATCAGTTACTGTATCAACAACTAATTCTAATGACTCTGCTTCCGTAATTTCTACTTCAATTGAAACTGAACANCCATTCTCATCTGTTGCAACTACTGNATAAGTACCNGCNCCTANATCAGNAATATCTTCAGTTGTNGNTCCATTTGACCAAGTATAAGTGTAAACACCTGTACCGCCTGTTACAGTTACATCAATTGAACCATCTGTTGCTCCGTTACATGAAACTCCATATCCAGTGTAGTCAGAATGAGTCTCAGATATAAGCATTTCATCAGACTCTGTGATCTCAACCTCAATAGAAACTGAACAGCCATTCTCGTCCGTTGCAACCACTGTATAAGTACCAGCACCAAGATCAGAAATATCTTCTGTACTAACACCCATTGATGCCATAGAACCACCTCCTGTAGATGCAGTAAAGTTAGATACTGTCAACCAACCTTCACCACAACATCCATCTGTTGCGTCCTCCCCAAATCCAATTACATCACCAGCAGAAGCAGTAAATGTAACTGTCCCCGATTGAGTCTCTGAGAAAAAATTACCGTTTTCACCGGCAAGTAACACAGCTTCGTTATTTATGTAATAAACATATTCATAATTCCAAGAATCATTGTTATCCGCTGACCAATCAAAAGAAATAGTTACATCACTATCAAGCGTCATAGACATTTCTGTTGGTGAGCTATCATAATCATTAAATCCATCGCTAATTCCACCTCCCCATCCAGAAG